>CAYVQU010000092.1:0-20071 GCA_964453155.1 uncultured Anaerolineales bacterium | reverse complement strand
AAACTACCCGTTGTTAATTTGTAAAGGTGCTTTTACTCAAAATCTAACCGTACCAGATTTTCTTTGACCTCATCATATTTAGCATCGCCTATTACCTGGCGTTTTGGATTCATTTTGGCAGCCTGGTCGATATCATCAATTTAGAGATATTTTTAGGCTCACTGCCCATCGCGTTAGCTGGTTCGTACTTCTCTTTTTTAGGTTTTGGAATCTATCGCGGGGTTTGGCAGTATTTAGGTATCCGTGATTTACTCCGCTATTCACGCGCGGTAATTGGTGCAGTCTTATTGACCGCCTTTGTCATGGCCTGGGTCTATTACCCTCTGGCTATTTCTTATCGGATTTTTGTCATTTTTGCAATTTTGTTACTTTTGGGCTTGGTAATTTCCCGGTCATCTTTCACGATTCTGGATCAAGTCTATCGCCACCAAACTCGCGAGCAACATGCCGAAGCCCCAATCCTAATTTACGGTGCCGATGACTCAGGTATTCGGCTAATTCAATGGCTTTCACAAGAAACCGAAAAGCGGCTAAGACCCATCGGCTTCATCGATAACGATCCTTATAAACAGAAACGGAATATTTTAGGGATTCCGGTTATTGGCAATATTAATAACATAGTCAATTTATTGGCAACAAAACAAGTTAGTGGGATTTTGATATCTGCGGCAGATTCCCTTACAGATCAGGAGAAAAACCAGTTGAAGGAAATCTGTCAAACCCACAACATCTGGCTAAAAAAATCAACAATCCATCTTGAGATCATCGAATAAACATTAGGAGGAAATGCAATGGAAGACCAAAAACCGTTACTTGGACCGCGTTTTAACCAAGCACTTCAATTTGCAGCCGAAACGCACGCCGCCCAACTTCGCAAGGGTACTTCTGTCCCGTATGTCTCGCATTTATTTAGTGTCACCGCCTTAGTGTTAGAACATGGGGGCGGTGAAGACACTGCAGTCGCCGCGCTATTACATGATGCCGTCGAAGACTGTGGCGGAATGGAGATGTTGAAGGAAATCCAAACTCGGTTTGGTTCTCGGGTAGCGGACATCGTTGATGGTTGCACTGATGCCTATGTTAAGCCGAAACCCGACTGGGATGTCCGCAAAATGAAATACTTAGCCCATCTAGATGAAACCACTGCTGAAGTGCTCTTAGTATCTCTAGCAGACAAACTTCATAACGCCCGGTCAATCCTCCGTGACCTTCGCCAGGCAGGTAATATCATTTGGGATAAATTCAATGGGAAGAAAGATGGTTCGCTCTGGTATTACACCGCCTTGGTCGACAAGTTCAAGAAATTAATCCCCACCAACCCCATGGTCGCTGAACTCGAGCGTGTGGTTGACCAAATCAAGGAAATTGCGTCTAGCGAACAATGAAACAACTAACACTATCACAATATCAAGGATATGCCCAGCGCACCGCTGGAGCTGGCGGCGATGGTGACCGGCGCTTAATTATCGCCGCCTTAGGACTAGCTGGAGAAGCCGGTGAATTCGCCAATTTAGTAAAGAAACTCACCGCTCACGGCCATACCGATATCACTCCAGAAGTTTTAGCCGATGAACTCGGAGATATCATGTGGTATGTGGCCGAGGCGGCCTCAGCTGTTGGACTGGATCTTGGGGAAATTGCCAGTCAGAATGTAGAAAAACTCCGCAATCGTTACCCGGCAGGCTTTAGCCAGGAGCGGAGCAAAAATCGATCAGAATAGCATCCTTGAAATGGAGGAAACGATGTCGCACGATCCTGAAATTTACACTTTTCTCTTCAACCACATAGAATCGATCATGAATAATGAAGTTGACGCCTACCATGCTTCCACAGCCAAAGATCTGACCCTCTACGAGTGGTTTGTATCGCCTCATCGGATTGATGGAATTCCGTTTCATGATTTTATGATGGAATCAGCGGCGACGCGCGGCTCTGTATTTGGCGCGGAAACGAGTGATGATGATTCCTTCCCCAGCAAAACCCGGTTTGATTTCGCCAACCTGCACATCCAGCGTTATGGCGATACGGCCATCGCCAGCTACACCCTGATGTTAAGCACCAGCCTACCCACCGGTGTGAAAGTCGTAGCCCATAATGAAAGCCGGGTAATTGTGAAAATCGATGGCGACTGGCAAGTAGTACACTGCCATAAATCACCCGCGTGGAACGCGCCGCACCAGCCTCCTGAAAATACACCCTAACAAAAATAATAGCCGTTCTGGAGCAGGTTACGGTTGAAATCCCTTAGAGAGGGGGTATAATCCAAACGGCAAGAAACTTATTCACCACGTCTAGCCCAAGTTTCCCGGAAACGGGTACTCAATCTTGTCCATTCAGGATTATTTACTCGGTGCTGGGAAACTATTTTTTGGGGCATCACCACACTCCACATTCGAGGGAATTTCATGGAACGCGATTTTCGAAATCATGTCCACCATCATTATGGTTGGGCGGCTAAATACTACGACCGAGTTGAATTTATACGTAAAGGAACTCGTCAAAAAGTCATTAAATTATGTCAACTCAATCCTGGAGATAAAGTATTGGATGTTTGCACCGGGACTGGAGAATTGGCACTGGCCTTTGCCCGACTAGGCGCAGAAGTCACCGGGATTGATATTGTTGATAGTATGTTAGTCCGAGCAGAAAAAAAATCAAATGGCAATAAACCAAGTTGGTTGAACATGGATGCGACCGCTCTCAAATTCCCCGCTAACTATTTCGATATCTCTACCTTGTCCCTGGCCCTCCATCATATGCCTGAAGCTACCCAAAACCAGGTACTTTCAGAAATGGCCCGGGTTACCCGTCGAAAAGTAGTATTAGTCGAACCGCATCAACCTTTTAATTCGAAACTACATTGGGCCTGGGGACTCGTCGGTTCGATTGTGGATAAATCCGAGTATATGCGTCAATGGGTTCGACAGGATTTCAACCAAACCTGCCGCGCTGCCGGGCTTGAAGTGGAAGATTTTTCAGTAACAACTTTCGCTATCCACCGAATAACGGTCTGTAAACCTATGATGTAAACATCCCGAAATGGCTACCTGATACCAACCCGATCACTTTCTGAGAAAAAACCTGGGTCGGGATATTTCCTTGGATGCGACTGTGGTATAATCTCGCCGAAATCTCACTTTGGAGCGATAATGACGGACAATCTGTAGAACCACCAAGTATTTCCGGGTACGAACCCGCTGATTTTAATTTCAGCCGAGGGCGCGTTGCCCTCGGTTTTTTGTTTCCTAGCGGACAACTACAGGATCGTCTTAATGCTCACTGCCCATCAAATATCAAAATCTTATCAACTAAATACCATTCTGGATGAAGTTTCTTTCAACGTCAACGCGGGCGAACGCGTTGGTTTGATCGGTCCTAACGGTTGTGGCAAAACAACTTTGTTACGGATTCTGACTGGAGAAGAAACCCCCGATTCCGGCCATGCCAGCTTCACCCCCTCGAATTTGCGGGTGGGCTACCTCTCCCAAGGATTTATCCCCCCCCCAGAACTTACCATCTCCGATCTCATCAAAACGGCGACCGGCGATCCCGAGATTTTCGAAGCCCGATTGGGCGAACTCGCGATCAAACTCGCCGAAAACCCCAAGCAACTCAGCCTCCAAGCCGAATACGATGCCATTCTCGATCGCTTGCAACAACCTTCAGATATTGGGCGACTATCCACCATCCTGAATGCCCTCGAAATCGACACCCTACCCCAAGATCAACTCGCTGTGACCCTGAGTGGCGGTCAAAAAACGCGCCTGGCGCTCGCGCTGGTATTAGTCTCAGATCCCCAACTTCTTTTTCTCGACGAACCCACCAACCATCTCGACATTGCATTGCTCGAATGGCTCGAAGACTGGCTAAGCGCGTTTCGCGGTGCAGCTCTGATCGTCAGCCACGACCGGACTTTTCTCGACCAGACGGTCAACCGAGTGTTAGAACTTGATCCTGCTACTCAAAAAATCCGCTCATTTGAAGGTACCTACACCGATTACATCGAGCAGAAATCGATGGAGTTTGATAAAAAATTAGCCGCCTATAATGATCAAGTTGCCGAAATAAAACGGATGAAACGTGATATCGCCCGCACCCGCGCCCAGGCTGAACGAACCGAACGTGAAGCCAGTTCCGTGCGCGTCGGCGGCGAGCAGATGAAGCTCAAGGGCTACAAAGATTACCAACAAGGGATCGCCAAAAAGGTTGCCAAGAAATATAAATCTCGGGAGAAGAAACTGGATCGCTATGTTGCTTCCGAGGAACGGGTTGAGCGCCCCAAGGCCTCCTGGCAAATTAAGCTAGAGTTTGAAAACCCCAACCGTTTGGGGAAAGATGTCTTAGCAATTGAAGAATTATCGGTAGGTTATTCCGGCTTTGACCCCCTTCTTGTTGGCCTCAATTTGCAGGTACAATCCGGTCAGCGGATCGCGTTCACGGGGCCCAATGGATCGGGAAAAACTACGCTGTTGCGAGCCATCGCCGGCAAACTACTCCCCCTCCACGGACGAACCCGCCTGGGTACCAGCGTCAAGCTCGGGTATATGTCTCAAGAGCAAGAAACCCTCGATCCTAAAATGAATGCCGTCGAGACGATCCAGGGCAGCTCATCCTTCAATCTCACAGAAACCCGCACTTTCTTGCACTATTTCCTTTTCTCAGGGGATGATCCTTTACGCCCCATAGCCCAGTTGAGTTATGGCGAACGCTCCCGCCTGATGCTGGCCAAACTCGTTGCTGAGGGCTGCAACTTCTTGATCCTGGATGAGCCCATCAACCATCTTGATATCCCCTCCCGGGAACGGTTTGAACAAGCCTTATCGGGATTCGAGGGAACTGTCTTAGCTGTGGTTCACGACCGCTACTTCATCGAACGGTTTGCGACAGAGTTGTGGGTGTTGGAGGAACAGACGATTCGACGTCAGGTAATGTCGTGAACTAAAAAAGTTCCCCGGAAACTTAAGGGTCTTTGAACCCAGTTTCCGGGGAACTTTTTTGGGGGGAAGCAGAAATTTTATTGGGCGTACAATCCTCCGGTTTCATCCAGCCAATCGGCAACTTTATCTGCTGCCGCGGCCACATCATCATCCGAAATATCGATTTCCATCGTGGGTAAAATCGATTCAGACACCAATTGTCGCCAGATATCTTGTTCCTCGATAAAAATGTTCAAATCATCGTACTGGGCGGGATTTCCCGAGACCTTTAGGCGTTCCACGCGAGCGGCCTCAAACGATTCGGGGCTGCGAGTGACAAAAACCAGATGAAAACCGAGAGGAAGCAAGCGCTGCTCCAGCCAGCGAAAGGGATAGTCTACCCCATGGACGCGCAATTGATATAAGCGCGTCGAAATGTGAAAGCGGTCGATGATCCAGGAATAGTAGCGCTGAAGTTCAAACATCCGTGCCCAGGTCTGATAAACTTCCATGGCCTGGTGCTCTTCGTTGGGGTTGAAATTGATGGGACCGCGGCCCCAAGGTTCGTTGATAAAACTCCCCCACTCAGATGAAATGAGGGGGTTGTGATAACGGTATTTCCGGGGGCCAGTCACTCGGGGATGTTCATTGAGCGTAAATGCCAATTCGGTTTTATGGGTCAGGCGAGTGCCTTCAAGGATAATCTTAGGGCAAAGTTTGGGCATAGGTCTTAATTTGGTAGTTAGTTCGCTTGCTGACTAATTCGTCTTGTTCAACGAACCAGCCGGCAAACGAACCAATTATCCAACAAATTCACTTCCCATATTGAACTACGATGCTGCCAATACCTTGACTGATTTCGACATCAAGTTGGTATTCGGCTTCATCATAATTTGGCGAGAAGTAATAATCATCACTTTTTTCGAAATCAAAGGGCACAACCAGATCAGATATGGCGCGACTGACTTCAAGGCGAATACCCGCATCTTCGGGGAGTTCAATAACGATACTCCCAATTCCCTGGCTGATATCGGCCTTATATTCTTCTTCGGAAGCGATGACCAATACCATATCACCCACCCCTTGGGCAACATCGAGATCGGTGAGAGTCAGGCGGGATAGGTCAATCTCCATCGCTCCGGCACCCATCGCCAGATCCAGATCAAGGGGAATTTTGTCTGTCAGGCTCAAATCCCACTCCCAAGAAGGATTGCGATTGAAGGTGCCAACAGATCGGCTGTCAATGGAGTAATATCCGGTCGAACCACTGACAGAGTAGTCCGTATAGATCCGACGAGTATTCCCAGTGCTAACTTCTCCAGAAATTAATGATTGCACGTCAGACATTTCGGATACTTTAAGTTCTCCTGCCGCGGGACTAATCGATATTTTCGCCTGAGAAATATCTACAAGGCGCTGATCGATAACTTGATCAACCAAGCGGTCCCCTTGCGCCGGACTCAACCCCATCAACCACAGCACCCCACCTAAAATTGCAATGATAACAACGACGGTCAACAGGGAAAGCCACAAGGATCGGCGACCGATCATAATTTCTAGACCAACCGCAATTAAAATGATCGGCCACAGTCGCCAGAGGACATCCCAATCCAGCCAACTCATCCACCCGGCATTACTCAATAAGAAAGCAACCCCTAAACCAATCATAAAAACGGGTCCGGCAATCTCATTGCGGCGGAACAAACTGTCCAACCCAATCACGATCAAAATTAAGGGCCATAGTTGCCAGATATTGTCCCAAATATCTTCATCAACCATCCCTAAATTGCTCAACAAGAAAATCCCACCAACCAGGATTAAAACTATTGGCCACAAAAAACTCGGTCGCTCCCGGCGTTTGGGTTTTTGTTCACGATTTTCACTCATAATTGCTCCAAATAATTGATTTTTAGTTTGATGGTTGGTTTGTTCATTTGTAAGTTCACTCTAAACGATAAACCAACTGCCAACGAACAAACTGACCTACACTTTCCGTTCGCCAAACCATCGCAGCAGCAAGACACCCCCAGCGATGATCAGCAAAACCGGCCACAAGACGTCGAAATCCCACCACCACAACCAGGATATGTTTAATTGCTCGACTAGCCAGAACAACCCCATCAGGATCAAGCCGCCCCCAACAATTAGCCCGGCTTTGGGATGCGGGCTGCTGACTGCGGTGGCAAAATCGTCACCCATATGCCGAACCCGATCACCAAAATCCTGGGATTGTCCTTCATCTTCAGGAATCAGAACCCACAGTAAAACATACACCCAAAATCCAAAACCGCCACCAAAGACCATGATAAAAAACACAATCCGGATGAAGGTCGGATCAATGCCCAGATACTGTCCCAGGCCCCCACAAACGCCACCGAGCATTTTGTCGGTTGAACTACGTAAAAGTCTTCTTTCCATAACTAACTCCAATTTAAAAAAAATGTTGATACCTAAATTACGGTTGTTTCCAAAAAAAGTTGCGAAAAAATGGGGCCAAGTGAAAACAAATGGCACGAATAAATTAATGAATTCGTGCCATTCATGCCATTCGTGATTTTCGGGTTATCCGGCCTGACCAGGCTATCAACCTATGATCTGAAGTTTCGGAGGATGAAATAGACACCCAATAGGATCAAGGCCACCGGCCAAATAAAATTAAGCACGTTTACCAGGGCCGTCATAGTAAACAAGGCAATCACAACCAATACTGCTGCGGGAATAAATGCCCAAGTCATCCGGCCGTGGGGATTGGGAAGGAGAGCAACAAGGGCAAAAGTTGCCCCCAATCCTAGCATGAACACCGCGCCACCAACCTCATCACCCCAAACCGAATCAAGACCAGCAACTATGGCCAGAGTCACCAAGGTGCCACCTGGGATGATAGCCCACCAATGTTCGCGATGTAGGTAATAGATTACCCAAAATCCAAGCCCGATCCCCCCCAATAATAGCGCCCCAGTCCAATCCATTCCGGGGAAAAATTCCTCCACCGCAACAATCACCCCCAAGCTCAACAATGCCAGGCCAGGAATTAATGTCCACCATTGGGAGCGATCGCGGAAGAAGGCGTACAAAAACACGCCCCCGGCAATCACAAATAAGGACCCCCAAATAATATCCCAGGCATCGGGAATCAAATTCAATTCCTGCAAAAAGAATAATCCTCCAGCCAAAATTAGCAAGCCCCCCCACAATATACGCATATCAAAACGTTTCATGTTTCTCTCCCAATAGAACGCGAATAACGCCAATTACGCTGCGCTATCCGCGGATTAGAACCGATTTTTATATGAAAATCCACACTCATTCGCGAGACCCGTGTTAAAAATCAGGTGATTGATACCGAACCGGCCCCCATATCAACCCGAATCTCGACTTTGTGGGCTGCAGTGTCATAATCGGGTGATTGGTAGTAGCCGCCCGACTTGGGGAAACGACTGCGATCCACCCCAGCACTCATCATGCCGCCGGTAACTCGAATTTTGGCTGCAACTTCATCGGGTACCTGAATTTTTACTGAGGCCGCGCCTGCTTTGACAACAACTTTGGTCTCAGCCACACTATCCGGCAATAATATTTCAGTCGCGCTGGCCCCGGTATCAACCCGCAGGTTGGTTACCTGTAAATCGGTCAAGTCGAGGCGGGTATCACTGGCTCCGGTTTTCACGACTAAATCAAGGGGAATTTCGTCCGTTAAGCACACATCCCAACTAATTTGAGAATGGGGTCCCCACACCCACGGTACAAACCAGGTTTGCCCGCGATCACGGACCCGTAAAGAGACATCCAATCCATCTGCTACTGGTCGAACGGATGAATCCAGGCCACCGCCAAAAGTTCCGGTTACCAAATCCATTGGATCAGCACCGGATTTAAGATAGAGTTTTCCAGCCCCATGATTAAAAGTTATTTTAGCCTGACTGGCATCATCTAGCGGAATCGCTGCTGTTTCACCCTCAATCGGCGCTATTCGGTCGCGCATAAAATAACCCATCAGCATCCAAACCCCCGCTAAAATCAGCAGCAACGGCCAGATCACTTGCCACAAATTGATATTGAAAATTCCTAGCGTATTGGCCAAAAACAGACCGCCAATGACAATTAGGACCCCACCCCAAAACATGTTTGTAGATCGCATCATCACTCCACCTATTTAAATTTTTTGAATAAGGGTTGCAGTAACATCCAAACGCCCAAAGCGATTAACAACACCGGCCAGTACATTCCAAGCGGATTGGCTCCAAAGAAAGCCCCAAAGATCAAAAACATTACCAGGCTGATGAAGACCAAAGTCAATCCTGAACGGAAAGCACCTTTGCCACCTTCGCCTAAAACGGAGGCCAACATGGTCCCAACTCCGACAAATCCGGGGATTAAGGCCCAGGCATAAGACCAGCTATCCCAATCGCCGGTAACATTTTGGTAGTAGAGTAAACCCCCAATCCCACCAACAATCGTCGCGGGGATCGCCATACCCGGCGCGCCGACCACGATACCGAAGATCAACATACAAATCCCAGCACCGATGACATACACCGGCCAATCAAAGAAACCCCAGAACCAGTTTCCCAAATTGGGTAAGAATTGAACTGCCAGAAACCAGCCTCCGATAAAAATCAGCAATAATCCCATGGCGAGATTTGAACGCATTTTCTTGCTCATAATATCCTCCATCCATAAAACTTGAAAACCAGGAAAAATATCCTGTCACACGCTTGGATTTAGTAGTTTTTGGAATGAATCTTGAAACAGAATATTGTTCAAACCGAAAACTGCTCAGGTGTGACGGCTAATATTGTCAGTTTATATTTTTACCATATACCGTCACACACTTATACCGTCAACATTAGTCTACGATTTTTAACCCCCAAGGTTGCGAGAAGGTTCATAAGATTTCGATTCATTTATTTCAATTTGGATATTTATTATCGGATATTAATCTCAAAACCAGAACATTAGTGCTACAATAATTGCATTGGCAATCGAAAATCCCAAAGGAGTAATAAATGTCTAATCACCCTATTGTCCATATTGAAATTCCGGCATCAGATTCAGCCGCAGCCGGAAAGTTTTATGATGAAGTTTTTGGCTGGAAAATCGCCCATGATAAAGCCATGGATTACACCATGTTCGAATATGCCGAACGTCAGGGCGGCGGGTTCAGTAATGTGAGCGATGAGAATCCCGTCGGCAAAGTTGTCGTTTATCTCCAAACCGAAGATATTGACGCGACTCTCGTAAAAATCGAAGCCAATGGCGGAAAAACAGTGGCTCCCAAAACCGAAATTCCGACCGTGGGTTGGTTCGCATTTTTCAAGGACCCCACTGGAAATACATTGGCATTGTATACCAGTATGAACCCAACTTAGAAATTCGGGTGACGGTCTCTGGTTTGCGTTGATTACCTAATGTGACTGTCGCCCTTTACAATTTGTAATTGGCCCAAGGAGCCGAAAAAAAGTCACCCTGCGGTGACTTTTTTTACTTCAACATCCGAGAATACAAAAATAAATTACTTGCAATGAAATAGTTTTACTCTGGCATTTATGTTAAACTAACTCAATTGGATTTCTTAGAAAATATCAGGAGTAGCCTATGGATACAAAAGCAATCGGTTTATGGACTTTTTTTGGCGGGATGGTCTTAGCCCTGGTGACAGTATTTGTTAATTTGGGTGGTTGGGCATCCCACGTGTTGATAATTCTGGGTTTAGTGGCTGGTTTTTTCCATCATCATTTTCGAGATAACTTACTCACTTTGGGCGTAACCTATCTGGCCCTCTCGGTAGCCCAAAATTCAACCGCAGACCTGCTGCTAATTGGGCCGTATATCGCGGACATCACCGCTGCCTGGGTCCGTTTTCTCGGGCCAGTCGTTTTGATGGCATTCATGGTTTGGGCTGGGGCATTTTTGATAAGCGGCAAAAAGCGATAAGTGTATGGACCATTACATTGATATTTACCAAAATCAAGCCGACAAATATCACCGCATGATCGCGGTTGAAGATGTTGATGGCAATCTCCTCCCCGCGCTGGAGAATGTGACTACTTTCAAGGGTAAACGTGTCCTGGATTTAGGGACTGGCACCGGGCGATTGCCGCTGCTTTTGCATGATCGGGTTGCACAAATTTTTGGGATGGATTTGCACTGGGGAATGCTGCAAGAACAACAGCAACAGTGGGGAGCGCGGAACTTGGAATGCGGACTGATTCAGGGTGATATTCGGGAATTGCCGTTTGATGATGGTGAATTTGACATCATCACTGTGGGATGGGCAATTGGGCATTTTCAGGGGTGGTTTGGGAATGACTGGCTAAACCAGGTCGATACCGCGCTAGCTGAGATGTCACGAGTGGTGAAAACAAACGGCGTACTCATCATCATGGAGACTTTGACCACCGGCAGTACCATCCCCGCGGCGCCGCATGAGGGTTTAGCCCAATATTATGCTTATTTAGAAAATGATTGGGGATTCGAGCGGCAGGAAATTCCAACTGATTATCAGTTTTCCACCTTGGAAAAAGCTGTAGAGTGGACCGAATTTTTCTTTGGGGCAGAATTAGCCGAGAAAATTCGAGTGAACAATTGGATCCGGCTGCCAGAATGGACGGGGGTGTGGGGGAAAATGTGTGAATGAAATTGATTTGGACAAATCAATTTCATTCACTGATAAATTTCTTCTGCCACTCGTACAATCGATTGAGGGCTTCGATTGGTGAGAGGGTATTCAAATCGATCTCTTTTAATTCATCTAAGAGTGGATTCGTCTCAGGAAATAAATTTAGCTGCTGCGGCACTTGGGGGTCAATCTTCACCGCCCGACCTGAGGAGGTCTCCAAATGTTTTAGGATTTCCCCGGCCCGTTGGATGACCGGCCGCGGGAGTCCGGCCAATTGAGCCACGTGGATACCATAAGAACGATCCGCACCACCCGCGATGATCTTGTGTAAAAATACCACTTCCCCATCAGCCTCACTGACCGCCACGTTGTAATTCCGCACGCCGGGCAGTAGATCGGAGAGTTGCGTCAATTCATGATAGTGGGTAGCAAACAGCGTTTTCGCCCGCAGTCCTGGATGATTGTGGACATATTCGACCATCGCCCAGGCAATCGAAACCCCGTCGTAGGTGCTGGTGCCGCGCCCAATTTCATCAAGGACCAGCAAACTGCGAGGGGTGGCATGATTCAGAATATTGGCGGTCTCGACCATCTCCACCATAAACGTCGATTGCCCGGCATGGATTTCGTCTTGAGCCCCAATGCGGGTGAAGATGCGGTCTACCAAGCCAATTTTCGCCGACTCTGCTGGGACGTAGCTTCCCATCTGCGCCATCAGCACGATTAAGGCCACCTGTCGCAAAAACGTACTTTTACCCGACATGTTCGGCCCGGTGATGATCCGCAGACGCTCGCCATCTTCAAAGATGGTGTCATTGGGAACAAAACGATTGCCCCCCACCAACATATGCTCCACCACCGGATGCCGCCCCCCTTGAATATCGAGTACATCTTCGCCAACCACCTTCGGGCAAATATAGCCATTCAACGCCCCAGCTTCGGCCAATCCGGCCAACACATCCAATTGGGCTACTCCCCGGGCTGTTGCCAACATCTTCCCCGCCGAACCGGCCAACCGGGCGCAAACTTCGTGGAACAGCCGCCGCTCGATTTCTTTTATCCGCTCTTCGGCGTTGAGCACCAGGGCTTCGTACTCTTTCATCTCGGGGGTGATGTAGCGCTCGTTATTGACCAAGGTTTGTTTGCGGATGTATTCTTCGGGGACCAATTCGGCGTTGGCGCGGGTGACTTCGATATAGTAACCAAAAACTTTGTTGTAGCCAACTTTGAGGGTTTTGATGCCCGTCCGCTCGCGTTCAACGGATTGCAAATTGGCGATCCACTCCCGAGCGTGGCGGGACGATTCCATCACGCCATCGAGTTCGGCGGAAAATCCGGAACGGATGATGCCGGTGTTCCCCAGCGTGGCGGGGGGATCGTCGCTCAGGGCAGATTGAAGCAAGCTCGTTTCGTCAGCACAAATGTTTAAGGATGAAATAACTTCAGTGAGGGAATCTGCATCGCTGGGGATTAATTCCTTAATCGCTGGGAGTAGCCGGAGGGTGTTGAGGGTGGCAGCCAGATCCCGGGGTTGGGCCGTACCCCCTAAAATCCGGTTGGTGAGCCGCTCTAAGTCGTTGACAGGTTTGAGTGCGGCCCGAAATTCAGCCCGCAGCAGTCCATTTTCAAAAAAGAAACCCACCCCGGCCTGCCGGGATCGAATCTGATCGACATCCAGCAATGGTTTGCCGACCCATTGACGGATCAACCGTTTCCCCATCGGTGTGACGGAATAATCCAGTACTCCTAACAAGGATCCCTGAACTTCACCCCGGCGGATGGTTTCGGTGAGTTCCAAATTGCGACGGGTGGCCGCATCGAGGGTCATAAACTCAGTCGTACTGTAAGTGCTCAGGCCAGTGAGCAACTTGAGCGCGGCCGGTTGGGTATCCTGAAGATATTGGATCACGGCGCCGGCGGCCCGAACGGCCAGGGGGAGCCCGCGCAACCCAAAACCATCGAGGGAACCAACCTTAAATTGATCCTGAATGACACCTTCGCACCGGGCTAGCTCAAAGCGCCAATCGGGCCAGGGTGTCGTAAATCCGGGAGCCCCGTTGGTAAAGGCCATATCATCGGGATGGAGCACTTCGGCCGGTTTCAGGCGAATCAATTCGGCCCGAACAATACCCTGAATGTCGGCCCCGTTCAACTCAGTGACTGCAAATTCACCAGTAGTGATATCGATATAGGCCACCCCGGCACGCCCGTCCTGAATGATGATGGCGGCCAGATAATTGTTGGCATCTTGAGGCAGCAAACCTTCTTCTACTACGGTCCCAGGAGTGACTACGCGCACTACTTTGCGCGGCATCAGGCCTTTGACAGGCTCGGTCCCAACCTGCTCACAAACCGCGACGTGATAACCCTGATCAATCAACCGCCCAAGGTAGTTCTCCATGGCGTGATGCGGAATCCCCGCCATTGGGACGCGGGTTCCCTTCTGAACATTGCGGGAAGTCAGAACAATATCCAAAACCTTCGAAACGGTATGCGCATCTTCATCGAAAGTCTCATAAAAATCCCCCAACCGGAAGAACAAAATATGATCAGGATGCTGACGCTTAATCTCTAAATACTGCCTGCGGATCGGGGTCACTCCATCTTTTTTCTTGGCCATAGGGTGATTCTAGTGTGAAATTTCGCAATTGGCAATTGCTAATTGCGAAATTTCACACTATAATTACCCCACTATACATTCGACCGAAAGGAGTAAGACCATTATGGCACAGGTAATATACGAACATGTTGCCAAACGTTTCGATGATGTTGTGGCCGTCAACGACCTTGACATCGTCATTGAGGATAAGGAATTCCTCGTCCTCGTTGGACCCTCTGGCTGTGGCAAAACCACCGCGTTGCGCTGCTTGGCCGGACTAGAAGACATCACCGAGGGCCGGATTTTGATCGGCGATCAGGTTGTCAATGATGTGGCCCCGAAAGACCGCGACATCGCAATGGTGTTCCAGTCCTACGCCCTGTACCCCCACATGTCGGTGTACGATAATATGGCGTTCGGCCTGAAACTCCGCAAGTACCCCAAGGATGAGATCAAACGCCGCGTAGACGAGGCCGCTGAAATTCTCGGTATCGAGGCCCTCCTCGACCGCAAACCCCGCCAGCTCTCTGGTGGCCAGCGACAGCGTGTGGCCGTCGGGCGCGCCATCGTGCGTGAACCTAAGGTCTTCCTCCTGGATGAGCCCCTCTCCAACCTGGACGCCAAACTGCGCGTTCAGACCCGCACGGAGATCACCAAGCTCCACCAACGCCTGCAAACCACCTTCATCTACGTGACCCACGATCAGACGGAGGCCATGACCATGGCCACCCGCATCGCCGTCATGAACCATGGTGTGCTGCAGCAGTTGGACACCCCCCAAACCCTCTATGATAAACCCGAAAACCTGTTCGTCGCCGGGTTCATCGGCTCCCCCGCCATGAACTTCTTCGACGCCCAACTGGTCAAAGATGGCAACAATGTTGTCGTTGACGCGGGTGATTTCAAAGTTGCGGTTCCCGAACAGTATAACGATGTGTATATGCCGCACACCGGCAAGTCCGTAATTTTCGGTCTGCGCCCCGAGGACGTCTACGATCCGAAGTACGAAGCCCCCGGCATCATCGGCGCCACCGTCGAGGGTTCGGTCGAAGTCACCGAGTTGATGGGTAACGAAATTTTCGTCTTCCTGAAGAGCGGTAACCACGACTACGTCGCCCGCATCGACCCCCGGACCAGCTTCCGGATGGGTGACAAAGTGCAAGTGACCTTCAACATGGGCAACATGCACATCTTCGATAAAGAGACCGAAAAAGCCGTTCGCTAATTCGAGCTCAATCGATCCCCTGAAATACCGCCCCGCGGATGCAGTCAGACTGGCGTCCGCGGGGAGTTTTATGTAAAAGTCTCACGCAAAGCCGCAAAGTCGCCAAGTTATTTTTATTTCTTTGCACCTTAGCGTCTTTGCGTGATTTTTTTATTTATTGGAGGAAACCATGCCTTACGATTATCTTAAACCCCTGATTCAACCTGCCAACTCGAAAATCGTCCTATTAGTGTTGGACGGTTTAGGTGGGTTGCCAAAAAATGAGGGCGGCAAAACCGAATTAGAAACCGCCAACACCCCGAATATGGATGCTTTGGCAGCCAAAAGTACCTTGGGGTTGATTCACCCGATTAAACCGGGAATCACCCCCGGATCTGGTCCGGCGCACCTGGCGTTGTTTGGATATGATCCCCTAGTGCATGGGGTCGGCCGCGGGGCCTTGTCCGCCGCGGGGGTAGGGCTGAAAGTCAACCCAGGAGATGTTGCCGCCCGCGGTAATTTCTGCACCTTGGACGCCGACGGGAAGATCACTGACCGCCGCGCGGGACGTCTTCCCAATGAAGAATCTCTCCCGGTAGTCAATATTTTGAAAACCGTCCAAATTCCGGGTGTCACCGTAGAAGTCGAACAGGTCAAGGAATATCGTTTCACAGTGGTGATGCGTGGTGAAGGTCTGAACCCGGCTCTGAAGGATACCGATCCCCAAAAAACTGGCGTCGAACCCCTGCCAGTGACTGCTACCGATCCTGCTGCTGAACATACAGCCAATATCTTAAACCAATGGGTGGCCGCGGCACGCGCGGCGATCAAAGATCAACCCAAAGCCAACGGCCTGACTCTGCGCGGTTTCGCCACTGATCCAGGTTTGGTCTCCTATGGAGAAGCCTACGGTCTGAAAGCCGCCTGTGTGGCCGTTTACCCCATGTACAAAGGTGTTTCCCGCCTCGTCGGGATGGAAACTGTGGCATTCGAGGGTGATTATCCCGCGGACGAATTTGCCGCCGTCAAAAAATACTGGGACGAATATGATTTCTTCTTCGTCCACATCAAGAAAACGGATAGCACCGGCGAAGATGGCAATTTTGATGGCAAAGTCAAAGTTATCGAGAGTGTGGATGCGGCCCTACCGGCACTGCTCGATCTCAACCCCGATGTATTGGTCATCACTGGTGATCACTCCACGCCTGCGGTGATGAAGTCCCATTCCTGGCATCCGGTGCCAACCTTGTTGTATTCTTCGGGATTCAATATGCCTGACACCGAGACCGAATTTGGTGAACGGGCCTGCGCCCGCGGCGGGTTGGGGACTTTCCCGGCGACCGATATTATGCCGCTGGCGTTGGGTCATGCGGGGCGGTTGGCAAAATATGGGGCATAGTTTGCGATGTACACCGGGCGGTAAACCACCTGGCTCTTTACTCAAGGACGCTGAAGCGCCCTACGTTGTATAGTAAAATGCGGTTCTAGATAGAGCCGCATTTTTGTTTCTCACTTTTGATTATCATGATTGAAACTACCAAGGACACAAAGAGTCACAAAGCTTCGCGATTCTTTGTATCCTTGGTGGTAAAAATCTTTTGTGGAGGTTTCAGATGTCTGCCAAACAGAATTTACAGCGAATTTTCGTCATCTTTGGGGTTAGTTTTCTTATCCTGGCCTGCAGTTTATTTACGGGGGCAGCCCCAGAACCAACCGCGACCGCCGTGCCCACTGAAGTCCCCGCTGAATATCCGCCAACTCAAACTATCGTGCCTGAGAAAGCTGAATCCGCTCCGACGCCAACCGAAGAAATTGTCGCAAATCTTCCCACAGCAACTTTAGAGCCAAAAATGGCCGATACGCCCTTTCTAATTACGCAGGTGACCGGTTATTACGATGATTTTGGTGATTACCGCGTCATCGGTCTCGTCAAAAATAATTCAGAACGTTCTTATGACAACATTGAAATTGAAATCAAAGTTTTTAACGTCGGTGGCGATCTACTTCATACCGAAATTACCAATCCAACCATGTATATCTTGCCAGCTGGTCAAACATCCCCGTTTGATTTATGGGTTTATGAAGATTTGACTGGTGCATATCATATCGAAGCTGAGATTGTGGGGAATAGTGTGGGTCAAGCCGAACAAACACCGGTTGAGATACGCAATGTACTCCTGACGGTCGATGATGATAGCGACATCCATATCACCGGAGAAATCTACAATGGCACGCTTGATCCCGTCCAAATTGATGATTTAGCCGGTGCGACTTTTGATGCCGAGGGGAATTTGCTGACTGCCGACTCTAGTACGGTATTGGGGCGATATCTTGATCCAGGAGAAGTAACCCCCTTTAGGATCACAATGACCAGTCCGGTCGAAGGCATTGCAAATATTGCCAGTCATGAGCTTTTTGTGAATGCTAAAACTATCAGCCCAGAAGGTTTTTATGATTTCTTGATCGCTGAAACACATGAAACCTATGTTGATTCCTATGGTTTTTTTCATCTGGTTGGAGAAATTACCAATAATTCCGAAATATTGCTGGATATTGAGTTAGTGGCAGGTTTGTATGATGAAGCTGGGATCGTCCTTGACGCAGCTACAACCGGATTGCCAGTCTATGCACTCGCCCCCGGCGAAACCTTACCTTACGATTTCTTGTATTGGGGGCCGGTAAATTACAAAGACGGTTTCTTCGACCTGGCTGACTCCTACTCGGTACAATGGGACCCCTATTGGACCTGGGAAAGCAATACAGTATATGTCACTGTTCCGGTGAATGAAATCAGCGCAGATTTTGATGAGTACTACGGCACTTTTATTGGAGAAATCTTGAATAACACCGAATCAACCCTAAACGGGGGCGTCGTTATCATCAGCTTGTATGATAATAATGGGGCGTTGGTCGCGACGAACTATGAAATGATTTTTGATGAAATTCCAGTTGAAGGTACAGCCGTTTACGAAATTTATCTCGATATCGATCCAACCTGGGATCCAGCTACACTTGAGACCCGCATCATTGGAAAAGGTGAACTACCATAGCAATAAAGTCCCCGGTTCCTGGCAGGAACCGGGGACTGTGTTTATGGGAAAAAGCCAGAATGCCCTAGCCTGTGGCTGGGGATGAATGGCCAACGGGGTTTGTGGGTAGAACCCACATGTAGCTTTTTCCTAAATGAAGAACTCCGACCAGTGTTCGGAGTTCTTCACCCACTTCCCAGATGAGCAATCATCGTTGAAATCACAAATTGGAAAAACTGCCATTGATTGATGACCAACCCGATCAAAAATAATATTAATCCGCCTTGCAACCATCGCTTAGCGGCCCATTGCTCACAGCCAATCGACACCCAGAGCACCAACGCATAGGTCCAATGGGCCGAATATAAGATTGGTTCATCCCCATAATTAAAGTGCAACAGAAAATTAAAGATCAAGCACAGCACTAAGCCGAAAGCAATATCAATTTGCCTACGGCGAATGGTCTTAATGACAAAAGCGAGAGTGGCAAGGACAAACAACAGAAGCCACAATAAAACTACGATCTGGCCTAAACCACTATAATCCCCATACAAGAACATTCCATCAATTTTTTGATAAAACTGAAAATAAGGAAACGTACCTGGACGGGCAATGACGACAAAAGGCAAAGGAGCTACAATGCTATATAACAGCATTGTACGGGTGAGTAACGTCAAACGGCCCACGATTTTCCAGCTTGGTTCCTGAAAAACTGAAAATAAAAATCGAGTTTCAGCTTCAGAACCAGACCGTAAAAAGAAAATTTCGCTACTGGGATACCAGGCGGCTTGAACAATATTTAGAATGATCCCGACCGAGATAACCAACCCCGTAAACCGTATAACACGATTAAATTTTGGGCGAGATGCGATATATCCCAGCCATGTTTGGACAAAATTCGTAATCGTAATGCCAAATGAGATCAGACTCAATCCCCATAAAGCCCACTCTGATTTTTCGCGGTTGAGCAGAAAAAAATAAAACGCTAGCAAAATCACTCCTGCGAAAATATATGACTCAACTACTGAGCCATAAACCATATTTGAGGTTGATAATCCAAATAATCCACCCATCAATATGGCGTAAAAAGTGTTTTTAGTGCGGAATTGGGAAAACAGATAAACCAGAAAAACCGCGCTGCCACCAGCACCGGCGGTGAGGAAGGTCGCAGTTAGATATGGTCCGGGGAAAATTAGGTTAAAAATCCATCCCAGTGGTCGTAATAATAAATACGCGAACGGATGGGGGGCCCGCATGGTCTCTTCATGACCGGCGACACCGGCAATACGTTCGATCCAATTCATGGTATCGGCTTCAAAAAAATTATCTACTTGAGCAATACCCGGCTGATTAAAAAACAGGCCTAATCCGAAATAAACCCCAAAAAACAAAACGCCCAACAGCATCCCCCAGAAATGTTCCCGAAAAAAGGATTGGACTGTAGATTTCTCTGGAAGTGCGGCTACCAATAAATCGTATTTTTTCCTCAGTTCCAGATTCTCTGGCCAGATTTGGTGACCCCAATATATGCAATACCCAAGAGCCGCAGTCAAAAATACTTGCAGAAGGATCTGATCCCAAAGAGAACGCTCAAAAAGTTTAAAAAATATAGAATTGAACAGGAGGGCAAGCAGGCTGCCGGCGATAAAAGCCCTTAATATTCTTTTCATAAAGTTTGGATTTTTACAGCAATTCCCGGAATAG
>CAYVQU010000091.1:0-20126 GCA_964453155.1 uncultured Anaerolineales bacterium | reverse complement strand
AAACTTTTGCTGTTTTGAGGAGGGTCTAGCACCCTTTTTGCAGTAGAGTCTTCAAACCGTGAGTGAAATTGACGTCGTAGCAACTGAACGGAAAATTTCTTCAGAAGCTGAACGCATCAAGGATACAACTACGGTTGCGATGGATTTTGGTCGCATAACCGTAGACGATGAGCTTGTTCTTTACCTGTTTGGTACACCAGGACAAAAACGGTTTGATTTTATGTGGGAGATTTTGTCTGAGGGCATGCTTGGGTTTATCGTGATGGTTGACAGCACCCGGCCAGAAACTTTTCGAGAAGCTCGCAGCATTTTAGAGACCTTCCGAGTATATGCCCCGACCCCTTATGTTGTGGCTGCCAACAAACAAGATTTGGACGATGCCTGGGATGTTGATGACATTCGAATTGCATTACGACTTAATTCAAATGTCAAATTATTACCGTGCACTGCTATCGATCGCGAATCTGTAAAAACTGTATTACTCGAGCTTCTTTACAGTATTCTGGCTGAAATGGAAGCAGGAAACTAGCTAGCATTTACAATCGGTCGTCGTGTCCTCTATAACTACTGATCAAGGCATCGTACACTACGAAGTATATGGGCGAGGACGTCCGGTCATTTTGCTGCATGGCTGGCTGGGTTCTTGGGGTTTGTGGCAAAAAACCATGGGGTATTTGGGCCGGTATTATCGGACCTATGCTTTAGATTTCTGGGGGTTTGGCGAATCGGGTAAACAACAACCAACCTTTGCAGTTCAAGATTTTGTGAGTATGGTCGATCAATTTATGGATCGGCTTGGTATTGCCCAAGCGCCATTGGTGGGGCATTCTATGGGAGGAACTGTAAGTTTATCGGTAGCCATCACCCACCCAGAACGGGTTAGTAAAGTTGTTGTGGTTGGCTCTCCCATGGTGGGATCTTCATTAGCCCTACTCCTAAAACTGGCTGGATTTCGCTCAATCGCATTTATGGTATTCAATGCGATGTGGGCTTTACGGGCAGGTTTAAGAGTTAGTGCCCCAATTATTTGTAAAGACCCCAATTGGTATGAAATGATTGCGCGCGATCTTTCTAGAACGACGATTGAATCATTTCTTAACAGCATCGCATCTTTACGTAGAACAGATTTACGCCCATTTCTTAATCAGATTTCAATACCGGCTTTGGGGATGTATGGCGATAAAGATGTCATCGTCAGTCCGAAACAATGGCAACCCATGCAGGCTGGCATTCCGAATGTTCACATTGAAAGATACAAAAATGCCGGACATTTCATCATGCTCGATGAACCGGATAACTTTGCAAAAACCTTGAAAGATTTCCTGGATGCTGAAGTTCCCCCCCCGCCCGATATTCAGCCGAAAAATCAGGAAGATACTCCTTTCGAGAATGAACCTGAGTCCGACGCAACAGGGGAATAAGTATGCGGAAGATCATCCTAGAAGCCCCCAAACTCATCCATCCGTTCAATGAAACCGCGCGGGATCTTCGGATTCAAAATAAACCCCTATGGTTGATCCATCGAGACGTTTTGGCTCCCTATTCAGATCGGGAGTACGAAGTCAAATTTGGCGATCCGCTGCCCGAGGTTGATGGCCCGTGCTTAGCCTACCGGGAAAATTTATACTTCGACACGGAATACATTGAAACCTTCATAACCAAGGCCCAAGCCCTGAACAAACCTTGTCAGGCGGCATTTTCTAATACTGACCCCGCTTTTGTTGAACACGCTTTGCCGCTTTCAACTTCATATACACAATTTGATGATGTATATTTGGCTGAGTTATGGTATTACCCAAATGGTCCGGGCGAAGAAACTATTCCTCTCGTCATTAATTTGGACCCTATTGAGGCCGGTTATTACCATGTTCCCACTTATATGGCCTTCGAACAAGGGGATTTAACCTTCCAGGTTCCAAAACGCAGCCTGCTAGCGATTGATTCTTGGGTTCACATTTTCATCGCGGATGTTGTTTTTGGTCAATTTTCAACTGGGGCAAAGTTTGAAGCCCGATTAGAGGAAAATCCCTTTTTTAAACTTAACATCTTGGCGACCGCCATGCTGGAAGGCAAGCAAGTTCTCGATTGTTCTAAAGTTGTAAAAATTGGACGCAACTGCGTCATAGATCCCTCCGCCGTAATCCATGGACCGACCACCATTGGTGACAATGTTACGATCGGTGCGGGAGTTGTCATCGAGAACTGCATTATCGGGGATAATGCCAATATTTCCCAGGGGTGTCAGCTAATGTTATCGGTTGTTGGGGATGGGGCCTTTTTGCCATTTCGGGCTGCTCTTTTTATGACCACATTTATGGATAACAGCATGGTGGCCCAAAACACTTGTCTCCAAATGTGTGTTGTGGGTCGCAATACTTTTTTGGGAGCAGGATCCACTTTTACAGATTTCAATTTAGTTCCAGCCCCACTCAAAGCGGTTGCGGGGAATGGTTCATTACAAGATGCAAATCGCCCTGTTTTAGGGGGTTGTGTCGGGCATAATTGTCGGATTGGAGCAGGAATGATTGTCTTTCCAGCCCGAACGATCGAATCGGATGTGGTATTGGTTGCCTCACCAGAACGACGGATTATCGCTAAAAATGTAAGTTTTGAAGAAAGTGACCACCACAAATTTCCTTTTGCAAGTCTGCATAAAGAATTGTATCGTCCCGACTCGGGTAATGGGGATGAAACCTGGTAAAAAGTGGACAAATTCGCCTTCATCATCCACCCCATCGACCCCAAGCGTGACGTTAGCCGAAAATACCCCCTATTAGGCAAAATATTCAACCAACGTCAAATTAACTATTTGTGTCGTTTTTTCCCACCAGTATTTTTGTCTGAAGTGGTAGGAATTACATCTATTGCTACCGGAAAACAAATAGAGGGGTACTTAATTGCCTGTCCCCTGACAGCAGCACGTATGTTAGAATTACCAGTCAGAATTGCGTATCGAAAAATCATTCAAACCGGTCGATTGGCAGAGCGTTTGGGCGCCGATATGCTGGGTTTAGGAGCATTCACTTCCGTAGTTGGAGATGGCGGCAAAACTATCGCAAAAACATTAGATATCCCTGTTACAACGGGTGATGCTTATACAATTTCAGTTGCGGTTGAAGCCATCAAAGCCGCGGCCGCCCAGCTTGATATCAATCCAAAATCTGCAACAGCTGCCGTTGTTGGTGCCACCGGAACGATCGGACGAGTTTGCGCAGAACTTTTAGCCAAAGATGTAGCTGAAATTTTTCTCTTTGGACGCAATTCCCAAAAATTAAACACCTTAAAATCTGAACTGAGTGCAAAATCAGGTTCAAGAATAAGTGTTTCCACCGACTTGAGCGATTTGAGTAAAGCGCAACTTATTTTAACTGTTTCGAGCGCAACGCAAACGATCATCGACCCTGATCACCTCAGTCCTGGGTGTGTAGTATGTGATGTGGCCCGACCCCGGGATGTATCTGCCAAGGTGGCCTCAATCCGGAAAGACGTCCTGATCATTGATGGCGGTATGGTTGATGTGCCCGGTAACGTAAACTTCAATTTCGATTTCGGTTTTCCTCCCGGAAAAGCTTACGCCTGCATGGCAGAAACGATTGCATTAGCTTTAGAAGGGCGTTTTGAAGATTACACTCTTGGAAAAAATATTTCTCCAGACCGCGTTTTCGAGATCACCAGCATCTGCAAAAAACATGGTTTCCGGCTCAGCGGTTTTCGATCATTTGAAAAACCGGTTACAAAAGAGCAAATAGAAATTGTTCGCCAGCACGGATTCAATTTTCGTTCGGCAAAATCTTAGCAAAATTTCGAATACTTCATTTTATATTTCTCCAATCGGAGGGCACTATGACCAAAACACGTTTATTGATCGTTGAAGATGACTTCGACATCTCAAACATGCTAAAAATCTACTTCACAGGTCAGGGGTATGATGTGGATATTGCTCCGCGCGGGTCAGATGCGCTTCAAAAGACCCGGCAAAACCTGCCACGCCTCATTGTTTTGGATATTATGCTGCCCGATATTGACGGTTATGAGGTGTGCCGGACTTTGCGGACCAATACTCGGACTAGTCATATTCCCGTCATCTTTCTCACCCAAAAAGATGAACGTAGCGACAAGCTCCAAGGGCTAGAACTCGGGGCTGATGACTACATAACCAAGCCCTTCGATATCGAGGAATTAAAACTTCGAGTGCAAAATGCCATTGCCCGGGCTGACCGAGAGAGTTTGACAGACCCCCGCTCTGGTTTACCTTCGGGCCGATTGATAGAAGAACAGTTACGCCGCATCATCCGGCTCGATGACTGGGCATTAATGGATATTCGTATCAATCATTTTTCCGCATTCAAAGAGTCTTACGGTTTTGTAGCCAGTGACGACGTTCTCCGGTTCACGGCGATGACTCTGAACGAAGTTGTGGATTCAAATGGCACCCCCGATGATTTCATCGGACATGCTGGCAGCGATAATTTCATAATTATTACGACCGAAGAAGCTGCACCAGCGATCAAAGAAAACATCAAATCTCGGTTTGGTGAAGAAGTTCTCACCCATTACAACTTCATGGATCGTGAGCAAGGATATATCTTATCCACCAATCAAGATGGGGAAGAAGAAAAAGTGCCGCTCATGGCCATTGGTATCGGGGTTGTTTCGCCTTCTGATTATCAGTTTGCCGATATTCGCGAAATAACCGAGCTAGCAGCCGAAGCCCGGCGCAAAGACACGTAAAGCAGGATCAACCAACACCAACTTGGTGCTATGTTTGGATTAGGTGCAACTACCCTAGGCATATTGCTACTAGTAATAGGATTATCATTTCTCGTAATAATCCTAGTGTTGCTGCGCGTGGTTCCCCGAATCCGTCCCCGACAAACTGCCCCCAATCAAAACACAATTAACGCAGATATTCCTCTACACAATGACGCGGTTTTTATGATTCAGGCTGGTGGTCGAGTAGCATTTATAAATCAGACCGCCCGGGCAAAATTCAAATTATGGGATGAAGAACCCAATTTAGAACGCTTAGCTCGCCGTTCTCGCCCAAGTGATGTTTTTTGGGGATTATGTTCAACTGCCGGCCAGGCCCATTTTACAATCGATGGACAACCCGTTGAAGGTACCTCTTATATCGTTCCAAATGGCAGTGGGAACTCAGTTTTACTTTCCATTCGATCATCGGCATCTTCGGAAGCAGGGGTTGAAGATACCGCGGTAGCAAATCAAACTTTTGAGGTTCTCGCGCAGCTGAGTGAATCAATGGCCGCCAATTTGGGTTTGGAGACTACGCTTGAGGCCATTCTTAATAGCGTTGACCAGTTAATTCCCTCAGATTTTTCTGAAATTACGATTTGGGATGCAAAAAACAATTGGCTGATTCCCTATCGCTTTATTGGGATTAAAGGAATTGATCAACGACTTGAAAAAACATCCGAACGGTACCGGCCAGATGAAGGTTATTCTGGTCTGCTCATCTCAAAACGCGAACCTATTTTAATTTCTGACGTTGACTCTAATCGTGATGTGCGCCCGATCATTGATCGCAATCAATATCCTTTTCAATCATATTTAGGGGTGCCCTTATTGGTCAGCAGCGAGTTAATTGGGACCCTGGAATTAACCTCAATGACAGCCGGAACCTATACAGATTCCGATATTGAGACGATCAATATGCTCTCTGGTCAAGCAGGGATTGCATTACACAATGCCCTTACCTACCAGGAAGAACAACGGCGGACAACCGAATTGTCTAGCTTGGCCAATTTAACGAGAGCAGTTGGGTCGGTTAGGGATTTCCAAGAATTATTTGATAACTTGGTTCAAGGGATATCCCCCCTACTAGATGTTGAAATCGCGGGATTTTTGATTTTCGATGAAACCCGCCGGGTATTAGATGCCCATAACCCCTTTATTGGAATCCCGCCGCAATTCGTTGAGTTGTATCAAACTTCTATCTCTGCTGAAAGTCCGGCGGAAGCGATTTGGCTTGAGGGTGAAACCATCATTGCCAGCGTTGCCGCGGAAGATCAGCGCGTCATCGATTTAGGGTTGC
Organism: uncultured Anaerolineales bacterium; assembly: GCA_964453155.1. GTDB lineage: Bacteria > Chloroflexota > Anaerolineae > Anaerolineales > UBA11858 > CAYVQU01. The sequence continues at coordinate 14,074 of CAYVQU010000091.1, read as the reverse complement.
ATCATAATGCTTTGGCCGCCGGGGTCCGATCAATGGCATTAGTACCACTGAAATCAGGTGGGCGCTCAATTGGTTATTTACAGGTCGCTAATAAACGTGATGGAACCCCATTTAACCAAGATGATGAAAGGCTATTGGCCATTATTGCCGGTCAGGCGGCGCCAATCATCGAAAATGCTAACCTAATCAAACAATCTGTTGGGCGCGCCCTCCGGGCTGAGGCTTTACGCCGAATTGCCAGTCTTTCGGGGTCGGCCGCAACCGTTGAGGAAATCTTTAAATACTCCTTACTCGAACTCGCTCGTTTGTTGCAAGCTGATGTGGCTGGAATATTCCTCCTGGACCAAAATCTGGGAGAACTTCAACTCCACGCAGAATCGCTTTATGGTATTCGTCCTGATCAGATGCCTAATTTGTTACGGCTACCCGTCGGTGACAGTAATTTCCGAAAAATGGTTACTGCTAGCAAAACACCCTTTCTGACCGGAAACATCCTGGCAGAATCCAACGTGGTGCCTACCCTAAAGGATATTGCCAAACCTTTGGGCGTTCAATCGGCGATCGATGTCCCTTTGATTATTCGGGACCGTGGCCTGGGTGAAATTATATTAGGAAGCCAAAAAGAAAACTTCTTCACCCAAAGTGATGTGCAATTAGCTGCGACAGTTGCTGGTCAGCTAGCAATCGCTTATGAACGTTCCCAATTAGCCTCAGCCACAGATGTTGATTTACGCCAGCGAGTCGAACAATTAACCGCCATCACCCGAATTGGCCGGGAGTTGAATACTTCGGTGCAACTCCCCCATTTGCTCCAACTTGTATTTGATGAAACACTCCAAACGACAAATGCGGATTGTGGCACAATCATGCTTTTTGAGTATGGTGAAATCCGCACCAAATTCCCCAAAATAGATGTTCAGATTGGGGATTCACATAGCAAAGAATTAACTGCGCTTGAAAAACTTGTCATCGAAAATGCAGAGCCAATCATTATCCCAGACTTTTCAAATCAGGATGAGACCTCAGATCAGGATAATTGGGCACCACCCCATGAAAATGTACGCTCAAGTTTAATCGTTCCTATTGCCTATCAAGAGTCAGTTGCTGGCATAATTTATCTCCATGCGCTCACTCCTCAAAGTTTTAGCACCGCAGATCTTGAAATAACCCAATCACTGGCGGTTCAAGCGGCGATTGCAATCGGAAATGCCCACCGCTACCAAGATCAAGTCCAACGCAATGAGTTATTAAACCGCAGGATTGGCACACTCTCTAATTTGTTTGATGCTACTCAGCATCTACATCTAACCCAATCGCTCGAAAAATCTCTCGAGGACATCGCTTTTGGCATCCAAACATCGACCCCCTTTAGCATCGTTCTCATAAGCGTTTACGACCCCCAAAATCAGCATTTAGAGCGTGTCACTGGCGCGGGGATTGCCACAAACGCACTCACTGAACTGCGCCAACAACCCCAATCGTGGGCCGATATTCAAAATCTGACCCAACCGGAATTTAAGTTTGGGCGGTCTTATTACATTCCACATGACCAAAGGCCATCCATGCCAGAAGGGTTTAGCAGCGTCACCCTGAGAGCAGACCAAAATGGTTCTGCTGGTAATTGGAACTCCGAAGATATTCTCATTATCCCGATGGTGAAACCAAATGGTGATCCAATCGGGTTAATCAGTGTTGATGCCCCCGTTGATAATCTCCGCCCCGACATTCCCACCATTGAAACTTTAGAAATCTTTGCTAGTCAGGCTTCCTTAATTATCGAGAGTCAACAAAAGCTTCAAGCTTTAGAAGATCAAAAAGATTCCCTTACATCTGATCTGGAGGAATACCAGGAAGCCCATGAGTTGCTACCCGATTTCATTGCAAAAGTTCAGCACCAAGACCTGGTAATCGAAGACCTTTCACGCACTTCCAACCGCATCAAATCTGGCTTGAGTATTGTCGAAAACCTGAATAAGCAAACCGATCGCAAGATGATCTTAGAAACTATTTGCCAGGGATTGTTATCTCAAATGGGTTTCGATACCGTGCTGGTCGCTGAACCCGGCAATGGAACCCCCCAATTACTAAATATTTATGGGACAGTGCCGGCGGACGCCAATCCTGAGGCCCTGTTTGGACAACGTAATCCCCTCCATCAAGCCCTCGCAGATAGTGGAATTTTGTTGGTCTCGAATCTAGAAAAGGACTCGAATTGGCATAATTCACCCTTACTTGGCTCATTAAATGCTCAGAGCTTTATCTCTTTTCCAATTACCGCCGGATCGGGAATAGATGCTGCGGTTTTAGGTATCACTCAAAAAACCCAACCCGACTTTATTTCGGACGATGAATCAATATTCCGGTTAATAGCTCATCAATCGGCAATTGCCATCAATAATTTGAATTTGATCACCGAAACCGGATACCGGTTACTTGAAGTTAATCTATTGCTCGATTTTAGTCGACGCTTAGGCAGCTTGGATCCAACTCGGATTTTGCGGATTCTGGTGGAAAGCGCCCTGCAAGTTTCACAGCCTGCCCAGGCAGGTATGGTAGCAATATTTGACAATACCCAAAATTTTCTCATTCCCCAGGCCGCTGCGCGTTATCAGAATAATGATGCCATGCTCGAAATCAGGTATCAGCCCGGTGCGACCATCATTGGCGAAGTCTTTTCGCTTGGGGAAGCGGCTCGTTTTGATGAAATAGATTTTGCTCGTCAATATCCCCTTGAAACAGATGACTTATTGCACTACCGGGCAGCTACGGGCGGGATTCTACCCATTTCGAGTCTAATTCTGCCCCTACAATCTGGGGATATTAGATTGGGCGTTCTGGTTTTGGATAATTTCCAGGAAACTGCCGCCTTTAGTGCAGAAGATGAGGCCTTAATCGCATCATTAACCCAACAAACTGCCCTTACGCTCGAAAATGCTAGACTCTATCAGGCGGCTGAAGAAAGAGCGGCCCAACTGGAAGCCTTAAGCGAAGTAGCCGCAACTTTCTCTTCCAGTTTGGAACCGGAGGCTTTGATCCAATCGGTGTTGGGAAGCTTGCAAGATATTGTGCCCTATGATACGGGTACACTCTGGTTGCGTGATGAAGACACCCTCTCGATCCAATCAGCACTCGGGTTTGAAAATGCAAGCGATCTGATAGGCCTTTCGACTACGATTGAGGATAGCCGCCTATTTACTGAAATGATTGATACCAATCGCTCAATTTCAGTGGGTGATATTCGGGAAGATACCCGTTTTCCAGGCTTTGAACCTGAACGACTCTCATGGTTAGGTGTCCCGTTGATCGCCAAAGGTGAATTGATTGGCGTAATTGCCCTCGAAAAAATTGAAGCCAATTTCTATGCGGAAGAGAATATTCAAGCTGCCACAACTTTTTCTAGCCAGGCCGCAGTTGCGCTTGAAAACGCTAACCTTTTCCAACAAAGCCTGCGGCGTACTGCCGAATTGGACGAAAGATCCCAACGACTAGCTTTACTGAATCGCTTTTCAAACCAGATCAGTAGTGTCTTAGATTCGAGCTACATCCTCGAAACTACCTTACAAGAACTAAACCAGGCTTTGCCCAGTACGCAGGTTTCTGCATTGATGTGGGTAGATAATCAACCAGTCCTCCAAGCGGAGGTTCCCTCCGTAGTTGATAATTTACCAGTACCATTGCCCACAGCCCCAATATTTGAACGCTTACAACAATCATTTGGTATTTTCAATACTGCAGACATTCACCAGGAATCCGAATTTGCCCCTCTGAGCGAGTTTTTTGCTACCCGGAAAACTACTGCCCTGCTAATTTTGCCCCTCGTGACCGGGGATACGCTGCATGGCTTCTTGTGTATTCAAAACAATCAACCATATCGCTATAGTGCCGATGAAATTGAATTAGCCCGCATTATTTCTAACCAAGCCGCGGTAGCGATCCAAAATGGGACTTCGTTTGCTGAGACAACCCGCCTAACTGAAGAGCTGGAACAACGAGTAGCCATCCGAACTGAAGAATTGGCCCGTGAACATAATCGCGCCCAAAGTTTGTTAATGGTAATGCGCGAGTTATCTGCAAGCCTGGATTTAGACCAGGTTCTCAACCGAACCTTGAGCAAACTGAGCGATACTGTTGGTGCCCAGAAAAGTATCGTTCTCTTATCTCGGCCAGATGATTCTACTTTCTACCTGCGGGCAGCAACCGGTGTAGACCTCCAACTTCCCCGAGGTGGGCGCCCGTCTTTCATTGATCTTAGCGCGGGTTTACCGGGGTGGATTATCCATAACCGGCAGGCTGCATTGATCAATGAGGTCAAATTAGACGAGAGATGGTCAGAATTCGAAGAATTTCCCGGTGATAGCCAAAGTGTAATTGGGGTTCCCCTCATGTTAGGGCCAGAAGCTTTGGGAACAATATTCTTATTCCACGAGGAAATTGCCGCGTTTTCGCAAGATGACCAGGAATTGGTCCAAGCTGCGGCCATGCAGATGGCAGTGGCAATTAACAATGCCGAACTCTTCAATCTTATCCGCGATCAGGCCGAAAGCATGGGTACCATGTTGCGCAGTCAGCAGGTTGAAGCTTCTCGCTCGCGGGGAATTTTGGAAGCAGTTGCAGATGGGGTTTTAGTTACTGACACTAACAACGAAATCACGCTCTTCAACTTATCGGCCCAGCAAATTCTAAACCTTTCTAGTATTGAAGTTTTAGGACATTCTTTGGATGATTTCACCGGACTATTTGGTAATGCAGCCCAAACCTGGATGAACACGATCCGCAAATGGTCTGACAACCCGACGGCCTACGAAGCCGGTGAAACCTATGCGGAACGAATAACGTTAGATGATCAACGCGTCGTTTCGATCCACCTGGCGCCGGTTGTGATGGGTAGCGAATTCTTAGGAACGGTCTCCATCTTTAGGGATATTACCCACCAGGTTGAAGTAGACCGCTTGAAATCTGAATTTGTGGCTACGGTAAGTCACGAGTTACGGACGCCCATGACCTCGATCAAAGGTTACGTGGATATTATGTTAATGGGTGCAGCTGGTGAGTTGAGTGAACAACAAGTTGGTTTCCTCAATATCGTTAAAGGGAATGCTGAACGGCTTAATATTTTGGTCAATGATTTGTTAGATGTCTCCCGCATTGAAGCCGGAAAGGTTGAATTATCCATCCAACCCTTAGATATTTCAACAATCATTGCGGAAGTTGTAGCTGACCAAAACCGCCAGGCGGAAGAAGAAGAGAAAGCCATGTCGTTTGATATTAACTTGGCTACTGATTTACCCCGCGTCCCAGGCGATGAAGAACGAGTTCGGCAAATTTTAAGTAATTTGATAAGTAATGCCTACCTGTATACCCCGGATGGTGGTGAGATTTCTATTCAGGGTGAAGTTGAAGATGAGTATATCGTGATTGCGATCCAAGATAACGGGATTGGCATCGCACCCGAGGATCATGAGCGGATCTTTGAACGCTTTTACCGAGGAGAGGATCCCTTGGTTCTCGCATCCAGTGGTACTGGTTTGGGGCTGGCAATCGTGATGCAGCTTATCCAGATGCACCACGGGCGCTTATGGCTTGAAAGCAGCGGGATTACTGGCGAGGGCAGCACTTTCTATGTGTCGCTACCATTACAATCCCCACTTGATGATGAAACTGAGGTCGAAATTTAATAACTTTTTTGCGAAAGCATTTTCTCACCTGGATTGGTGGTTCGAAATGAAACAATATCGATCACCCCGGAAAACAAAGGTTGAATTATGGCTAGAATCCTGATTGCTGAAGACGAACCTGATATTAGAAACTTAATCACTTTCACGCTACGGTTTGCCGGTCATGAGGTGATTGATACCCCTAATGGTGCCGCAGCGTATGAAAAAGCCCAAGAACTGGCGGACGCTGATGAGTTACCAGATTTAATTTTGATGGATGTTCGTATGCCCCGCATGACGGGGTATGAAGCCTGTCAGCACATGAAGGCCCATGAGAAATTAAAAGATATTCCAGTAGCTTTTCTTTCGGCCAAAGGCCAAGATACTGAAGTCCAAACCGGTCTATCTGTTGGCGCGGTGGCTTACATCATCAAACCGTTTGCACCAGATCAATTGACCAGCAAGGTCCAAGAACTTTTAGGAGAATCTTAGGATTTTTTATTGCTGAGGGATGATTTTGAGTAATCAAACTCTGATGACAGCATAATGACTTTATGAGCGCAATAATTCTCGAGGACGAAATCGTACATTACGAGGTACTCGGGCGGGGCCGTCCCATTATCTTCCTGCATGGATGGGTGGGGTCCTGGCGATATTGGATTCCATCGATGCAAGCCGCCTCGATGGATTTTCGGGCTTATGCGCTCGATATGTGGGGATTCGGTGGCTCAGGAAAAGATCCCAACCGTTATTTACTATCGCATCAACGCGATTTACTCGATAAGTTTTTGTACGAATTGGGAATTGGAAAAATTGCGATCATCGGGCATGGATTGGGTGCGATTGTAGGGTTACTTTATGCGATTGAATTTCCCCGATTTGTAGATCGTGTAATGGCCATCGGATTGCCCTTGGAAACCAATTTGATCAATCCTCGTCTCCTACAAAGCCCTCCAAATGAATTAGCCGATTGGCTGCTGGGTACTACCCCCGAAGCCGAGGCGGCCCGCATAGAAGCTCCTAAAGCCGACCAGGATGCAATTTTAAGAACGATCAACAATTTAAGCTCAATCGAACTCACCAAAATTCCAGAACGGCTGAATAATCCTTGTCTGATCGTCCACGGGATGAATGATCCCGCAGTGGGCGTGGGAGACAAAGAAAAACTGGAAAAATTACCGGAGAATTTCCACTTCATCCATTTCAATCAATCTGGGCATTTCCCAATGCTAGATCAACCCAATTACTTCAACCGCTTAATGGTCGATTTTCTAGCCTTAAATTCGGGAGAAAGTCCCCGTCAACTCCAACTCAAAGAAGAGTGGAAACGCCGGTTACGTTGATACCCAAACCCCCGAATTCTCAGAAATCGGGGGTTCTGTTTTTAGCTAAACAAGGAAACGCAGATGAAACAATATCTGGATTTATTACAACATATTCTCGATTATGGTGTTGATAAAGGCGATCGCACGGGAACCGGTACCCGATCCGTTTTTGGGTACCAAATGCGTTTTAATTTGCAATCGGGTTTTCCTGCCCTAACGACCAAAAAACTGCATCTGAAATCCATAATTTATGAGTTGCTCTGGTTTTTGCAGGGCAATACGAATGTGAAATATTTACAAAATAATGGGGTAAGAATTTGGAATGAATGGGCCGATGAGGAAGGGGAACTTGGTCCAGTTTATGGTGCTCAATGGCGCTCATGGCCAACTGCAGATGGAAATACGATCGATCAGATTTCAGACGTAATCCAGGCTATTCAGCAAGATCCCGATTCTCGGCGGCTCATTGTCAGTGCCTGGAATGTGGGAGAAATCGAAAAAATGGCTTTGCCCCCCTGTCATTTGCTCTTTCAATTTTATGTTGCGGATGGGAAATTGTCGTGCCAGCTTTATCAACGCTCAGCAGATGTCTTTTTGGGGGTACCTTTCAATATTGCTTCCTATTCCCTCCTAACTTTGATGGTGGCCCAAGTGTGTGGGCTTAAACCAGGGGATTTTGTTCACACATTGGGAGATACTCATTTGTATCTAAATCATCTCGAACAAACCCGGGAACAATTAACTCGGGAACCATTCAGTTTACCCCAAATGAGAATCAACCCAGAGGTCAAGGAAATAGATCAATTTCAATACAAAGATTTTGAGTTAGTCAACTACCAAGCTCATCCCTCAATTTCAGCAAAAATATCAGTTTGAATTTTCACGCAGACTCAGGGGACAGTCACCTTTTTGGGGAAACTGCCCGCGAGACTCCTTTACTCAGCCGCGTAAAACGCCACGCCATAAGCCCCAGGCCCCACCACATTTCCTACTACTGGACTAACATCAGATCGCAAGATTTTCTGAGGGGCAAACCGTTGCTGGATCAACTCAGCGACCAGATCACCGCGTTCGGGGGCATTGATATCCACTACTGCCGCAATAGTCATTTGCTTTCCACCCAGACGTTCAGCCGTAACTTGTAGCATCCTTTCAGTAGCCTTCTTCATCGTCCGCTCAGAGGTTAAAGATTGGATGGAGCCCTCCAAAAAGTGAAGAATTGGTTTTACTTTCAACAATGTACCCAAAACCCGTTTGGAGGCTTTGATGCGTCCACTGCGGTGTAAATATTCCAATGTATCCACCACAAACAAAAAATTCATTTTGCTGCGAATATCTTCGGCAGCCTGAACGATTTCTGAAACCGTTTTTCCAGCAGCGGCCGCCTTAGCGGCTGCCAAAACTTGAAATCCTAATCCCATCGAACTGGATTGAGAATCAATTACCGTGATATTGTGTTGGGGCATCTTTTCATGGGCCATCACCGCGCTGTTATATGTCCCGCTGATTTTCGAAGAAACTAATACATTGACAATGGCGTCATAATTGGGTGTCAGGGTCTCAAATAATCTCATGAACTCCATCGGGGTTGGTTGGGAAGTTGTCGCCAGCTTTTTGGCGGTCTTGAGCCGTTCATAAAACCGGGGCGGATCAATATCCACCCCATCTTGTAGACTTTCCCCTTCCCATATCAACCACAAAGGAATAATAGTAATATCTAAATTTTCGAGTTCGGATGGAGGAATATAGGCTGAACTATCGGTAACGATTGCAACTTTTTGGGTGGACATTGGGGCCTCCTAAGGCGATTTACAAGTATGCACTAGATCAATTCAAAATGGAACAACAGAATCTATTTATGATAACCCCAGGTGATCAAAAGGGTTTTACTTAAATTTTGATTTTAATTTCTTCTCGGCAATTGAGATCAATCGGGGGTGCATTATGAAATATTGTTTCCCGTCCGCTTCGGCCTGAAGGCGGCGGGAGATGTTTCCAGCGAGATAATCCAGACAAGTTGTGACCATCGTCCGGCACATGACGGGTTCTGCTTTTTCCCGGATTTGAGAGATCCCTTCCCCCGCTCCGATTTCCAAAGACTGAATCCGGAGAATATCTCCAGTATCAAGGCCGCGATCCATAAAATGAACTGTCATTCCAATCCGATCGAAGTGTCCTTCCAACATTGGCCACTCGACCACATCCATCCCCCGATAGAATGGTAATACCCCTAAGTGGCAATTCAAAATACCTGCACCAGCCAAACTTAACACAGTTTCTCGGATCAAACCCCCACCAGTAAAAACAACTAACTCTGGATGGACATTTTGGAGACCTTTTACAACCACAGGGGCATTCAAATCTGAGCAGAATGTCACTGGGATTTGGTAGTGAGTCTCAAATTCATCCAGTTTTTTGATCTTAATTTGCTCCCGGTATAGTAAATCCGCCATGGTTTCATAGTTTTTTGGCGCGTATCCATGCTGTCGGAGGATAAGCTTACTCCAAATTTTTTTCAGCAACCGGGTGCCATCTCGCCCAAACTCAGAAACTAACCGGTTCGGATTTATTAATTTTCGCACAAAAATACCGGCAATTTCGACCCCATTTCGGCGTAATAGTTCCGTAACGCAAATGCTGTAGAGGCTATATCGGCTAGGAGAAAATATGACGACGCGGTTCATGGCTTTTCTCCAGCTGCGAGGGCATCGAGGGCATATGTAGTCAAGAGAAGAACCCGAAATTCATACAGCGCGATTTCTAACCGCTGATCCTTGAATGTCAAACCGGAGCCAAGTTTCTGGGAGTTTGCGATCCATTTCTGATCAGTTATTTTCAAAACCGTATTCAAATATCGCAGGTCCTGCGTTGAAAAATAGAAATCTAGCAAGAATGAAGCTATTCGAAGCAAATGGTTTTTTGCGCCGATCCGGGACCCCATTTTGGTGAAGGCTCGTTTTCGTAATGTGGGCAGTCGAATTTCACAAAATCGCATCAATTTTTCAGCCCAAAGGGAAACGCAATCCATATCAGTCTGACGCTGTAATTTCAAGGTCAATTCCATCAGAATATCGTCAGTTACTTCCTTGAAACTCGGCTGAGCCTTGGAAATTTCATCTGAGAGTTGGAATTCAAAATCAGGCAAATTCAATGATGAGAGATTAAAATATTTCCCCCCTGGATTGAAATTCGTAAGCGGGAACCCAAATTGATCAATCAAGTTGGGTTTCAACCTACAAATTTTTTGCCAATATTTTAGTGTTTTATCTTTATCCATAAGCGGACTTAGTCTTGGAGTTCACACACCAGAATTCTACCGTCTATGCCCCGGAGTGCCTCGGCAAAGAGATAGAAGTTTTGACTGGATTGGTCGCCATCGGCAAATCCAATCACGCCAAATTTAAAATGCCGTTTCGGTAGGCCCTCGTGGGAAACCTGGTAAATATCCTCCCAGGTTTCTAAATCCTTTGAAACAAATAAATGGGCATATTTATCGTGTACGCCAGCCCCAATTTCTTGGGCTGTGGCTGCTAGGTAATAGCCATCCGTGAGCCGCTTGATATACCACACCGGCCCCGGAAACATCTGTTTGCGCTCAATTGTGCGGGTATGCCGGTCTAGCCTGATGTGGTAGCTATCTTGTAATTGGGAATCCATGATCCAGTGAATTGCATTTTCTTCAAAAAACAAATTACAGGCGCGATAGTCTTGCTGACCATCCCCAATCCACTCAATATTTTCAAAATCACGATCGGTACACAAAAGGTAACATTCATCCTTAAAATCCCCAGTTAATACCCAAATTTTTTCTTCGTATGGATCATAATAACACCCGTGAACGTGTTTTATCTGACCCTTAGGAAAGACAAATATTATTTCCCAACTCCGGCCGCCATCGACACTGCGATAAACGTTGACATCATCCCGGTTGGCTAAATGGCTGTACTCACCAAAATAAATTTCCTGATCATTTAAAACCAAAATAGACTGATGTAAAACATTGCGACAAGTAGTGAGCTCCCGAGTATAGGAGAGAGTCGCGGTGGCTCGATCATAGTGATAAACTTTTCCGCGCCGAATGATCACTAAGTTTTCCCCAACTGGCACCACATTACATTTATCCAGTCGTAAGGCTCGCCGGGCAAGACGGCTCACCGCTAAGATGCGCTGCCACCACACATCTGGCGGCAATTTTACAACATACTCTTCATCTCCCCGCTTAACATACACTTGCCGGTACTTGGATGTAATCAAACAATGCTCATCTGCAAAATGACATATTTCATTATGGATGATCGTTTTTATGTTGAATTGCATGCCGATAATACTACCACTTTAAAATCCAAGCTGGACAGCTTTTAGGGTATTCTTGAAAAACTGCCCAGCAATCATATTTTGGAAAATTTCAAGGTTGTACGAAAAATGAATTGGCGCTATTTTCAATAACGGTCTGATAACTTTTAAAGTCCTCTTTAGATGTCCGGAACAATACACTCCACATCACATCATCTTGCCAAATTGAATAAATGGCCTGCCGCCCGCGCACGGTTATATCTTCACCGACTTCAAATTCAACATCGACAAAAATACGCCCGGCTTCGTAATTATGGAGCTGTACAATCTGGCGATCCACAACGCGATTGCCGCTTTCACTCAGGTTGTCCATCATTTGGTTGAGATAGTCATCCATTGTCAGCACAAGATCGGCTGGGATTTTCTCTTTGAATATAAAAACATCAATTGTTAAAACTTTTTCCTCGTTATCTGTATCGAAGCCGAAAAACACAATATCGTTTTCATTAATCCTATTTTCGACCCAATTGTTATAAATCTCATCATCCACAAAAGTCTGGAGGGTCAACATGACAATATCTAAATATTCAACCGTATCCCCTCCCTGATAAGTTTCAGGCAGCCAGATCTCAGCTTCTTCTCGATCAAAAGCAAACCGACTCCAACCCGCAATGGGTGTCAGGGTTGGCTTTGGGGTAGCAGTTGGCCTCGGAGTAGCTGTAGGTTCCACCGTTTTCGTAGGCGGTGCCAGGGTCGCTATTTGGGGTAAAGGTTCATCCGAATTTGAAAATATCAGCACCGCAAAAATTACGCCGACTACAATGATCCCTAAGATTAGCCCTCCAAGGATCAGGATTTCCCGAGACTGCCATCCACCAGAAGGTTCGGGTTCTTCGAAATCATTTTCTTCATCGACTTCGTCTTCAAACTCATCAAAATAGTGATTCATTTTTCCCATCTCCACGAGGATAGTACGATGTAACCGCTTTCCTAAAGTGTACTAAACTTTGCGTGAGAAATCTAGCCATTGAGATCGTCAAATGTGGAATGAAAACGGTTCTTTGATAAATTTTGGGGTTTGTAAGGTTGGTGGTTACCAGCCACCGATCTAATTAACAAACCCCACATAAAACTCAAAGCGCCATAAAAAACTAAGCATCAAATTTTTTGAATAATTCCTTGACAAGCCGGAGGCATTACGGTATATTCCTGCCCAACATCAAAACAGCATACAAACTGTGATGAGGACGAGTAAGTGTCGAATCGACGGCACAGTGAATCAGGGATAGTGAGAACCTGACCCGCACGCCGACACCGAATGGCCCTTGGAGTTGCAAGAGCAAACACTAAATTTTCGTTAGTAGCTCAAGCCGGAGTTGCCACCGTTATCAAGGTAAAGGGTATAAATCTGTCATCCTAGTGAAATTAGGCCCAGACCGTACCCCAAATGAGTGAGGCTGGCCTCGCGACAATCCCCGTCGTGCATCACGAACGGGATTTTTTGTTTAATGGGATTACCCCCCATTACTGTAGGCCAACCTAAACTGGGTGGCACCACGGGAGCACCAAAAACTATCACAGCTCTCGTCCCAATTGGGACGAGAGCTGTTTTGTTATTAAGAAAACTACCTGGCAAAGTTGGAGTAACCATGAACAAAAAACGTATTCTTACCGGAGATCGCCCCACTGGCCGCCTACACTTAGGCCATTACATCGGCAGTTTAATGAATCGGGTAGCTTCCCAAGATGAATTTGAGTGTTTTTTCATTTTGGCGGATTTGCATACCCTCACAACGAAACCCCACAAAGCTCAAATTGCCGAACTCCAGGAAAACATCCGTCAAACTGTCCTGGACTACTTAGCAGTCGGAATTGACCCAAATCAATCCACGATTTTCGTTCAGAGTGCAATTCCAGAAATTTGCGAATTGAACACGCTTTTGGGCATGTTGGCCAACGTCCCTCGTCTAGAACGGATTCCTTCACTCAAAGAAATGGCGAAATCTGCCAATCTCAAGGTCATCCCCTATGGGCTATTGGGCTATCCGATCTTGATGGCTGCTGATATTTTACTGCCGCGGGCCAATCTGGTACCTGTTGGGGCTGACAACCGGGCCAATGTGGAGTTAGCTCGAGAAATGGCCCGGCGTTTCAATCATATGTACGGCGAGGTGTTCCCAATCCCAGCATTACAGGATGAAGCCACCCTGGTTGGCACTGATGGCCAGGCCAAAATGAGTAAGAGTCTGAATAACGCCATTTTCATCTCTGATGAAGCCGCCAGTGTAGAACGCAAAGCGATGGGGATGTTTACCGATCCAAACCGATTAACAGCCGATACGCCTGGGCAGGTGGAAGGCAACCCAGTATTTGATTATCACGAAGCCTTTAATCCGGATAAAGCGGAAGTTGCCGACTTCAAAGATCGTTACCGCCAAGGGAGGGTCGGCGATGTAGAGGTCAAGCGAAAATTGGTGCGCGTTTTGAATGATTTGCTTGATCCCATTCGAGAACAACGGGCTCAGTTTGAAAAAGATCCCGATCTCGTTAGCGACATCTTAGCCCTGGGAAATCGGCGCATGCGAGTCGAAGCCCGGGAAACACTCACCATAGTTCGCGAGGCAATGGGATTATTGCAATACACATTCACGGAGGTCTATCAAAATCCATTTACCACAGCAACAACCGTCCCTGTAGAGGGGTTAGCTTTCGTATAGTTCATATCTATATCCAACAATAACTTATTCTAAGCAATACATTCGCCAAAAAGTAAGTAAGTAGGGCTTCTTGTAGTAAAGTTGA
>CAYVQU010000090.1:0-20481 GCA_964453155.1 uncultured Anaerolineales bacterium | reverse complement strand
CCTATGTTTTTCGTTAATTTTCTGTTCTACCGCTACTTTTTGAGATGACACATTTTTTGTGTGTAAAAATTATCAGCTAATCTATACGCAAGCGAAACCCTTCCGTTTTAATATTCCCCAAATGGCATAATAAAGACATTTTTCAATTACAAACCTGTTTCGTCATTGTGATTTCGCTACAAATGCTTATCCCTAGACACCTACCGCTAAAGATAAAGCTATTTTTAGGAGGTTTGCCACCATAAGCAAATATTACTCAGACTCTTTTTGGGTACTAACAATCTTTCGATTTTCTTGCATTTTTGCCAATCTTCCGGCCTTATAATCAAGTTCATAAAGAAAATTTAAGAGATCTTCACAAATTTCTATTGCAAGTATTATTTCTGAACGACGAGGTGCTGCCAATTCATGAGCTGCATCATTACCTAAGAAACGTATAGTGTGTAAATTTGTTACTATATTTTTGGGAAGGATACTTGATAAGTTTTCAATTTTTGTTTTTAAATTTCCGCCCTTGATATCTTTATCTGCACATATTCCTTCTAGCAATGCTCTTATGCCAATTGAAGCTAATATTGGCAATTCGTTGTTTTGTGCCTGCAAAGTTTCTCCATAAATTTTGTCGAGCTTTTTCGGTAATTGTCGAAAGTACTTTATTGGCAAATCTACTCTATCTCGTTTTGGATACAAGGTTTCTTCCCAGAAGTATTCATCTCCATTTTTATCATACATTCCAATATTAGTATATTTTTCTTCTAGTGATGCCGTGTCACAACCTTTACAAATCCAGAATCCATATTCAAAATCTTCCCAATAAACAAGTTGTGGAAATGGTGTATTCTCACCTTCTACTTCCTGATAATTTCTTTTATGAATTGCCTTTAATTCATGATGAGTTCTGCCCTTACATGTTTTACAGTAGATTTTTTTGACGGCTCCACTTTTGATAATTTCCATCACAAATCCCTTGAAATAACTCAAAAATCTTTAACATCCTAAATATTCTTTAACTGAATTTAGATATCATGAAAAGGAAAAATTTTAATTTTGAGATGCATAACTTCTTAATAAACTTCGATAATGTTGTACTTCTAAATCATCAGGATTTAAGAAAAGGATGAAATTTGCATTGTCGGTAAAATTATTCATGGAGTTATGAGATTATGCCTTCTAATTTCAGGGCTTCGATGAGTATTGGTTTCAATTTGTAATACCATTTCCCATCAGCTTTATTATGTATCGCAAAAATACAACCAATCCCACCCTTTCCTTCAAGTCCTTTAGTTTTGTTGATTCTCATGCCCAAAGCCCCCAAAATACCAGCTAAAGACGATCTTTCGATGCCTAGTATTTCGGCTAATTCATAATTTGATTTTTCACCTTCTATTAGTGCATGATAAAGATTTCGTTGTCCCTTTGAAACAGGTCTTCGAGAGAGCATTAGACGAACACTCTTAAGTGTAACTTCAAGATTAATTGTATCCCCATGTCGTGGTTGACCTTCTTCCAACAGAATAAGCAAGGAATCGATCATTCGAACGAGTATTTGCGCAGTTTCTTCTTGAAATTCAATTATCTTATGCATCACCGGATTTCGAATAAACTTCATCGCCCCTTTATACAAATCGAGTACTCCACCTTGTTCGCCCGAGTGATCGCTGAACACAAGGCCCCCTTCTTCAGGATCAAATAATGCGTTAACTAATCGAACGCCAAATAGTGATTTTCTACGAGAATCTATCACTTCTCTTAATCTATGTTCAAGGACAACCCCAGATTCTCGGACAATTGTATCTGATGGAGCATTGGGCATTTTAGATAATCTGTCACGTAATCGTTCATCAAACAAATCGCCATATGTCGTTGGTTCTGCAAATGAATTTTTCAACTCTAAAATTTCTTGCTCAAGCAAATCTATTTGTTCATCACGTTCTTGAAGCTGTTTTTCCCATTTGGTTTCATAATCGTGCATCACCTGGATAAGGGCATTTGCTAAAGATGAATCTGTCATTTTTTGACTCCCATAAAACACAAAACCGCCCACGCAATTGCGCGAGCGGCATCGTTTATGATATCATCTCGGTGCCACGCACCATCCCTGCGTGTGCCAATCCGGGAAAGAGGGGCAGCGGTAACTCACCATATCATCACCCGGTTTTATTTCCCTTTTCTATTCAAATTCTATCATATGCTTCTACTCCATTAGTAATTCTGCCAAATATAGGAATTAAGTACGGCTATGCGCTGTTGCCAAGAAATTTGATCATCGCTATAATAGAACATAAATTCTATTGATTGGTGTTTTTTGAGATGAAAAATGTCTTCTGGTTTTGATCAAATTGTTGAAAATGTTGCCCGAATATTAAACAGCTCCAAAAAATTGGTGTTGTTTCTAGAAGAAGAGCATCTGGATATGTTGAATAAGTTAGCCGCGAAAGAACAAGAAAAACCTGAAGATCTGGCCACTGCTCTACTTATTCAAGCCCTTCAATCCTATTTTCACGCTACGGACGAGTTAGTCCAAATTTGGGAAGAACTTCCTGAACGGCAACAAGAAGTTGCTGCTTTGGCTTGTTTAGGGTACACCAATGATGAAATTGCCCAGAAACTGTTCATATCTGCGGAAACAGTCAAAACCCATTTCAGTAGAGTATTACCCAAATTTCATGCCAGGGGTCGCCATCAATTACGTTACATGTTGAGAGGCTGGGATTTTTCAAAGTTTGATTCGTAAAATGATCCCATATCTACTGGTCAAGGAGGGTTGATACCCGTACCGGTGTGTCCCCCAATGGGGTACCCCGTGAATCACCAAAATAATACTGCCATGGGGGATTGAAGATTTTCAACCATAAATATATCCTGGGGGAATGAAACAACTGAGCATTCTCTCCACTGGAAATCTATATCGTGTTCCTGAAAATGAAACCCTGAATCTCATTATTGAATTAGCGCTAACAACAGGGGTTAGACTACTCGTTTGCGGTAATAATTTACCTTTTTACGAAATTACGTACATCCTTGCAGGACGGGTAGGACAGAACTATGAAACGATTCTCAGGGAGCATCTTCATTTTTCAAGGGCAGAAACCTGTATCCAACTGGTAGATTTTTTGTCGGAATTAAAAACCGATCCAGTGCCATTATTCGTAACAGATATGCTTGCTCGCTTTCGAGATGAGGATGATCACAGAATAGACGAATTGTTTTTCGAGTGTCAGGTCGAGTTAGAACGATTGAGCCAGGCAAGTTTGGTATTTCTAAGCGCAAAAACACGCTCCCCTTTTGAAAGACTGGAACATGTATTAGCCAGGATCACCACAGAAATTGATTTTAGAGGTATTACCGATGGGTCACACACTCCCCCCCTTTTCGCACCAATTTAAGCTTGAGCGCAGTATGTTCGGAGAACTACGCCGGGCCCTACTGCTCAGAGATGACAAAGCCCATTTTGATGAAATGTGGAATAAGGCAGAATTCCATGTCCCTGCGGCTGAGAAAGCGAAGCACCCGCTGCCCATTACGAGTATTTTGCTGTGCATAAATCTTGAACAAGAAAAAGCAATTTACAAACTGGAAGGGAGAATTTTGGCTCAACAACAGCAGTTGCAATCGCTTGAGGAACGGTTAAATATCGTTGAAACTAAAAATATTTACCTGAAAGGTGAAATAGATAACGTACTGTCAGAGATGGAATTGTTCAGGAAAAATCTACGTGAAGAACTCATTGAAATCGTATATCCCAGTTATGTCTCATGAAATCATCGGTTGGCTATTTTCAGTTTACCCGGATCAAGAAGAAGGGGCAGTTGTTTGGATCATTTCGGATGATGGCGTTCGGTATCGACTCAGCTATCCCTACCCAACATCGTTTTATTTAGCTGCCAGAGACATAAGTAGATTACAAGAAGTTTCAAAATATTTATCAGGATGGCGGAATCCACCCGAAATGCAATTCAAAACCAAAAAAGATCTCTTCAAGGGCAGGCTTCAAGTCCTTGAAATTCAATCCCGAGATCCAATTACCCAACAGAATGTGTTCTATAACATCCAGAAAAGATTCAAATATCTTCAATTCTACAATGCCAAAATTCCGTTCTCAGTACGTTTTGGGGGCGAAACGGGTAGTTTCCCAATGGCAAAATGTCGCCTAACTGTCAATGAAAAAACGATCACTGGTATGGAAGTGTTAGACAGCCCTTGGAACATCAGTTATGACTTGCCCCAAATGAGAGAACTCATCATTGAACCCGATTCAGATCCCACCTATGCTGAACCGAAATACATCACTCTGAAAACAGGCGAATCAACCCGCCGATTAAAAACTAGCGATGATCGATCCTTGCTATTAGGATTTGTGGAAATAATGGATTCCTATGATCCAGATGTCATCATTGCCGCGTATGGTGATAAGTGGTTATTTCCACTTTTAGCAAAAATAGCCAAACACTTTCAACTTGAGTTTAACCCCAATCGAGATTCAAAAAAGGAACCCCTAATTAAGGATGAACTCACCTACAATAGTTATGGGCAAGTACACTTTCGGGCCGCTCAAACTTTACTCTACGGCCGTTGGCATGTTGATCCGGGGAATGCGGTTATGACCGGTGGCTTCAATATTCACGCCGCGATAGAAATGGCCCGTGTTAGTGGGGTCGATGTCCAAATCGCATCTCGAAATAGTCCCGGGGCCGGTTTCACCGCCATGCAAATCCGGCAGGCATTACGGTGGGGCGTACTCGTACCCCTTAAAAAAAGACAAACTGAACCATTTCGCCCCCTGATGGCACTCAATGACTCTGATGGCGGCGGATTAGTTTATCATCCCCTGCCTGGCTTGCATCCCAATGTTGCTGAGTTAGATTTCTTTTCAATGTATCCATCGATTATGGCTGGCTGGAATATCAGTGGCGAAACGGCAGGAGAAGCGGGAATAACGATTCGCAATACACCCCGGAGTCAGATGCCCATTAATCAGGATTCCCCCGGCCTGGTTGCCACGGTGCTAAAACCTTTATTGGAAAAACGCAAACTCGCCAAAGCGATGTTAGGAGCAATGACAGCTGATGATCCCCGCAGGGAATATTTAAAAGGTGCAATTGATGGGTTGAAGTGGCTGGGATATGTTTCTTTTGGATATCAAGGTCATGCCCACAATCTATATGGCCGTATCCTGGCCCACGAAGCGATTTGTGCTATCGGAAGAGAAATGTTAGTCCGGGCGATTGAAGCTGCTCAAGATTATGGATTTAAAGTTTTAGCAGCCAATACAGATTCGGTCTTTGTACAGAAGAAAGAGGCCACATCCCCAGAAGATTTTCAACCATTGATGGATGAAATTAATCTGCGAACCGGTCTGAATATTGAATTAGAAGGAATATTCCATTGGATTGCTTTTTTACCTTCAAAGATCAATCCCCGAATTGGAGCATCAAATCGATATTTTGGAAAATTCTACGATGGAAAACTAAAGGTTCGCGGGATGGCCCAACGCCGGGCCGACACCCCCACCTGGATCACGAATGCTGAAAAAGAAGTTATATCACTGCTGGCCAGTGAAACGACTTTCGAGCGGTTGCATGAACATGTTTTGCCAGCTTTAGTTATCATCCACAGGTATGTTAAAGAATTAAATGATGAAAAAGTACTGATGGATGATCTCGTTACCCACAAAAAATTGTCTAGAGAACCGGATGAATATAAAGGCAAGTCCGATGCCGCTAAAGCAGCTCAACAATTGCGAGCTGCTGGGATTAATGTTCGGGTGGGTCAACGAATCCCAATGGTGTATGTCCTTGGTGAGAAACCAGGTGTCATTGCTTGGGGATTGCCAGTACCCATTCAGTGGGACCGAATTGACAAAGATCGATACCGAACCTTGATGATTCGCGCCATTCACCAAGTATTGCAACCTATTGGAATGAGTGAAACTGATCTAAGCAGTTTAGTGATCGGTGGGGCGCGTCAATTGGAGTTATGGCCCCAAAATGATAATTGGGAAGAATTTGAAGCTGATTCATTAGCCAATGATTTATTTGGCCCTTATTTATCATTCGAATAAGTTTACGTGGGAAATGAAGAATTTGGCTAACTATGAACTTGCAAAAACCCCCAAGCCCAACAGAAGTGTATGACAACCAAGAAAAAAGCCAAGAATGTGGCAATCCTTGGCTCAAAGTGATTCTCAGAAATAAAAAATTTACTTGGAAGATTGTGAATTATTGGGCAAAGTTGAATGGTTATATTTTGGTCCCCAAGGATGATTACAATCCCAATAAAGACTAATTGGTTTTGAAACGAACAAATTCCAGAATTTCCTTCCTGACTTCATCTGAAGCCCCCATAAATCTATGATTTAGTTCTAATAGATCAGGGGGTTCTTTTTCTTTTTCGGGGAGTAATCCCGCTTTCCGAAACACAATATCAGGGGGAAAGTTAAACGCACTTGCAATTCCAGTACATGCATCAGGTCCGGGATCTCGACTCCCAGAAATTATTTTGCTGATAGCTGTTCTACTTAAACCAGAAGAACGAGCTAAGTCGGCCTGTGACATGCCCCTGACATTCATTTCTTTGAGAAGCCAGTTTACAAAATTCTCCATATTGTTTCCAACTGATTACATTTTCACACAACCGAATAAGACATCGGGAAACAATTTATGTACTATTGACAACAATATCTTACCATGATAGACTGTTGGCGTTGGTACACTTTTTGTAATCTTTTGTACATTTCTAATTTATTCATATCCGGTCGGAAGGTCTAAACCGACCAACGCAGCCAACATACCTGGCTCAGGGAGGCTCGTTGTCAAGGGTGCTGAGCGACCCGAACTTTGTTCGGGCGCGGCATCAGCCAGGCGCCCTTGATAATGAGCCTGAGACAGGTAGGCTGCCAGCGGCCGGGCGGTGTTGACCAATTTTAATTTGTTGAGTTGAGGAGCTGAAACAAATGAGTAAAAAAATCATCACATCTCCTAGTGGTCGTAATTGGCGACAATTCTCCATCCGAGTTCCGGTTGAAATTGCCGAACAGATTGAAGCTGCCCACGAAAAATCCGGAATTTACAAAGCCGGGTTCCTGCGTGTAGCTCTGATCACTGGTTCGGCTGAACTGGCCAGGAACCTGTCCACCTTGGAAGATGTCGATTTACCCGTAGTTGAGTAGCGTTCTATTACGTCTGAAACGCATAACTAAATTCTTTTTTCTGTACGGAGGTACACACAATGAAAGTATCAGGTCAAATCATGGTTCGAGACGTTTTCAAGTCCGACTCTGGCGTCAGCTACATTTCCGGCGTCGATATGGAAACCGGCGGTGACATCAAGCTGTCTTTTGAAGGCACAATTGATGAGCCCAAAGTCATTTTGACCCCGGTCAACTTCTCGGCCACGGTCAAGGGGCGGTTGTTCGACCGTTCTGTAAGTTATTCTGTGATCAACGGGGATCTCAAATTCACCCCGATCAAATCCTAAGAAAGGAGGTATGAAATTATATGTTGACCGGTTCCGCCGAAGCAATCCAAGTCCTTACCGATCTGGGTATTATCGGCTATATGCTGACCGCGGCAACCTTCACCCTGGCCGGTGTGCTCTGGGTTCGGTTCCGCCGTGGGTAGTCCATCCAAGTAATTTATTCTCGTCCAGAAGCCCGCCCAATTCCGGGCGGGTTTCGTCTTTCAGGTGAAAAATGGATGCTGCAATTTTTGTCTTGAAACAACTTGGTCATTGGAGCCTGGGCAAAACCCTGATTTACGCGCTTCTGGCTGTGTTTGTTTTATACGAGTTTTTTGGAGATTAAGTCTCCGTTGGAGAAAAACCTATGACCCTTGTCGCTTATGGGATGGTTCTCGTTTTTATGATGGTTGCCGGGATGAATAGCAAGGCAACCTTTCAAAGTTTGATTGCGGCATTTGCGGTCATTTCGCAACCCAAATATTTTGTCGGAAAAGGAGGCGCAATCAATGAATACGGGTACGGCTTACTGGCGTTTTGGCTTGCTAGCATTCTGGTTACTAAGATGCGTTCTGCCTAGTGGGGTTGCCCTGGCGCAAACCCCCTCGCCGACGCAGATTGATCCTACGCCAATGACCACGCCAACGCCGCAAACTACCCCTACCCCGGTTCGAACCCAGATTTGGCCGCTGCCAACCAGCACACCCATTATCAAGGGTTCGTGTGATCCGGGTTTGGAGTATGCCAACATGGATGATTATTCCTTCGAGTTTCAATGGAATTGCGGTCATTGTTTTTCACCTGCCAGGGCAACGTCCACGCCGTTTGTACCCACTCCCCTACCAACATCCGCGTTGTGTGGCACGCCGGGGTTTCCCCCTTGTACCGGTGGCGTTGAACCAACTCCCCCCCCCATCACTCCGACCGAAGTGATCACCGGGCCGCATTTCTTCTTAGGCGAAATGTTCGAAGTGAAAATCGTTAGTGAGGCGGTAGCATCCGGGCCATCTGGCTGGAATGGGGCTGGGACTGACTATGATTTCACCACGCCGATTTCAACCACGATTGTGGGGGCGGTGTGGAAATTGGAAGTGATCTCGCCCAAAAATCGAATGGGTGTGAAGTATGGCACTCATCCTGATGCCGTGTGGCATGGCTACAACGTGACCGGTGGTTCTACTTCGGGGACTTGGTACAACACTATACATGGTTGGTATGGGCCGAATGATGATTTCCATGGGAATGTCTCAATCCGGGAAGAACTGATCAATAACGGGTATTCCACAATCATGGAAAATGCCGAAATTAGGACCATGGGCGTTCAATCTGGAGAGTTTCCGGTGGGAGGTATTCCTGGGCCGATTTTGGTTTCTCAACGTTTTGAGATAGTCGGGGATAACCGTACCCACGGAGAAGCCAATTTCTATTACTGGCCGATTTATTACGGTGAAAATGCTCCTGAAGAAGAACCGATTGATCCAAGTGATATTGGCATGTGTAATGATGGGACCGCTTACCGCAATCCACCGGGCGAAATTCCCGGTTCGGGTAGTTTGATGCCCACCATGTGGCATGAGCCGGGCGGCTGTCTGGTGGTCATCCCAGAAATTGCTTGGGTCCAAAACATCTTTGACACCTTGGGCGTTGATCCCCCCACTTTCATTGCTCAATGGCAGGGTATTCAATACTGCATTACTTATGTGGGTGTGTCTGAAATGAATCTTTTCGGCGTTCTCATCAATCCCATCAATCTGGCTCTAGCATCTGCGGGTATTGGGTTACTCAAATTCGCTTTGCGGTAGTGAAAAATGCACACGATTAACGTTTATCTTCCTGACATTTCGATCATTATGCCGGTCATCCAGGCCATTTTTGCTCTGGTAGCTGGTGGGGCTGTGATTAGCTTGTTAGAACGCTACACACCGTTTCTAGGATCATGAAATTACTCAACGGGTCCATGTTTATCGCCCAACTCAGAAACTATCGTTATCTCTGGGTTGATGGTCATGTCGGGGGCGGCAAGACGTCTTTTGTCGTGGCCCTGGGTGAACACATGGCGGCAAATTATGGTTATCGCTTTGCGTCCAACATTCCGGTTGTGTTCAATGAAGATCATGACCA
Source organism: uncultured Anaerolineales bacterium (assembly GCA_964453155.1). Classification (GTDB taxonomy): domain Bacteria; phylum Chloroflexota; class Anaerolineae; order Anaerolineales; family UBA11858; genus CAYVQU01. The sequence goes on along the minus strand of CAYVQU010000090.1, from coordinate 10,905 downwards.
GCTCAATGTTTTGAGTGATGGCATGGCTCACATTTTCATGATGCTCGATGAGGCCGGGATGTTCATCCCTTCCGGGCAGCAGGCCAAACCGTTCATGGCGTTCTTGGCAAAACTCGACATTTATATTTGCTTGGCGTCTGCCATGGAACCACCCCCGGTGATGCGGGCCTATCGGGTGGAACCGATCATTTCCTTTTTGAAGATTGGGTTGCCCTGGATCGTCTATCGCTGGACGTTGAAGAAGGGTCACAAGAATGACACCGGTACTTTTATCTGGCTGGATGCCAATTCGTCATGGGGTTGGTATTCCCGCCAGTATCCGGCCGTTGACGATGGCGGTTTGAAAAGCCTGACCGAAAGGTTAGTTCAAGAATTGGTTCACTATCATGATGAGAATAAGGAAATTGAAAGTTTATTTACGCTATCTCAGGCTGATGCGGCAGCACTCATGGCGGATGCAGCAGCGGAGATGGCAGGCGCAGCAGAAAGAATGGGAGACATTCAAAAAGCAGCAGTCCAGACTAAAAAGCGTTCTCCCTTCCGGCGGCGTCGGTGAAAACTATCTGCGCTGGAACTATGCCCGCAGGCCTAAACCCTTCCTTGATGAGAATCAAGCGGGGGTTCAGTTCTCACCGTTTGCGGCCATGCAGTTGGTACTTTTATTTCTCATGATGGGCTTATCCGTTTATTTTGTCCTGTATCCCCATTTCAAGCATGACCGGGTGATCGGTGAAAAGGACACCGGCGACGTGATTGAAATGTTAGTTGCGACCAAAAACCCTAGCTTGATGGCTGGCGGCGAAAGTCTTTCTCTAGCACGTGAGGCTGAACCAATGAGCGTGGATATTGTGCCTGGCACAAATACCCCCACGCCAACGGCGACCAATGTTATCGAGTATTTTGAAGTCGAAGTTCCCGAGGAGGTGTTATCAAACCTAAAAAGTCTAACCCCGACCAGCACGTTAGGACCAACAAACACGTTGACCCCAAGTCCAACGGCCACCAGCACCACAAGCCTAACCCCAAGCCCAACGGCAACGTTGTCCCCTTCCAATACACCACATGTTATTTATGTGGTTCGAACGGTCATCGTACCCGCGACTGTCCTAGTTTACGTTGAAGTCACTCCTACTTATACACCTTCTCCTACCCCAACACATACACTCACACCGACGATTACACATACACCTAGCCCAACTTTCAATCCCACTTTTACTTTATCTCCAACAGCTACTTTTACTCCGACTTTATCTTACACACCTACATTCACTCCAACTACAGTTTACACACCTAACCTAACTCCGACCTTTACTCCAACATTCACTTCAACCATGACCATTACACCCTGAGCACCAGCGAGGTTCTGCGTCCGCCCGCAGGTGACGAGGACGGGCGCAGGTTCTCGCTACGGCGGAAACAAAATAGCTCGACAACCTGAGGGGGGCAGGCTCCCGAGCTAAATGAGATTTTACCATACGGAGTTAGAAAATTTATGGAATATTCACCATTTTTAGATCCAGACATTGACTATGCTGAACAAGATTGGGCTGAAAGCCAGATGCTCTTAAACGACCTGGTCGCGGGGAGCGTTATCACCAGGTTAGAAAGACGCGAATTCATGAGCAAAGTGGCTTTTTCAGGAACCAGATTGGGCTTGTCTATGTCACATATTTTCGTGCCGGGGGGAGATCTGAACCCCGCTCAAGCCACTTTTTGGACCGGGGCCGGTCTGGTGCAGTGTCGGCAAGCGAAAATGAGAAGCCGGGAAGAGAGTAAAAGCGGCGGTGGTATTCGCGGCAAAGTTCAGAAATTCTCTAAGCAGTCCCGTTTACGGCTGATGAAACTTGTGGCTGCCATCCGCAAAGATGAGTTGCCAATCTTCATCACCCTGACCTATCCCAGTGAATGGCCCAGCGATCCCAAAGAATGGAAGCGGCATCTGAAAAATTTTGTTGAGCGGATGGGTCGGGCTTTTGACAAAAACCGGTTAGCTATCTTGTGGAAGCTGGAACCCCAGAAACGGGGGGCACCCCACTACCATCTTTTGATCTATGGCCTGGCCGAAGTTCATAAAACTACTGGATGGGGTCAATTGCTGTGGTGGGTGTCCCGCAATTGGTATGAAGTAGTGGGCTCAGGTGATGGCAAGCATCTTCAGGCTGGAACCCGAGTGGAGAAGATCCGCTCTCGAAGAGGGGCCATGTTTTATGCTTCAAAGTATTTGTCTAAAGTCGATCATGAGAAGTGGGAAGACCTGGATGTCGGCCGGTTTTGGGGTGTGTATTTCCGGGACAATCTGCCTTTAGGAGAAGCCCAGGTTGTAACCTTGACCGATATCGAAGCCAAGGTCTTGATCCGCTACATGCGCAAAAAAGCGGGAATGAGTGGCCACACACCCAAAGCGATTTCACTCTTTGGCGATGGAGATTTCTGGTATGAACGTTTGCCGGATATGCTCTATCCGGCATTTCGGAAATCAGGACTACGGGACTTCATGTGGAGGGCTACAGATGATTGATTCCAAAGATGTTGCTAATGCTTTCCACATGGTTTATTTCTATAAATCTCGAACCTGCTACCTGTGGACCAAAAGAAGATTGCGAGAATGGAATAAACCACGCGAGCTATCAGATAAACGTTTTCGAGTTTGTATTCGATATGAAAACATCACTGATGATGACATCGTGTTGTTGTTCACAAAATTCATCAATAACCCTATCGAAGTCAACGGGAACTATTGCTCTTTTCATTTGCCCAAGAACGGGCTTAAGAAACCGGATGGCACCCCCCTATTAGATGGCCTAGATGAGTTGGTGACACAACGCAAACAAGAATTGGAGGAAAGAATGCGGCGGAAAGGGTCAAGAATAATGAGTTGGCTGCCAGAGTTCGAGGGGGTGGCATGAATTTCTTTCAGGCTATCAAAGAAGCCAGTCATGGGATCTTTTTCTTCCACAACAAGAAAAGCTATCTTTGGGTAGCAAGCGAATGCCATATTTATGAACAAATGAAGATAGAGAAAATAATTACTTTCTACACCCGGGCTTACCAGGCCCCATTTTGTGAGATGTATGGGTTTTATATTACTTTTGGCGGTAAATTACCCCGTAGTTTTATACCTGAAGGAAATTTAATGAGGTTGCTATGAACATTCCATACCCTAAGACTGAAATACGCCGAAGTTGGGTTGATTTTCTCGAAGAACAGGAATTCAAACCTGAAAGTTTAGTGACGTTGACATTTTCTTGTGAAACCATTTCCGATCGGAGAGCTTATTTCGCTTTCAAGAAGTGGTTACACGAAATAAACAAATATGTCGAAGGTGAGAAATATAAGCGTAGATGGAAACACTGTTATTTCTCATATTTCGTGGTGGGCGAAAGAGAAAAGCGGTTAACGGTCACCTATCACGTTCTGATCGATAATTGGTTCCCTTGGCGGTATGCCGCCCGTTACTGGTGGAATTTTATGGGTTACATTGACATCCGCAGAGTAAACAATGTCTCTGCAGCACTGCGTTACGTTGCCAAATTCATTGATGAAGATGGATTAGAACCCATCCTATGGCAAACCAAAAAACGTTGGCGGGGATTCAAACCCGACATCAATGATAAACGGCTGGATAAATTCATGGAAGATGCCATCCCAGAAAGCGCATACCAACCAAAAGGGTTTGGGAAAAAAGAAAAATGAAAAAGAATGACATACATATTAATGATGTAACTATTCCGCGCATCTCTCGGGGAATGATGCGAAAAACCCTGCAGTTGCTGTACATGGAATACAAACCATCTGAAATTGCCGAAATCATGGGAATTATCACCCAAACCATTTACACAACTTATATTCCTGCTGGTCTGCCCCACCGACGGGATGAAAAAGGGCGGATTTGGATTGTAGGTACTGAATTTCGAGAATGGGCTGAAAGTGTACTTCAGAAAAGTTTACGGGAAAAAGTCAAACCAATGGCACCAGACGAGGGCTATTGTGTCTCCTGCAAGCAACGGGTCAAAATGACCAAAGCTAAACGATCAAAAAAGATCAAAGAAAATGTAATTCAAATTTTAGGAAAATGTGCCCTTTGTGGTGGAACCGTTTCACGTTTTGCGAAATTATCAGAAGAAAAATGATCAATCGTCAAAATTATCTTGATACTCAAGAACATCTGGAATTTAGACATAAAGTCTTACAAAATAGCCCAAAAACGATCCGCGGTTATCGACTCAGTTTTCGCCATTTATTGGAATGGGCTGATTCAACGTTGTTTGATAATGCTATCCAAATTGAGCCTGCATTCCCGCTATATCTAATTGATGCCCGCAAAGATCTCAAAGACAAACCCATGTCGCCGGTTCACTTAAGTAAAATCTGCACCCACGCTCGCGTATTTTTCAAATGGGCAAAAAGAGAATATCCGATTAGATACAAAGACATTTACCCTAGTTGGATTGATTCTTTACGGCCCACCAAAGCGAGTTTGGCAAATACAGAAATAAAAACACATGTATTTTGGACATTAGATGATGTAAAAAAGATTGCTGCTTTAGACATGAGTGATAAACCACTAAAGATGTGGCGTTCGCAAGCAGCAGTAGTTTTTTTGTATTTATCAGGGATGCGAGCAACGGCTTTTCTAACCCTACCAGTATCTTGTGTTGATATTGAGACACGAAGGATTGAGCAATTACCATCTAAAGGTGTCCAAACCAAAAATTCTAAGGCTGCCATTACTACTTTTCTCAATATCCCTGAATTGATCGATGTTATCAAAAAGTGGGATGATTATGTTCGGAAGTATGCTCCTGATGGATTGTGGCATTCGATGCTAAAAACGACTGGTATCGGCAGCCTGGTTACAGAACGAAGAACAAAAAGTCCTGAAGGAATGCGAATGCAACTGACTGAACAGATGAAAAAACTATGTGATCTGACAGGAGTTGAGTATAAATCTCCCCACAAATTGAGACATGGACATGGGATCTATGGGATTAAAAATGCAAAGGATATCGAACAGCTAAAAGCCGTATCTCAAAACCTGATGCATGCCAATTTGAGTATTACAGATGGCATCTACGGGCAATTGACTCATGAGGGCATAATTGAGGGAATAATGAATTTGGGTAAAGACAAATCACAAGCTGAATTGTCCTTAGAAGATGAAGATCAAACCTTAAAAACGCTTCTAAAGCTGTTAATAAGAAAAAACCCCGACTTGATAGCCGGGATTTTTGATGAGGGTGAATAACCAATACTTCAAAATTGTACGGTTTCAAGTATGGATTGTGCGCTGGGAGGGGGTCGAACCCTCACGTCCGAGTGGACACATGGCCCTCAACCATGCCTGTCTGCCAGTTCCAGCACCAGCGCCAGAGCAACCGTATTATAATCAGGGGGTTGTAAATGTCAAGCTATTTTCATGCCAGATTTTCAAGAGATTTTTCGCTTGATTTTGGGCATTAATCAAAGGAGAACTCGATGCGAATCGTCCTAGACGCAATGGGGAGTGATAACTATCCTGATCCTGAAGTGCAAGCCGCAGTTGAAGCTGCCCAACTATTTGGTGATGAAATTTTGCTGGTCGGACATGAAGGCCAACTCAATCCAAAAATCGCCGCATTTGGGGGTTCATCCCTCGTGAAAGTCATTCATGCACCAGAAGTTCTGGAGATGGGGGATAAACCCGCCCGGTCAGCGCGCGGCAAAGCCAAAAACTCAATGGCAGTTGGGATGGACTTGATCAAATCGGGGGAGGGTGATGCTTTCGTCACCGCGGGGAACACCGGGGGGGCAATGGCAAATGGACTTTTTCGATTAGGACGGATTCGCGGCGTCAAACGGCCAGCCTTAACTGTCTTGCTTCCTGTGAAAGGTGGGCATTGTGTGGTATTGGATATCGGTGCTAACGCTGAGTGCAAACCCGAATTTTTACGCCAATTCGCAATTTTGGGGTCGCTTTATGCAGAAAAGGTTTTAGGAAAACAGAATCCTCGGGTTGGGTTGTTATCCAATGGCGAAGAGGCCGGTAAGGGTAATGATTTAGTAAAAGAAACCTTTCCGCTCCTAGATTCAGCCAATCTCAATTTCATCGGCAATGTCGAAGGTAAAGAGCTTTTCGGAGGGGAAGCCGATGTCGTGGTTACAGATGGATTTACAGGTAATGTGCTGATCAAATCTAGCGAAGCGGTTGCCAAACTAATGGTAGATATGCTCAAAGAGAACTTAATGAGTAGCACTCGGACCAAAGTTGGCGCATTATTAGCCAAGCCCGCTTTCGATCATCTTAAAAAAGCGATGGATCCGGGTGAAGTCGGCGCGGCCCCTCTCCTAGGAATTAACGGTCTCATTTTTGTAGGGCACGGTCGCTCAGATGCCCGCGCTATGGTTAGCGCCATCCGCGTCGCCCGACAAGCGGTAGCAGCTGATTTGTTGACTGAATTGCAAACCGGTATAAAAGCCAAGCTGGCAAAATCAAAACCTGAGGCTTCGGTATGAGTAGAACCCGCGTTGTCATCACTGGAATAGGGGTGGTTTCTGCTCTTGGGAGTTCTGTTGAAAAGTTTTGGGAGGGTCTGATTAATGGCCGTTCTGGAATTCGGCGAATTACCCGATTTGATCCCAGTGAATTACCCTGTCAGATCGCTGGTGAAATCCCAGATTTTAATCCCAGGGATTATATGCCCATAAAAGAGGCCCGCCGGTATGCCCGTTCAGCTCAAATTGGATTAGCATCTGCTATTCAGGCCATCCAGGAAGCGGGTTTAGGGGCTACCATGCCACATCCAGACCGAGCCGGGGTGATTTTCGGCACCGCAGTTGGCGGTCTAGAGCATTTGGTCACCGGTATCCACAAATTTAACAAAACTGGGGTTGAGCGCGTCAACCCATTTGTCATACCTGGCGGCATTGCAAACATGTCGGCATTTCTGATCTCAGAGCGATTTCAATGCCTCGGCCCCAATGCAACCATCGTCACCGCGTGTGCTACAGGGACCCAAACCCTTGGCGAAGCTACAGAGAAAATCCGCCAAGGGGTAGCGGACGTCATGATTGCCGGAGGGACAGAAGCCTTAGTGCATGATTTTTCCATCGCTGGTTTTAGTGCGATGCGCGCCTTGCCCACAAATTACAATGATCAGCCCGAGAAAGCCTCACGTCCTTTTGACAAAGATCGGGAGGGCTTCGTCTTCTCAGAAGGAGCCGCAACCATGGTCTTGGAAAACTTAGAGCACGCTAAAGCGCGGGGTGCCGAAATTTACGCCGAAGTGATCGGTTACTCATCATCAACCGATGGTTATCATATCGCGGCTCCAGAACCAAACGGGGTTGGCGCCATTCGCACAATGAAATGGGCTTTGGAGAACGCTCAAATTCATCCAGAAGAGATCGACCATATTAATACGCACGGTTCATCAACACCGCTCAATGATGTCATCGAGACGAAAGCGATAAAGAGTGTTTTTGGCGATCGGGCTTATGATATCCCGATCAACTCCACCAAATCGATGATAGGGCACGCTATGGGCGCATCTGGGACGTTAGAGGCAATCTCTTGTACGCTGGCTATCAAACACGGAATTATCCACCCTACCATCAACCTGGATGACCCAGATCCAAAATGTGACCTGGATTACGTCCCCAATCAGGCCCGAGAACAATCTGTAACCTGTGCAATCTCCAACTCTTTCGGATTAGGTGGCCAAAATGCTTGTATTGTGATTAGACGTTATGCATAAACCTCAGCTGTTTATCCATTGAAATAATGATCCGAAAAAAGTTTATATTTCTGTTAAACAACACCATTTCAATAAAAAATATTCAAGAGTGGTTATGGATATTATTGATTGGCTTGTTAATGGTAATGACTTTATGGCTAAGATTGGGAAATCTAGGCTACGCAGATTACAACGGCGATGAAATTAAGGCATTTTGCCGGATTGCTTCTGTAGAAGACCTGCCCGAATTCTTGATCGGGCAAAGAAAAGGCCCTGTTCAATTTTTGTTGAATTGTTTTTCAAAGGTTTTTGATCCGGATTTATCCAATCACTTTGCTGTTCGCCTGCCCACAGTAATTGCCAGTTGTCTTAGTATTTTCGCTATATACTTATTGACCCGCCAATACTTCAGTCAGCTTGTGAGTATTGCAGTAGCCTTAATGCTGGCCACAAATGGCTTATTTATCGCCCTGGGCCGCATATACCAATACCAATCAATTACAATTCTTTGTTCGGTGGTGGGGGTATATGCTTTTACAAAGGCAGTTCAAGATGATAAATGGAAGCTTAAGGGAATATATATTGGTTTATTTTCGGTTTCAGTGAGTATGTTGGCCCATTTTGATGGGGTCTATCCTGTGCTTCCAATGGCATACTTGTTTTATTTTTGGTGGCAAAAATATAAAACTCATCAGGATTTCCCAAAGCTGTTGCAAAAATCCATTTACGCCGCGCTCATTGTCAGTATTCCCTTACTTCTTTTCTATATCCCATTTATTCTCAACTTGAACTCTCATCAACTAGATTATTGGAAACTCCGTACGACGGTTTCAACCAGTAATTCAGTGTCGTTATTCCGGTTATACAATCCAGGACCGATCATTTGGATTTATCTGACGCTTCTGGTGTTGGGGGTTTTCAGGCTGAAATTCGATCGTTTTTTGGGAATCTTGTTGTTATGGATCATTCCTCCTATTATTGTCATGGAATATATCATGACAAATCCCGGGACTCATTTTTACACCTATCTAATACCGCTGTTAATCGTCATGGCTCTGGGGCTAGATTCCTTATATTCCATAATTAAACGTCTGACTCATCGGTATGCGTTCACCTTAATTCAAATATTCATGATCGGGTTATTTGGATTTTTGGGCCTGGTCAGTCATTTCATTTTGGTAGACTACACCCCAGAATATCCCTGGGTGCCGAGGAAGGTTTTAGGGTTAGAGTTTCCTAGTGTTCATCTCGTTACTTATGGATTCCCTCACCACAGAAATTTACCCGAAATCGGGGCTTGGTTTGCAGAAAACTACGAAAATGAGCAATTTATTGTCTCAAATGAATATATTAGTGTCCTTGAATTCTATTTACCATCTCAATTCGTGTTCTCCAGCGTTAAGGAAATTGATCAACAATTAATCGCGGGTTGGGATGGGGTTCTGATACTGTGGATAGAACAACCGCAGAGTTGGATAGACAAAATTTGGGGAATTCGCAAAGAAACCTGGGATATTTATGGACAGCCGATCCATGAATTTCAGACAAGGGATAATCGTAATCTAGGATCAGTATATTCATTTACACAAGAAGAGATTTTGGACATCCTGGCATCAAAAAACCCCGATTGATTTTTCTCAACCGGCTAATCTAACCACCCAAATGCGCCTATTTTTACAGAAAAACAAACAATCCATCCAGATTATTACAATATTATTCATTTCATTATTCTTGAATCTTTATGGAAATGATTTTAGCATTCATTATCATGCTGATGAAAGTAAAAAGGTTGATTTTATTATTCATAACACGCAAGATTTTAAACATCCCATTTTGATTTTGCACGTTGTTAGATTAGTAAATGAGTTGTTTGGCTTTACAGATAAATCCCAAATTGTCGTTCTCGGAAGAGTTACAACCGCTTTTTTTGGAACAGCGATTGTTTTCCTAACATATAAATTTTCAAAGCAAATTTTATCAACCCAATTCGCCCTTGGTGCCGCCCTTCTAACTGCGGTAGCCCCCGGCATTGTGATTCATAGTCATTACCTCAAAGAAGATATTGCAATGACATTTACGATCTTCTTTGCTATTTATTTCTACTTCAAATTTGTCGACAAAATCATAAGTCCTGGCTCTATCAATAACCAAGAATCATATAATGATCAAAAAAATCTCAGGTTGCATGTAATCACTCTTGGTTTGTCAATTGGATTAACTTGTGCTACCAAATATCAGGCAATTATAATCGTCTTTGTGTTTGTCGTTGCTCCCATTTTTATTCGGCAACTGAAAAACAGAATTTATTATAGGGGGTTGTTTCATGCATTGATCATCTCATTTCCAACTTTTTTACTGATTAATTACCCAATATTTTTTAACATTAAAAATTTTGTGAATGGTTTTTTATTTGAATTGAATCATTCAGTAACTGGGCACAACGAAATTTCAATATACCCGCTAGAACATTTTTTTTCATTTCATCTAAAAAATAGTCTGATACCTTCCTTGGGATTGCTCCCAGTAATTCTAGCGCTTTGTTTTATGATATACAGCTTAATTCGGTGGAAAAAATCAGACTGGAGAAATAAGTTTTTTATAGTTTATTTTTTCATATATTATTTAATTATTGAGTCTTCGCCTCTAAAACCATTTCCTGGATTTCAGCGCTATGTAATTCCATTAATACCTGTACTATCCTGTTTGTGTATGCAAGCAATTAGTTACTTTAAAGTTTTTGCCACCAATAGATTAATGGCGATGGGATCGTATTTGGTGATCTTTTTGGTTATTTTAGTTCCTAGTTTAGATAGTATCAAGCTAGTGTATTTTCTCAATAGAGATACAAGAGCTCAAACGAGAGAAATGCTAATGCAAATATCAGAACCGATACTTGCTGAAGGATATACCGGTGCTCCAAATCCTGGTAGATCTTTTGCTAGCCTTGACCCTCTGAGTGAAGATCAAAATATTTGTACACTAGTAGCTAGCAGCTTTAAATATGATCGCTACCTTTTTGCTGGCAAATTGAGGTCCCAAAATCCAGATATTTATGAAAAAGAGCAAATATATCTCAATCTTTTTGAATATCCATTTGTCGAGATTAGCCCGGCATTTAAGAGCTTTGCTTATAGTAACCCAGACTCTACTGCAAAAAGGGTGCTAGACCCTCCTCAAAACAGCAAAAGTTTAA
>CAYVQU010000089.1:0-20645 GCA_964453155.1 uncultured Anaerolineales bacterium | reverse complement strand
TTTTTTCGCTTTCAACCTGATAAACTCATCCTACATGTAGGGTAGTGAAATTGGGTTATGTTGTTTTTCACTTCCCGTGGAGTGCCAACATCTCCAAGCCATATTGCTCAACTAAACCGGCCAAGTTCTTGTCCAGTTGCTCTGCCAGCATGCTTGGCGGTTGGTCAGGGTTGTACATTTCATTGACCGCCAGATCATTCAACCGCACCCACGAATTTCCACCCGCAATCGCGCCGTTGATCATATTGATCGCATGCGAGTTATCGGCCTGGACGTGATCTTGCTCCGATTGCAGCCGGAGATAGGGTACCGGTACATTGGGGATAAATCGTAAGGCTTCGCGTTCCAGCCAAAAGGCCTCATCGTCACAAGGGGCAAAATCAATTCGGGTGCTGTTCGTACATTCGACGGTGGTGTCGAACCGGTCAGCGGGACCTTCCCAATCGATCAAAAAGATGATCGGTAACTCTGGATGCCGGGCCAGGGTGCCAGATCCCATTGTGATCCCATAGGAGAACGAGACCAACCCCAAATTGGTTGCATCAACTTCAGGGAGACCAGCTGCAAACTCGATCACTGCAGCTAAACCATCTTGGTGAATATGCCCATTGAAGTCTTCTTCCCCCGGGCTGTTGCGGCGGCCATCGGGGTCGAAAACGACGATAACGAAACCCGCGGCACTCAACCGCGACGGCATCCCTTTGCGGAGAAAGTCATTGCTGCTGCCGGTGCCTCCGGGAATTAAAACCAACGTTGGGTAGGGTCCGGCCCCCGTTTTCGGTACCGTCACATGAACATAGAGTTCGTTCCCCGAAGTTGGATTTTGCACCCCAAATTCTATTCCTCCCCCTGGCTCTCCTGGCTCTGGTTCTTCTCCTGGATCGCTGCAATCTTCTGGGCAGGTTTGGGCTGTTTCGGGTCCATCGCAGATGCCGTCGCCACATTTCTTCTCCGATTTTGGTTCTACGGTGGGAATATCTTCCGAACTTGGGGTCTCTGGCAATGCTTCTTCCACTGTTGGTGCTGAAGGTACTACGTTGGTCAAATTGCACGCCATCCCTACCACGGCGATGATCGCGATGAAATATACAATCCGTCTCATGGCTCCTCCTAAATGATTTTGGATTGGTTGGTTAGTTTGATAGTTGGTTAGTAACCCATGTTACGTAAGAAGCATCCTTGCGACCTACTCAGGACCGGCCTGAGTAGATCCGTGGGGCCATGTCGCCTGTACTGAGCGATGTCGAAGTGAAGGGGTGCGCCTCATCCGAATAATCACCCTTCGATATGCTTTCACTACTCAGGATGATTATTCTAGCGAATTTTGCAAACCGTGCGAATATAAGTTAGTAAATGGTCACAAACGAACCAACTACCCACTCATCTAACCAACCATGCAATCCACAAGCAAACTTTATTCTATCAAGCCCTCATAAGCATCTTTTACTACTCGGGCACTGTTATGGAGGGCCTGTTCTTCAGGTTTAGTCAGGGCCAGGGGCAGTAAGATTGTGTCGAGAATCCCCGCGCCCCCTACCAGATGCGGCATGGAAACCGTTACATTTTCCACTCCTGCTACCAACGGAGTCGGGGTGCAGACGGTAAGTAAGGCCCGTTGATCTTTCAGAATGACTTCTACAATCCGGACCAGGGCACTACCGATGCCGTAATTTGTCCGACCTTTACCCCGAATGATGGACTTTCCGGCGTAGCGCACGTTATGGTCAATTTCTTGCTTGACGCCATCATCAAACGGAACTTCAACCTGCTTGGCAAACTCGTCGACCGATACGCCCCCAACGGTCACCAACGACCAGGGGATGACTTCCGAATCACCATGTTCACCCAACACATACCCGTGGGCATGGTGGGGGTCGATCCCCAGATGCTGCCCTAAGAGGGCCCGCAGCCTAGCAGTGTCCAAAGTCGTTCCCGAACCGATCACGCAGGAAGTGGCAATGCCATGTTCGGCAGCGGCATCCGCGGTGATATGGGTCATAATATCCACAGGGTTGGAGGCCACCAGCATTACTGCCTCAGGGGCAAAGGCGATAATTTTTGGCACAATTGACCTGAATATCCCAGCATTGCGGGCGAGTAATTCCAACCGCGATTCACCCGGCTTCCGGGCTGTCCCCGCGGCGATGACAACGACCTTGCTGCCCTTGAGATCAGAATAATCACCCGCCGAAACCCGGGCTGGATGGGCAAAGGGCACGGCATGGGCGATGTCGGCTGCTTCGGCTTCAGTGCGTTCTTTATCCAGGTCGATGAGCACGATTTCTTGTCCCACGCCGCGCATAACGAGGGCATACGCAGTCGAGGCCCCGACCGCACCAACGCCTACAATTCCTACTTTCATGATCTACTCCTTTGTGTCAAAGACCTTCCAGGTTTTCTTAACCTGGAAGGTCTAACGCGGTTTGCGTTTCAATCATAACAGAGGCCCCTTTTAAAAAAACCGGTCTGACATGCAATGTCAGACCGGTTACTCCAGAAGTTAGGGATGAGTAAGGCGAAGAGTTTCCCGGAAACGAATTCGTTTAACCGCACAAAGTAGGAGACCCCAGGGGTTTTCAGAAACAGCCTTACACCTCCAAGCTGTGATGCTATTGGTGAATTTCGATCACCTAACATTCTCTGGAAACCCCTGGGGTCTGGTTTAGTCCCTATTTTTTCAAACTCTCATAAGCATCTTTAACAATTTTGGCACTGTTGTGGAGGGCCTTTTCCTCGGATTTACTGAGCGCCAGGGGCAGTAGAATTGTATCCAGGATGCCTTGCCCACCGACGAGATGGGGCAGTGAGACGGTCACATTGAGAATGCCAGCAATATCCTTAACCGGGGTGCAGACGGTCAGGAGGGCGCGCTGGTCCCGCAGGATGACTTCCACGATGCGGGTGAGGGCGCTTCCAATCCCAAAGGACGTACTCCCCTTCCCGGCAATAATGCTGTAGGCGGCCTCGCGAACCCGGTCTTCGATATCGGCCTTGACTGCGGCATCAGTGCAGATATCCCATTGGCGGCAAAATTCATCCAGGGGCACTCCGCCGATGGTCACCAGCGACCAGGGGATCAGCTCCGAATCCCCATGTTCACCCAAAACGTAACCGTGAACATGGGGAGGGTCAATGCCCAAATGTTGGCCCAGCAAAGCTCGGAAACGCGCAGTATCCAGGGTGGTACCGGAGCCGATGACGCGCGAGCGATGGATGCCATATTTGTCGGCGAGGTCGGCGGTCAGGTGGGTGAGAACGTCGACCGGGTTTGTGGCCACTAGCAAAATAGTATCGCGGGCGTTCTTTAGAATTTCGGGCACGATTTGCCTGAAAATAGCCGCGTTGCGGGCTAATAATTCCAGCCGGGTTTCGCCAGGTTTTTGAGCGGCCCCGGCCGTAATAATTACCACTTTGCTGTCATTTAAATCGGAGTAATCTCCAGCCGAGACCCGTACCGGGTGGGCAAAGGGCACGGCATGCAAAATGTCGTCGGCCTCCGCCTGAGCCCGGTCTTTATTCAAGTCAACGAGTACAATTTCGCGGGCCACCCCGCGCATCACGAGGGCAAATGCGGTTGAGGCTCCCACCGCACCAGCGCCAATAATACCTACTTTCATGATCTTCCTCCTGTAAAACACGAATGTGGTGAATGTTTCGAACGCACGAATAGATTTTTTCTAACATAAAAATATTCGTGTTATTCGTTCAATTCGCGTAATTTGGGTTGAATAAGTTGTAAAGGAAATTATTTGTGTTTTAATTCACAACTCAGACCATCTACAAGCAATAATCCTTACCCTAAACTTTCCAAGTACGCAACCGCGTTGGATTTTTTTAGGAGCCGGGCTTCTTCAAGCGGGGTGTTGTAATCGTCGCTGCGGGTGCTGCGGGTGAGGTCGGCGTTGTGGGCGATTAAGATTTTGAGGGCCTGGATATCATCACGGGCAGCGGCCAGGTGGGCGGGAGTCCAATCGTTAATGCCATGGAGATTCGGGTCGGCTCCATTTTTCAGGAGTAGACTCAGAATTTTGTGGCGATCGGGAGTGTCTAGATCGATGGCGCTGTGGAGGGGGGAGTAACCATCGGGATCCACAAAGTTGAGGTCCACCTGCTGGCCTAGAATCCACTGAATGGCGGTCAGCGTCCCGATGTCGATGGCGTGGATCACCCAGTGGGTGCCGGTTCGTGAGTCGACATCATGGGGAAAACTGGCTATGAGTTGAGCATATTCATTCAACGCGGCGAGATCCCCGCGGATCAGGGCCTCCAAAATGTGCGTGGTGTCATCTGGCATGAACAGATTCCTGAATCTGAGTGAGTCTGAATCAATTATAAGGCCAAAAACGCTTTTCCTTAGAGAAAAAATCAGACCAATTTGGTACTCTTAAAAAATCAGAATCTTTAAGCCCGCGCGAAAAATAATTCGAACCTACGTGCTATAATGAAAAGTCAAATTAGTCGGAGTGGTCTTATTGGTCTGAAAGGTCAAATTTGTCAGACTCTTTAGACCAATGAGACGTTTTTGACCTTTAGACCACTATGTCCTTCGCGCATCTCCACGTTCACACCGAATACTCGCTGCTTGATGGCTTCAGCAATATCAAGAAGCTGGTTAAGCGCGCCAAGGAGTTGGAGATGCCGGCGATCGCGATCACCGATCACGGCACCATGTTCGGGGTGATCGATTTTTACGAGGCCGCCAAAGCTGAGGGGATCAAACCCATCATCGGGTTGGAAGCTTATATGGCAGCCCGGACGATGAAGGACAAGATTTCGCAATTTGACAAAAAATCGTCCCACCTGATGCTGCTGGCCGAAAACCAGACTGGTTATCAGAATCTGCTCAAGATTGCATCTGCGGCCCAAATGGAGGGATTTTATTATTACCCCCGCATCGACCATGATTTTTTGGCCGCCCACTCGGAGGGGTTGATCGCGACTTCAGGCTGTATGGCGGCTGAAATTCCGCGCGCTATCCAGAATGGCAATCTAGACCAGGCCCGCGAGAAGATGGATTGGTACTATGATGTCTTTGGGCCCAATAATTTCTTCCTTGAACTACAGGAGCATAACATTCCCGAACTGCTGACAATTAATAAAGCTCTCCTGGAGATGGGGCCGCGTTACCAGGCCAAATATGTAGCCACCAACGATGTTCACTACATCAACCAGGAGGACTCAAAACTACAAGATATTCTCCTGGCCGTCCAGACCGGGAAGTTATTGAGCGACCCTGATCGGATGCGGATGACGGATGATACCTACTACCTCCGCACCCCAGCGGAAATGGCCCGGATTTTCTCGGAAGTCCCCGAGGCCATCAGTAATACGGTCTTGATTGCCGAGCGCTGCGAGGTTGATCTGGGCTTCAAGGGCTACCATCTACCTGACTTCCCCGTCCCCGATGGTTACAACGCCGAAACCTATCTGCGCAAACTGTGCGAAGATGGCTTGAAAATCCGTTACGGCGACCATTGGCAGGACCAGGTCATCCAGGAGCGGCTGGAATACGAACTCGACATTATCCACACGATGGGTTTTGATGCCTACTTCATCATTGTTTGGGATTTATGCGTTTACGCTAAAGAACACGGCATCTGGTACAACGCTCGTGGTTCAGCGGCCGGGTCAATTGTGGCCTACTCGCTGTTTATCACTCTGGTGGACCCGATTGAGCACGGCCTGATTTTTGAGCGTTTCCTCAACCCTGGCCGGGTTTCAATGCCTGATATCGACCTGGACTTTCGCGATGACCGCCGGGCCGAGATGATGGAATACTGCGCCCGCAAATACGGGGATGACAAAGTGGCCCAAATCATCACCTTTGGGACCATGAAAGCCCGGGCGGCGATCCGAGACGTAGGTCGAGTTAAAGATATTCCCCTATCTGAAGTCGATAAGATCGCTAAATTGATCCCCAATCTACCCCCAATGACGATCGACGAGGCCCTGGAAAATGCCCCCGATTTCAAAAAAGCCTATGATTCGGCTGCCTTCATCAAAGATTTGGTCGATACGGCCCGCGGGATGGAAGGAGTGGTCCGCAATGCCGGGACGCATGCCGCCGGCGTCGTCGTCACCGATAAACCCGTTATCGAATATCTACCGCTGCACCGGCCAACCGGATCGGCTCAGGATTCCCCAGTTAAGACTGTCACGCAGTTTGAGATGTCGATTATCGATAACCAGGGGCTGCTCAAGGTCGATTTTCTTGGGCTGGCAACGCTATCTATCATGGCTCGGGCCTGTGATTTGATCAAAGCCCGGCACGGAAAAGAATATAATCTCGACAACATCCCCCTCGATGATCCGGAAAGCTTTGCCCTCCTGGGGCGCGGTGAGACCGCGGGGGTTTTCCAGGTCGAAGGGGCCGGGATGCGCCGTAATCTGGTCGAGATGAAACCCCAAAACCTCGATCAAGTCATCGCCATGGTGGCCCTCTACCGGCCTGGTCCGATGGATTTCATCCCCAGCTATATCAAACGGATGCACGGCGAGGAAGAGATCACCTATTTGCATCCTAAACTCGAGCCGATTCTTGAAGAAACGTACGGCATCACTGTCTATCAGGAACAAATTATGTACACGGCCATGCAGTTGGCCGATTACACCGCGTCCGAGGCCGATTTCTTGCGCAAGACGGTTGCCAAAAAGAAAAAAGAAGCTCTACTCCAGCAGCGGGACCGCTTTGTCAGCGGCGCCACCAAAAATGGCGTCACCGAGGCGGCGGCCAACGAAATTTTCGATAATTGGGAGGCTTTTGCGCGGTATGGGTTCCCCAAAGGCCACGCCGCTGATTATGGGGTGATTTCGGTCCAGACGGCCTATCTCAAAGCCCATTACCCGGTCGAGTATATGACCGCCCTGTTAGCCGTAGAGCAAAACAATACGGACAAAGTCGCTACCTATTCGGCCGATTGCCGCCGGATGGGAATCGAAGTCCGCCCGCCGGATATCAATTGCTCAGAATGGGACTTCACCATCGAAGATAACGAGGCTGGCACCTCGGCCATTCGCTTTGGATTGGGGGCGGTTAAAAATGTGGGCCATGCACCAGTAGATGTCATCTTGGCAGCCCGGGAAGCTGGTCCTTTCGATGACTTGAACGAATTTATTGAACGCGCTGACCTGCGCAAAGTGGGCAAACGCTCACTCGAGTGCCTGATCAAAGTCGGCGCGCTTTCCGATTATGGCCCCCGCACGGCCCTGCTTGATGCCATGGATCGGATCGTTTCTCTGAGTGCGTCTCATCACAAGGCTGCGGATTCTGGCCAAATGTCGTTGTTTGGCACCCAAACCGGGTTGGTCGATAAAATCGAACTCCCTAAAACCACAATGGACATTGGGCGTCGCGAGCAGCTTAATTGGGAGCGCGATCTGATCGGCCTGTATGTCTCTGATCATCCGCTCAGCCCCGTCCAGGAGGCTATTCAGCAGAATATCACCCACGCCTCTACCGAGTTGGGCGAGGCTCGCGAGGGGCAGATGGTTCGGGTGGCCGGGTTGATTACCCGCATTCGGCCGCATACCACCAAAAAGGGCGATCCAATGGCCTTCGCGGCCATCGAGGATTTCCAGGGCGTCATCGACATTGTGGTTTTCCCCCGGACCCTGGCGAAATATGAAGAGCTACTGCAGTTTGACAACATCGTCATGATCGACGGCAAAGTCGATACCTACGGGGCCGAACCCAAGGTGTTGGTCGAACATGTGACCATGGAATTGGACCATGTCGTGCCACTGGCCTCGTATGAGCAGCAATACTCACGCCGGCCGAAAAAGCAAAGTTCAAAATCGACCCGACGGGTGACTGCTGCCAAGCCCCAGCCTACCCAGCCCAAAGCTGAGACGCCCCCTCCGCTCCCTATGGAGAAGCCGGCGCCCCTCGCTGCCCCCAAACAGGCCGCTGAACCATCCCCCAATTTAGACGAGTGGGACGACCCCGATATGCCCCCGCCCCCCGATGCTTTTCCTGCCGAGTGGGGTGAGGCCTTTGGCGTGGTCTTAGAGGGTCCCACCCCGGCACCGGTTCCAGCAGCACCCCCTGAGCCCGTCGCAGTCCAGGCCGAAACCCCGCCTTCCCCAGTGGCCGAACCACCGGCTGAAGTAGCAGCGCCAGCCATAGCCGAACCACCTTCGACCCCTGAGCCCGCATCTCAAAAAGAAGAACCAGCCACCGAAGCAGAAATCGAGACCCAGACTTCACCTCCGGCCCCTGCAGTAGTAGAACCAGCTCCGGTGGCTTCAGAAACAGTGGCCTCCGAACCGGAGACGCCCGCCCCGGAGAAAATTCTGCCGCCGATCGTCCCTCCCATGCATACGGACGACGCGCCTGAAGACCTCCATATGATCACGGTGATCCTGCGGCCCAAGGGCGACAAAGCCCGCGACAAACTTCTGCTGCGCCGGGTTTTTGGGATCATGATCAGCCATCCTGGGGTAGATCGGTTCGCCTTCCACATCTTTGAGCACGGCCGCGGTCACTTGCTCGAGTTCCCCAACCTGACTACCGGCCTCAGCCCGGAACTCATTTCTGAAATTAATCTTCTAGTGGGGGCAGATAACGTGCGGATCGAGCCGATCACATTCCAGTAGGGGCGAAGCATTCCCTAAACATTGTATTTAAGGTAATATCCCATTTCATTTTAGAATTTATGTAAAGGGTCTTAATTGGAATGCTTTACCTTGATCTCAAATCCCAAATCCAGCGCGCCCGTGCCTATTACCAGATTTCCAAACCAGTTGTATACTCCATTCTCCTGGCCCCCATCGTCATCATTATTTTTTACACCATTTACCTGACTCTGCCTGCGACCCGGGCCGCCGCGATCCAATCGTTAGATGAGTACTATCCGGTCGAGATCATCACTTTTGTGAGCATGTTTTTGATCGGCGTTTATGGGATCAACCTGGGGATAGGAGCCATAAAGCGGCGCGAGCCAGCCTATATCGCCGGATTTTATATTTTGTTTGCGCTGGCGCTGCTCTTCATCGGGCTGGAGGAAATCTCCTGGGGGCAGACGTTTTTACGGGTCGATTCCCCCTTTAAAATTGAAGGCCGGAATGTGCAGGGCGAATTTAACTTCCACAACCTTTCGGGATTGCATGGTCGCTCGGAGATTTTACACGTCGCTTTTGGGGTTGGGGGGCTAGTTGGAATCTGGCTCTTTGCTCGCAAAATACTCTGGAAAATCGCCGTTCCCCCCATCTTGTGGACCTGGTTTGGCTTGATTTCAGTGTTCAGCACCCTCGATCTCATTCAGGATTATGTCTATATCTATCAAAAACTGAACACCTATACCAACCTGCTGTCAGAAGTCATCGAAATGTTGATTGGGGTTGGAGGGCTCTTATATGTGTGGCTGAATTTCCGGTTATTGGCGTTTGGCAGAATCCGGGGAGTGCCTGCTGCGCAAAGTGTTCGGTTAGATGAGACCGATATCTGGCTGAAATTGGAAGATGGGCGGCGTCTTGTAATCCCTCTCGCGTGGTTCCCACAGTTGGCAGAAATGCCTTATCAGGAGATGGGAAAATTTCAATTGACTAAAGATAATACCTGGATTCGGTGGCCGGATATCGACCTGGAAGTTAGTGTGGCCCAACTTGTATCAGGTGTGCCAGGACTGGAGTATTTTGACTAACAAACGGAGTTCCTGCCAGGAACCCCGTTCTTTATTAAAGCTCTACTGTGCAACCAAACCCTGGAATATCGGTGGCCACCAGCCAGCCATCTTCGAGCTTGAATCCGGGGATGGTTGGGTCATTTTCTAAATCCAGATAACCATCTAAGTCGGCGAAGACCACATTCGGGCTGCTGAGGGCGAAACTAAGTCCGGCGGCCGTCAGCAAAGCGGGTTCCAGCAGACAACTGATATTCATCACCAAGCGGGCGGCGCGGGCGATCCCGTCCATTTGCCGGGCGTGACTGATTCCCCCACAAGCTCCTAACTTAATGCTAAAACCATCCGCATAATGCTGGGCGGCTAGATTGAGGGCTGATCGTGGTCCCCGAATACTCTGATCGGCTAACACCGGGATCGGGCTATGGCGGGTTACCTGGAACAACCCATCTAAGTCATCCGCGGCCGTGGGCTGTTCAAACATGTCCAGGCGGTCTCCGAGGGTCCGAGCCACATCCAATGCGTCTTGCACCGGATAGCCCCCATCTGCATCGAGGCGTAAAATGAGATCGGGCAAACAGCGGTGGATAGCGCGCACCCGTTGAATATCCGCTTGGGGATCTAAACCTCCTTTGATTTTGAGCATTCTAAAGCCCTGGGCCGCCCGCATTTCCGCGATTTCGACGCTTTCTTGAACGCTGCCTAAAGCTACGGTGGCAGAAGTCTGAATCTTGTTGCGGAAACCACCCAACAAACGAAAAAGCGGCATGCCGGCAACCAACCCGAGCAGGTCGTGGAAAGCCAGGTCGAAAGCGCAATAAGCCGCCCGAGAATCTTTCAAGATGGGCGCCAACTGCGAAAGGGAATATTCAATATCAATTGGATGGAAATCGGGAACTAAATCGGCGGCGCGTTGGGCAGCAGTGATCGCGGCTTGGGAATCGTTTCCCTCTTGAACGACACCACAACCCCAAGCCGATTGGCCTCCGATTGTCTCTAGTCGGACGAAGATTGCGGTGATGGCCGTAATTGAAGGTAATTGCCCCATACGAATAGGTTGTTTTAGGTTCAACTCTACAGGAGTTACTTCAGCTTTGGTGATTTGCATTCCACACCTTCCTGGCTTGTGGTTGTCCGATTTGCTATTTCCAAGATTATAGTCCAGGTTGGAAAAAGTGATGAATTGAAGGTATAAAAGCTTCATAAATTTTCGGAATGCGGATTGATTTGAGTATAATTTTGTTGACCGGTTATTCAAAAATCTTCTCCTGAGGTGTCCCTTGAAACCAAGACTTTCTCGCCCCACTAAATTATTGCTGCTCATTGCGCTGATTTTAGCCTTGTTTGTACCGAGCCTATACTTGTTTGGCCTATTACCGCTGGAAGAAGATACATACCAGATTGCCCTGGTTGGCCCGATGAGCGGCGCTAAGGCGTCGAATGGTGAAAGTATGCGTCAGGGGGTTGAATTACTCCTGGACAAAATAAACCAGGCCGGGGGCATCAACGGTAAGGAAGTCGAACTGCTGGTCTTTGATGATCAGGGCGACCCAGATTACGCTCCCGAGGTCGCAGCCCAAATCGCGCTGGAGAGTCAGGCCCTGGTGGTTCTGGGCCACCTGAATGGAGCTGAAGCCGTGCGCGGCGGCAAGGTTTATCAGGAATATGGGCTCCCTGCAATTTCAGCGTCAGCTACCTTGGATGAGGTTACACTAGGAAATGATTGGTATTTCAGGGTGATTTTTAACAATCATTCGCAGGGCGTTTTTCTGGCAAATTACCTGATTAAGGTTTTAGGACACGAAACAGCCAGCATCATCTACAACACGAATCAAAAAAACTCCACGGAGTTAGTGGAGCCCTTCGCGAATACTTTTCAAGGTTTGGGAGGGGAGATCAAGTATCAGTGGGCATTTGAACAGCCCTCCGAGCAAGATATAACCGACCAACTAGATGAAATCATCATCGAATTACTTAAAGCCCGAGATGATGATCCAGGCATCATTTTTTTAGCCGTGAATGAACAG
Organism: uncultured Anaerolineales bacterium; assembly: GCA_964453155.1. Taxonomy (GTDB): domain Bacteria; phylum Chloroflexota; class Anaerolineae; order Anaerolineales; family UBA11858; genus CAYVQU01. The sequence continues at coordinate 8,998 of CAYVQU010000089.1, read as the reverse complement.
GAAGGCCTGGAACTCCTCACCCAGATGAAACGGAAGGGCTTAGGCTATCCCCTGGTTGGCGCCGTCTTGCTTGGCGAAGGGCAATTTAACAACCAATTTAGGGATTTACCCGAAGAACAAATTGACCCCGGATACTTCACCGATGGCTTGTTAGCCCTGTCGCCCTTCTTGTTCGACATCGGTGGGGAACAAGCCGAAGAATTCAACACTTTGTTTGATCAGCGTTATGGGAAAAATCCAGATTGGGTGGCCGCAACCTATTATGATGCCGCCCTGACCGCCCTTGACGCCCTGCGAGCAGCAGATATCCAGGGGGACCCCCATAACCTGACCACCGACCGAGTTAATATTCGTCACCATTTGGAAACGCTGAATATGCCTGAAAACGCGCTTGACGGCATCACTGGCAAGATCTATTTCAATAAAAATGGTGATATTGAAAAAACAATCCCAATGGGTCTTTTCCACAATGGCTATTTGATCTCGGCCATGAACCAGTTACAGCCCATTTACGCACCTCGTCAGATTACAGATTTATCGGACCGACTGGCAGATGGGCGGGTATTGATTGTCAATAATCGCTATATGCATAATACTGCGATAGCTTATACCAGCGTGGCGTTTAATGAGATCAGCGATATTGATCTAAAGGATGCAACCTTTACGGCCGATTTCTATGTATGGTTCCGCAGCGCCGGTGAGATCAATGCCGATTATATTCAATTCAACAATTCGGAAATTGATTACCGGCTTAAAGATCAGGATGTTTTTGTCGAAGAGGTGGTTGATGGTATTACCTATCGGATTTATCGAGTAAAAACAACATTCAACAGTGAATTCCACTATCGCGATTATCCCTTTGATCGCCAGAAAATAGCGATTAGATTTCAACACGAAGACCTGACTCGGGAGGATTTGATTTATGTCATTGACTGGGTTGGGATGGCGACTGAAGCCAATCATGAGATTTTTGACAAGTTGCGACAGGATGAAGTGTTCGATGCTGAAGGCGAATGGCAGCCAACCGCCATTCATTTTTATCAAGATACTCTGGCCAATGCGGGGAGTCTGGGACACCCTCGGTTTTTAGATTCTGACACGGGTCTGGAATATTCCCAATTCAATGCCAATATCGAAATCGAAAGAGACGTACTCAGTTTCATTTTTAAGAATATGCTACCCCTGGGGGCGGTGATTATTCTTTCGTATATCTCGATCTTCTTACCACCGGAACAATTAGCCATCAAGAATGCCATTGGGCGGGGTGCATTGCTGACGGTGGCCTTTTTCCACATCAAATTGTCGAACGATCTCCCCGGGATCGGGTACACCGTGGCATTGGATAACGTTTTCTATGTGATGTATGGGATGATCGTGGCGGAAATTATCCTAACGATGATAACTCGCTGGGAGAATGATCGCGGGAACACAAACCGGGTTTCCACATATATGTTGGCCGGGAAAATCATTTACCCCTTGATAGTTTTGTCTCTCGGTTTTTGGTTTTTTTCCCATTTTTCTACATTTTCATGGTCACCAGTTCAACAGCCAGCCCAGCCGATTGAGACTGGAATTGTTCGAGACGATACCGATAGAGATGAGCCTGAATCCGGGCCGGTTACGCTGACTCTGGGATCCTGGCGCGTCGATGATATCGATCCACTGAATCGCATTCTCGCGGTTTTCAACCAGCAACACCCAGATATCGAGGTGAAATTCGATCCCTTGTTAAATTATTTCAACTCGCTGGATGCCCAACTCGATAGCGGTGGTGGTCCCGATCTGTATTATGTCGGCGCGTTCTCCTATGCCGATGGCTATATTGAAAATGATCACCTCGAGCCACTCACCGATCTGCCCGGTTTGCACGAGAATTTTAGTCACGAAGCATTGCAGGCCTGGGTTGACGACGAGCAGGTCCCCTATGCTGTGCCAGTCATGGCCTCTTACATGGGCATTTACTACAATCAAGATATCTTTGCTGAATTAGGTCTCGATTTACCCACTACCTGGGAAGAGTTGCTGGTGGCTGCCGAAGCAATTCAAGCCGCTGGCCATATCCCCTTTGCAAACACCTCTGGGAGTCAGTGGACGGCCCGCGCGCTACTTTTCTGGAATATCGTCCCGAACCTAATTGGCGGGGCTGAGGGGCGGGAGGCTTATATGTCTGGGGCGCGTTGTTTCAATGATGCCCATGTGGTGGCCGCCTATCAGGCCCTGGCTGATCTGGTACCCTATTTACCCGCAGGGCACGAAGAACTGCGGGATTCAGATAGTGAGGACCTCTTCTTGCAGGGAGAAGCTGCCATGTGGATGAATGGGTCTTGGGATTTATTGAATCTACAGCAGGCCAATCCTGATTTTAAATGGTCGGTGATCGCGGTACCGCCCCCTGCTGGGCAAACCGGATATGTTATTTATGCCCCGGACTTTGGCATCGGCTTGAACACGGTCTCCAAGAACAAGGCCGCCGCCCGGGTGTTTCTCGAGTGGTTAACCACTCCCGAAGCCGCCGAATTATTTGGCAACCAGTTATTAGGGTTCTTTAGTATGAACACTGCCGCACCGCACCTCGAAGATGCTCATGCCCAGGCGTTCCAGGCTTTGGCCTCTGACCAAGATACCGACGTTAGTTGGGCCATAAATGAAGGTCTGCCCAGCGGTTCCAAACTCATGGAAATTGGGGCCTTAGGAGTTCTTCACGGTGAGATGACGCCACAAGAAGCAGCTGATCAACTCCAAAAAGGCCTGGCAGCCTGGTACGAACCAGCGCAGATATGTGAGAGATAGTCTGGCGGTCTGAGATGTTTAGCTGCTCTCAAACGTCTACTTGGTTACGCCATTTCAGACCAATTAGACCCTTGAGACAGGTAAGACAAATTGACCACTGTAAAAACTGTGGAAAATCGTAAAAATAATGTATACTGTTATAAACGGTAACCACTCCCCATAATCTGACAAAGGAGAAAATCATGCAAAAAACTACGAGTGTAAAGCAAATCCTTTCAGAAAAGGGAAATGAAGTCTGGTCAACTTCACCCGCTACAACTGTTTTCGACGCGCTTAAATTTATGTCGGATAAAAGCGTTGGGGCTTTAGTTGTTCTGGATGATCTACGAGTAGTCGGGGTTTTCTCTGAACGAGATTATGCCCGCAAAGTTATTCTCAAGGGAAAATCATCAAAGGATCTACCGGTTAGTGAAATTATGACTCGCCGGGTGATCTGTGTAAAACCAGAGAACACAACCGAAGAATGTATGGCGTTGATGACCAGTAAACACATTCGCCACCTCCCGGTTGTTGAAGATGACGAATTAGTAGGCATCATCTCCATCGGAGATGTCGTCAAAGCGATCATTTCGCAACAGGAGTTTGTCATCGAACAGCTCGAAAACTATATCACCGGGGCGTATCTTTCGGTACCCTCCAAGTAGCTGAGAGCAGGATCTTCCTAACCTTTTAATATCAACCTGCTCCATAAAACCAAATGTGGGTATTGGGTACACTAAGTGCGCCCAACACCCATATAAAAAACACCTGCTCAGGGGGAGTCTATCTAGTTGAACGATCCATCTTTTAACATAATTTAAGTGTTTCCTGCGATTCGATCACCACTTCCGGATTTGCCAGTAGGGTTTTTAGGTATTCCACGGCCTGATCCAGGTTCTCTATGGCTCGTTCTGAAAGCCCTTCCTGAAAGGCCCATTTGTAACCCTTGATATGCAGCAGGAGCACCAGAGGTTCTTTTTGAAAGAGTTCTTTGCAGAGATGGACGATATAACCAGGTGAGGCCGCGTGGGTGGTGAAGGCCAATTTGGTAGACCCATCAACATTGCTCAAGCAGAAATCAGCTATATCCTCTTCGGACGCGTCAGCAAAAATGACTAAATCTTTGTCAGCGATGGCGGTCGCATCTTCGATATTCAACTGATAATTATTCTCAAATTCAAACCCCGTCAGTTGGTTTTCGAGCACCCAATCTTCAATTTGATTGGTTAACGCAACACCCAGGCCGTCGTCTTGACGGCCTGGGTTTCCATAGCCATAAATCAAAATTCGCATCGAAGCCGACTAAGTTCGTTTCGTGTCTATCAGGTTGTTCTCGGCATCGAACAACGAAACTTCCAACGGCATTTGGCCAAGGGCGTGGGTGGCACAGCTCAGACAAGGGTCATAGGCTCGAATAGCGACTTCGACCGCATTCATCATCGGTTCGGTGATCTCGGGCTGGCCGTCCATCCAAGAGTGAGCCACCCGGTTGACCGACTGGTTCATGGGTTCGTTGTTGTTGGTGGTGGAAACGATCAGGTTGGCCAATGTGATCTGGTCGTGCTCGTTGATCTCATAGTGATGGAACAGCGTGCCGCGCGGGGCCTCAATTAAGCCGATGCCTTTGTTCACTTTGGTGCCGGTAGTGACCCGGTCACCTGCCATTAGATCGGGATCATTCAATAGATCGCGGATAACCTCGGCGGAGTGCAGGGTTTCGATCAAGCGGGCATAGTGGTAGTGCAGGCAGTGGTTGTTCGGTTTGCCGTGGGTGGCGGCTTTGAAGGCTTCGAACTCGGCCTGGGCCAGGGGCGTGGGGATGAAATCGCAAGTGTTCAACCGGGCCAACGGACCGACGCGGTACCAGCCTTTTTCTGTGCCCAAGTGCTTAAGATAGGGGAACTTCATGTAGCTCCAGGAGCGAACTTCTTCTTCAATATACTGTTCATAATCCTGGTAATCGACATCGTCGAGAATTTTGTTGCCCTCGGTATCAACCGCCCGCAAAACGCCGTGATACAGGTCTAGGGCCCCATCTTTGCGAACCAGACTCAAGTGGTTGGAGGGGAAGGCGGCGAAGTTGTCGATGAAATCCTGATTCTTGGTGTAGTAATCTTTGAAGAATTCCAGGACGCCCTGCGACCAGGCGATCATTTGGTCGATATTGAGGGGGTCCGCGCCGTTCAGGAAGGATTCTTTGTCTTCGGGGTTGAGATGCTTGTTGATCCCGCCAGGGATGGCGCCGGTGCCGTGGATTTTCTTGCCCGCCGTGGCCCGAATAATCTCCTGGCCGAACTTGCGCATCATCACACCCTGGACGGCTAGTTCTTTATGCTCGAGAGCGACTCCGATCACATTGCGAATCGCAGGGTCAGCATCGATGCCGAAGAGCAGGTCAGGGGAAACCAGGTGGAAGAAATGCAAGGCGTGCGACTGGAACATTTGCCCGTAGTGCATCAGGCGGCGCATTTTCTCACCGGTGGGCGTCAGACCCTCACCAGTCCCCGCGCCAACAATGACGTCTAGGGCTTTGGCCGCGGCCAGGTGATGGCTGACCGGGCAGATACCGCACAGACGCTGGACCAATACCGGGGCCTCCCAATAGGGGCGGCCCTGAACAAAGCGCTCAAATCCCCGAAATTCCACAATGTGGAACCGGGTGTAATCGACATTCTGCTGGTCATCAAGGTGGATGGTCACTTTACCGTGACCTTCAACGCGGGTTACTGGTTCAATCGTAATTTTCTTAGGCATATTTTGTATCCTGATAAGTTTTCTTCAACTAAGGATTGGCGGTCAATTTTGCCAGTCTTTTTCAAAGCGCAAACCGCCAAACACTTAGTCAAATTTAACAACTTCGTATGGTAAGCTCAATTCATCACCAGTGACCAGAGCCACCAGGGCGTTCCAGATCAGGTCCGCGGTGGGGGGGCAGCCCGGTAGGTAATAGTCGATCTTGACGATTTCATGGCAGGGGTAAACCTTATCCAGAAGCATCGGCAGTTCGTCATCATTGGGCATGATCTTTTCGGTGTTCTCGCCGACGGTGGGACCATTGAGATAGGCTTCTTCCAGGCATTCTTGGATCGGTATGCCATTCCGCAGGGCGGGCAGGCCCCCCATAATGGCGCATTCACCGACTGCAACCAGGATTTTGCAGTTTTTGCGGAAATCCTTCAACACTTCGATATTCTCGCTGTTGCAGCATCCCCCTTCGATCAAGCCGATATCACACTGCTTGGTGAAGGTTTTGATGTCATCTACCGGGGACTTGTTGAATTCAACCAATTCGATTAATTCCAGAATGCGTTCGTCAATATCCAAGACGGACATGTGGCATCCAAAGCATCCGGCCAGTGAGGTCGTGGCTAATACTGGTTTACTCATCGTATTAATTCCTATTTCCGTTGTTGGTTTCAATTTCACTGCCAATGGGTGCTTTATCGAACTTTCGTTCCCCAATCGGCACTTGGTAGCCTTGTTCTTTCTTTAGGATGGCACCCACCGGGCAGATATCCATCGCTTCTTGGGCCTCGGTTTCTGTGAGTTGGGCTGCCAGATCAATATCGATCGCAACTTGCAGGTGGTCTCCTCCCCGCCCCCGGTAGGAAAATACATTTTTGCCATCTTTTGTGACCGACCGAATACAACGTTTGCACATGACACAGCGATTGCGGTCATGGAAAATATGGTTGCCGCGCGCCTCGACGCCCTTAACCGGGAATTCATAAGGGAAGCGCGGTACCATCATCTGGTAGCGATAGGCCAGGGCTTGGAGCTCACAGTTCCCGCTCTTTTCGCAGGATGGGCAGAAGTGGTTGCCAGAAACAAATAAAACTTCGATGATGGCCTGGCGCAGCTCATCGAGTTCGGGCGTGGCGTTTTCGATCACCATTCCATCTGCCACCGGGGTGGTGCAGGCCGTCATATTGCGACCATTGACCTTGACATTACAAATACGGCACGAACCGGCCGGATTTAGGCCTTCAAAATGGCAGAGAGCGGGGATATAGACCCCATTTTCTTTGGCGGCATCAATCACCGATTGGCCGGGTTGAGCGTAGCAGGGTTTTCCGTCGATTTCGAAAGTTAGTTTTTCGTTAGTTTTCATCGTTTTTATTTCAACTCATTTCGGTCGCGCTAGTGGACTAAATTCGGAACCCGACCAACGACTTCGCAGGATTCTGCTACTGCCTGTTCCATATCGAAGGTAGAGACATACTCTTCATCCGTTTGAACGAGATCTTCGTAAAGACTGCGGAAATTTTCGATGGTGGTAATAATCGGATTGGCAGCGGTTTGCCCCAACCCACAGCGATTGGCAGCCCGATCATAGTTCGCCCAGGTATAAAGTTCGTCGATGTCTTTCTTGGTGCCTTTTCCATCCAAAATCTTAAGTAGTTTGTTGCGCAATATGACGGTCAGGGCGCGGCAGGGTGCACAGGAGCTACACGATTCCTCGATAAAGAAATCCATATAGTTCAGAATAAAATCTTTGAGTAGATCGCGTTCTTCCCCGATGATGATCATGGCCCCACCGGTGGGCAGATCTTCAAAAGCGATCTGGCGATCAAATTGGGAAGGATCGATACAGGTTCCCGAAGGCCCGCCGATCTGGACGGCCTGGACATCGGTCGCACCTACTCGTCTCAGCAAGGCACTGACCGTAACGCCCCATTCCACCTCGAAAATTCCGGGGCGCTTGCAATCACCAGAAATGCTGAGCAGTTTGGTGCCGGATGATTCGCCAGTGCCAAAAGATCGGAACCAATCGGCCCCATTGTCGATCACACTCACCGCTTTGCAGAGAGTTTCTACGTTGTTGACCACGGTGGGCATATCGCGATAGCCTTTCTGCACCGGGAATGGTGGTCGGTTGCGAGGCTCGCCGCGCTTGCCTTCGAGGGATTCGATCAGGGCCGATTCAGCTCCGCAAACATAGGACCCGGCTCCAAGTTGAATGCGAATGTCGAAATCAAAACCTTTTTTCCCGGCAATATTATTGCCGAGTTGGTTCAGCGCGCGCATTTCTTGGAGGATAATCTCGAGATAAGCGAGCATATAGCGATATTCGTAGCGCAGGTAAACAATGCCTTGCCTGGCGCCCACGGCGTAACCGGCAATGATCATGCCCTCGAAGACCATTTGGGGTAATTCAGAGAGCAAGACCCGGTCTTTGAACGTGCCTGGTTCGCCTTCATCGGCATTACAAATGATATAAGCTTCACCGTTGTTCGATTGGCGGCAGAAGTCCCATTTAAGTCCCGCAGGAAAACCGGCCCCGCCGCGCCCACGTAAGTTTGAGCTTTTGATTTCTGCAATGACTTCTTCGGGGGTTTGGGCGATGGCTTTTTCCAAGGCCCGGCCGAATTCGTAGTCTTCGTAGATGATAATAGCCCCCCTTTGGCGGATATTCGGCTGGACCATGCTCCGCATAAGTTTGGGGCCGATGATCTCCTCACCAGTTTCCGCAACGAGAGCCGTGATATCTTTCTCGGCTTTCATTCCAGCAACAAGATTTTGAACCTTTTTGGGGGTCAGCTTCGTAAACACGGCCCCATTGATGATGGCGGCCGGTTCCTGATCATTCATCCCAATATCGGCGGTTTCCCACAGCCCGATCAACCCATCTGGCGTGACGGAGTTGAATGAAATACCGGCTTCGGCCTCAAACGCGGCTACCACCTCGGCCCGGCCCTTCATCTGAGCAACGGCGCTGTCATTGAGATAAACGGCATATTTCCCTACTGGTTCTTCTGTTAGGAAATGATAAAAGCTGATACATTGTTCAACATCAACTTTAGAGATGCCTAGTTGGTCGGCCAGGATCGTGACAGCTTCCGCTGGAATGTGCAGATACGTTTCCTGAATATCAATTAGCATATCCAACAGCCGACCACGGTCTCCGCGGTACTTTTCAATTCGATTGTAAATTATTTCTTTCATAAATGAACACCTTTGTCGGATGAATTATCATCATTGCAGTAATGGACAAATTGTTTTTGATCAGTTTATTGTTGGGGCGTAAAAGTGAGTGAGATTGGTATTTGTTGATTGACAGGCCATCCTTCCTGATCTTCATAGGTGTGTGGAATGTGTTTCTTGAGGTAGCACTCCGCCGGTATTTGAACAGATTGGTGGATGGGATCCGATGAAAAAAAAATTCTTTTCAAAGCCAATACCTTCGCCGATTATGGTGGTGAAGGGTGTACATTAACAGCATGAATAC
>CAYVQU010000088.1:0-20957 GCA_964453155.1 uncultured Anaerolineales bacterium | reverse complement strand
CCCCCCCCCCCCCCCCCCCCCCCCCCCCCCCCCCCCCCCCCCCCCCCGCGGGGTCTTGTTTGCTTGGTTGACCTACCTGTTGACCTCCCGGCAAATACGGATGGCTGCTGGGGTTGAACAACGAACCAGTGAAATTCAAACTGAAATGGCTGCACTGGAGCAATCAGAACAGGTTAACCGGCGCTATGCAGAGCGGCTCCGTACTCAACGTGCAGTTGATCAGGCCATCTTAGCTGCAGAATCTTCAGAGGCTATTGGCCAGGCTGTATTGGAGCATTTATGGCAATTATCACCGGATCAGCAGACGAGTATATTTCTCTTCGATTACGTCCGTTCTGAGGCCCACATCCTGGCGATCCGTTTAGATGAAGATACAAAACCCTTTCGAGCCAATACGCTCCCGTTAAAATGGGTGACAAAATTGGAAATGCTCCAACAGGGAAAAATTTACTATCAAGAAGACTTAACCACTGTCGATAATCCCTCCCGTCTAGAGAAATTGATGCTGATTCGAAAGATTCGGGCCTATTTCATGGTTCCGTTGATATCGCATGACAAATTAATTGGCTCGATAAATTTTGGAAAAAAAATACCAGGGGAGTTCTTAACTGAAATTGTTGAAATTGCTGTGGAAGTGGCTGATTCGTTGGCTGTCGCGATTAAACAGGCGCAATTACTAGAAACAGAAGCCCAACGACGAAGAGAATCCGAAACCCTCCGTGAGACTCTTGCAGCTTTAACAACCAATCTCAATCGCAATCAGATTCTCAACCGCATATTAATCCATCTCGAGAAAGTTATTCCATATGATAGTGCTACTCTCTTTTTAATCGATGAACAAAATTTATGCGCGGTTGCTGCTCGTGGTTTTCGAAATTTAGAGGCAGTAATTGGCAATGAATATCCGCTGGTGGGCGATATCCTGTTTGAAAAAATCTACACTACTGGGAAGCCGATCTTAATAGAAAACGCCCAGAAGAATGAACATTTTCAGTCTTGGGGAAATAGCTTCAATATTCAAGGATGGATGGGAATCCCATTGATTGGTAGAGGCAAAGTTATTGGCTGTTTAACCGTAGATAGCCATACCGCGGGATCTTATCATTTTGAAGATATTGGACTAGCACAAACATTTGCTAATCAGGCTGCAATTGCCCTAGAAAATGCACGTTTGTATGCCGAAGCCTGGCATCGCTTTGCCGAGTTGAACGCCCTGAATGCGACTATTAATGATATATCATCTGAGCTGGAATTACCCAAATTACTTGAATCGATTCTAAATCGGGCTGTTGAGTTACTCGGGGTTACCGGTGGCGATTTGGGTTTGTTTGATCCAATTACCAAGGAAACTGAAATCGTTGTTAGTATTGGAATGAGTGAAGACTATACCGGAATTCGCCAGGAATTAGGCGAGGGGGCTATGGGGCAAGTTGCCAGTACGAAAGAGGCAATGATTATCTCTGATTATCAATCTTGGAGCGGACGATCTCCCCAATACTGTAATGTTACTTGGAAAGCTGCCATGGCAGCACCTCTGATCGTTGGGGATGAGCTACTGGGTTCAATTGGTGTTCTGGGAGGCGAACCCGAGGTTCGGTTTCGAAATTCTGATCTGGAATTGCTAAAAATGTTTGCCAAACAGGCAGCAATTGCAGTAAAAAACGCCCGTCTTTTTGGGGATGTGCAACGGTTGGCAATTACGGATGATTTAACCGGCGTTGCAAATCGGAGGCAAATATTTCACCTGGGCAATCGCGAAATCCAACGGGCAAAGCGATTTGGACGCCCCCTTTCAGCGATTATGTTCGATGTAGATCATTTTAAGCACATCAATGATACTTATGGCCACGCGGTCGGTGATCAAATTTTGCGGGGAGTAATTTTGTCGTGCCAGCAGAAAATTCGTGAGTTTGATATTATTGGCCGTTATGGCGGTGATGAATTTGCCATAATCCTGCCTGAAACTACTCTGGCAGTTGCCAAATCAACCGCAGATAGACTCCGGGTACATGTTGAACAAACGATGATATCGACCAAATTTGGCCCCCTAAACATAACTTTGAGTATGGGGGTGGCTGCTCTGAATGAAGCGTTTTCGAGTCTGGATACTTTACTAGAACAAGCTGATGTCGCGCTTTATGCCGCGAAAGAAGGGGGGCGGAACTGTGTCTTTGTTAACTCGCCGGTAATTGATACTTGGGTGTAAGTGTGTGGCGGTTTGGCCTTAAAAATTAGAAAAGATAATTAACCACCACACCTGAGCAAATATTGGTTATCTTCCGGATATTGAACCCAGTAAAAACCGAAATTTGCACAAAGTTGGAGTGTTAATATTGTCCAATCATTTTCCAGATCACTTGATGAAATTTATGAAATGAGCCGACGGGTTCGGCATACATCAAAATGCATTTCCCGGTGATCAATTCCAAATCTAATTCAGATCCTAATTCCTTTAATTCGGGGGAATCAGCCCCTTGTTGCAGCCAAACCTGGGAAAAGCCGGCTTTGGCGGCATCCGCTAACACCGCTGCACCTTTATCTGCGGGGACGTTAATCCAAACCGTTTCAGCCAAATCTTTCACCGCCGTCAGAGATTGGTAAGTTTTTATCCCCTCGATTTCATCTACTTCAGGGTGAATGAAAAAAACTTCATATCCCCGGTCAATAAGTTCTTTGGCGGCCATATTGCCAAACTTTTTGCCCTGTCGTGAGGCACCCACGACAGCGATTTTCTTCTGCTCAATGAAATTTTGAATTGCGGGGTTCATACTCAACTCACTCCTAAATATAAATTGGTTGGATTACGAATCTGTATACGGTTAATTTGGGGTTCAGTTGCACTATTTCAACAAACTCAATTCAAAAAATTCCATCAAGTAAGCTTCATATCTACCTGGATTGATAATATGATTGCGGCCATGACCTGCCAGGGGCACAATCCACAATTCTTTGGGTTCAGAGGCGGCTTCAAATTGCTCCAATCCATATTCTGCTTCAAATTCGCCATAGACAAAATATACCGGCCGGGGCTTGATGGCTGGTAAGTCATCTATAGGACTGATGACTTTGGGATTTATGCCTGTTCGAATTTGGAAAATCACCCGAACCGTTGTTGCAAATATTTTGTCGAGCGGGTTTGAATCCGTTTTCGGCGTGAGCAGTTGTCCCAAATTGGAAAAACCCCCATCTCGCACCACTCCCTGAATTTCAGGGTGCCGCGCGGCCAAACGAATTGCAGTTGCCCCGCCCATTGAAAACCCCATGGCCCCAATCCTCTCTGGGTCAACCTCTTCTTGCTGGGCTAGAAATGCTAACGCGGCCTCAGCATCATATAATTCGTTTCCCCCCAGAGTAATCGCTCGTCTCGGATTGGCACAAGCGCGCGTGTCCACCTGAACAATTCCATAGCCTCGGTGTAATAACGCCCTAACTGGGGGAATACTTTCTCCAAGGGAGCCAGTCACCCCACCAAAAACCAGAATTGCGGCTCCATTTTTCGCCGGATAATACCAAATTCGAATTTCTGCCCCATCTGCGGTTGGCAACCAATGTTCTTCAAAGGAAATGTTGGGCATTGGTTGGGGCGTTGAGCATTTTGGATAAGCTATTCCACCCACAAAAATCCAGGCCAGACTGACATCAATGATGATGAATAGGACTAAAAATGTTATGACGCCGAATAATAAAAAACGGAGAAATCGGCGGCGTTTTGACATGAACTGAAAATCGTTAGATTTCAAACGAATTTTTGTGAACATTCGTCAGCGATTTTGCATCCATGTCAGCCCCGAACGCCGCTGATCTAATCGGCTTAATCCCACTTTTCCGGCCGCTTGAACAGCCGCCGCGTATTCTTGTGAGGTGATCCGTCGACCAAGTTCGGGATAATGATGGGCGCGGTAGGCTGGGCGGTATTGATCCATCAAATTAAGATAAGTTTGGGGCGAAATCTCTTCTGCAAGGAATTTAACGATCTGACCGGTACCCGCTAAATTATCTGGCAGAACGAGATGACGAATGAGCAGGCCGCGAGTCGCAATCCCGCGGCTATCGAGTTGTAAATCTCCCACTTGACGATGCATTTCTTTAACGGCGGCCTGATTTACAACTGGATAATCTGGAATTTTTGAGTATCGCTGCGCAATTTCGGGGTCAGCATATTTCATATCCGGCATGTAGATATCCACGATGCCGTCCAATAAATTTAGGGTTTCGAGTGAGTCATATCCCCCGGTGTTGTAAACCAGGGGAATTTCCAGTCCAGCTTGGGCTGCAACCCAGACTCCAGCCAAAATTTGGGGCACCACATGACTCGGAGAGACAAAATTGATATTATGGCAGCCCCGCGTTTGTAAATCGATCATGATCGCGGCCAATTCTTCGGCCCCCATCTCATAACCAGCCTCGGCTTGAGAAATGTCGTGGTTCTGACAATATTGGCAGCGTAAATTACACCGGGAAAAGAAAATTGTTCCGGATCCGCGCCGGCCCCGTAATGGATCTTCCTCCCCCAAATGCGGACCATAGCTGCTGACTTTGGCGAGTTCCCCGGTATTACACGTTCCCATTTCCCCAGATCGGCGATCTACCCCGCAATTCAGCGCGCAAATATTGCAGGCTGTCAGCCGTTGGTACGCCACGGTCACCCGTTTTTTAAGTTCACCGGATGCAAGTAATGCGAGATAGGCGGGTTCAAATTTGGACATCGCGATTTTAATTTTTTTTGGAAAGCCGTATTTTGATTGTAACATGACCCCCAAGTGCTGGATTTGAGTTTGGTACAATGAAAATCAAAGCTTCAATTTGGTAGGAGAATGCGATGACTCCAGGAATTCAGTCAACTTCGTTTGGATCCATTACGATTGAGGGGCAAAAATATACCAACGATGTCATAATCGGTCTTGATGGCCAGATTCGTAAGCGTAACAAAAGGCTTTCCAAAGAAATTTACGGAACCTCCCACACAATATCCCTGGCTGAAGCAGAATATGTTTATGAAGCTGCTGCGGAACGCCTGATTGTGGGCGGGGGAATGTTCAATCGGATACACCTTAACCCCGAAGCGGCTGATTTTTTCAGCGAGAAAGGTATTGGGGTAGAAATCTTAGCTACTTCGAAAGCCCTGAAATTGTGGAATTCGACCGAGGGCAAGGTAATCGGTCTATTCCATATCACTTGCTGATTATTCACTTTCATCCCCAAAACCGAAGCTAAATTTAATCGTTTAAATCAGCAGAAAACCGGGAGTCTATGATAATTTTGAAATTGTCAACAGATGGTTGAACACCGCAGAGACGCAGCGCGCGCGGAGATTCTCTCCTGATTTTTGTTAAATTTTATGCCGATTAGCGTCCAAAAAAGCTTATCCAGCTTTGAAAATACCCCTAGGATTGAATTCAAAATTAGGAAAGATGCTGGCAACATTTTCTGGATTTTTTAATCGCGAAGCAATTATTTCACCCAAAATCTCGCGATAATCGATAGTGACTTCCAAATCTCCGGGCCCATACAATTTATCGAGGGCCAGACCCGGCCAATCGGCATAGACCTGCCCCCCATTTACCCCGGGACCAAAGGCAAACATCACCCCACCGTGCCCGTGATCGGTTCCCGCGTTGCCATTTTCGGCTAATCGACGGCCAAACTCACTCATCGTCACCACTGTATAGGGTTTGCCGGACCCTTCTAGATCATTGAAGAAGGCCCCCAAACCGGCTCCAATATCGGTCAATAATCCCGCCAGGCGACCGGCTTGATCAACATGCGTGTCGAATCCCCCCAAATCCACACAGGCTACCTCTAAACCCACTTCGGTCTTAATTAACTGCGCGATTTGCATCAACCCCAAGCCAAACTCACCCTCAGGATATATGGCCCCATTGGCAGGTTCATAGTTGCTGACATCAACTTGTGCCAACACATCCACCGCTTGGATAGTCGCTTGAGCTTCCATTGCTAAACCGCCCTCCAGAGAATACAAAGCTGAAAGGGTATGTTGCAGTTGGGCTAAATCTGATGTTTTTCCTTGGAGATGAAAATCAGCGATGGATTGAAGCGTCGTCACTGATATCGGACCCCGTAACGAGGCTGGCATGATCCCACCCATCCCTACTGCGCGGAATGGTGAATCGTTGTGCCAAGGAGCGGTTTGTAAATGGCGTCCAATCCAACCAGTGGCGAGTGATTTTTCACCGGGGGTACCGCGTTCCATATAATCCATGGCATCGAAGTGAGAATGAGTAGGGTCGGGTGAGCCGACTGCATGAACGACGGCCAATGATCCGGCCTCCCAAATATCCAGCAACGGTCGGAGCGCCGGGTTGAAACCAAAATTTCCGTCCAAATCGATGGCCGTCGTTTCATCACCACTGATACTTTCAGGGATTGCCAGTGAGGGGCGCTCGCGATAATAATCGGCGTCAAATTGGGGGATGATGGTATTCAACCCATCTAAAGCCCCGCGGAGAAAAATACAAATTAAGGTGTCACCGGGTACCCCCTCGCCCTCGGGAGCAAATGTCATTCGAGGTGTCCAACTCGGGAGTCCAACCGCCCAGGCTGCCACTCCCCCCGCCCCTAATTTCAAAAAATCTCGTCTCGAAACTGTTTTCGTATTCATAAAAATTACCTCATAGTCTGGTCTTTAGATTTCAACCTTCAACCTATAATCGATTGCTAGCGCACTTGAAAATATGGACTTCCCAATATCAAACCAGCCACAGCCGGGACAGTTTCGTCTAGATTTCCGTCGGAAACATAAGAAACCAATATGTCGCGGGCATCTGTGGGCAGGGGTTCTCCCAAAAAAGCCAAGCTGAGTACGTCCACCACATCGGCAGGCGAGTCAGCGGCGCTAGTCAAACGGCTAAACGGTACAGTCACATTCCGCAATCCCCCGGTAGTTGTCAGCATCGCAAAATTCCAACGGTTCAACATCCCGCTGGTTGTCAGCCACCAACCTGCAAAATCGGGATAGCCATTTGGGGGCGACCATTGAAAGGGAACTTGCCCCAACAGCTTAAGTGCGGTCGTTAAATCGCGTAATCGTCCGCGCTGGGAATTTATTTCGGCTCCTGTGACCCGCAAAACGGAGATAAAAAATTCCAATGGCCGCTTGATCTTTTGCCCTCGGCTGGCTGCAAATTCATCAGAGAAAATTAGCGTTCGGAGCATTGCGCGGATATCACCATTGGTGGACTGGAATGTCTCCGCGAGGGAATTGACGATGGGTTGGGGAGGGGCATCGGCGACAAAGCGGGTGGCCATTTTTTGGGCGATAAATTGACTAGTTTTGGGGTGGGAAGCCAAAAAATCCAGAAAATCCTCACCCCCAGATAAACCGCTCCCTGCTGGGATATTAAAACCTAAGACCGTTTTTTCTCCGGTGTCATGAAGGCGGTCTCTAAAGATAAATTGCCCAGCTTCCAGACCAGCTTATACCTCCCGTCTTCCGGTGACCGACCAACCGGTCAGGACCCGCGCTAATTCGAGAATGTCGTCATGTGAATAACCCCCATCAACGCCAACCGTATGTAATTCTAATAGCTCCCGGGCATAGTTTTCGTTCGGCGCCTGGCGCGTGCTCTGGGCTTGATCAAGGTAGGTCAGCATTGCCGGGCTGTGGGCTGACGCTTGCAGTAACTCCGGGAAAGTTTCCAGGGCATAAGGTCGGATTACATCCCGGTCGTCGAAGATTTTGAGTAGCCCAGTTACCCCGCCCAGTAGATATATATTGAAATGATTAGTCCAAAAATCGACCGTCATTTCATACAACTGCCGCGGACTGTGTAACTGCCGCAGAATGGTTGCGAGAGTGAATTCGCCAACCAATCGCCCGCGTTGATCCGATTGAAACAGTTCGGTTGGCGTGCTCTTCATGACCTCCATTTCCCCGATCTGTTTTTCAAGTTTGCGATTGTCCAGGGCTTCCGGATCAAGCTGTTCTTCTACAAATGCCGCCAGACCGATTGATTTGGCATGTTCAAGCTCGATGGAAGTTACTCCAAAACTCATCCGCTGCAATGTATGCAGAATGAGCGCGTCTTCAGTAACCGGAGTCGGTTGAATTGGCTGAGTTGTGGGGGTGGCGGCATCCATTTCTGAAATAGGTGTTCTGGTTGCGGCGGCAGTCGGGGTGTTTGCAGATGATGGGCCTTTCTGAGTAAATTGATCGATAATCTCGCGGGCGGACGAACAGGAAGCCAGCGCAGAACTGGCCGCAGCCAGACTGCCCAGGCGCAAAACCTCTCGGCGCGAGATATTGGGAGTTTGGAATTTCTTCGTCATAGTTCACCTCATAAAGGGATTATAGAGATGATTTATGAAGAAGTTTCGAAGAGGGTGTAAAAAGGATGTAAAATCTGTGTGGAGTGGCCCTTCGACAGGCTCAGGATGAAGAGACGGGCTAATATGCGAAAATGAAGGTTAGATCGCAGACATTGGTCCCGGTCATTCCCGGTTTGAGCAAATCTCCCAGGGGATCAAAGAAATTGTAGGCATCATTCCTGGATAAAAATTCAATGGGATTTAGGCCAGCTAGCGTTGCCCGGTCCAAAGTTTCCCCCGTGACCACGGCCCCCGCGGCATCCGTTGGCCCGTCATCCCCGTCCGTCGCCAGCGCGATGATGATGATATCTTCTAATCCGGCAATCCCTTCTACTGCCCCCAACGCCAATTCCTGATTCCGGCCCCCTAACCCCTGCCCCCGGATCGTCACCGTCGTCTCACCCCCCGCTACAATGCACGCCGGCCGCGGGATCGGATCACCCGTCGCCACCACCTGCGCTGCAATCGCCGCCATCGTCTGCCCAATGATCTTGGCCTCCCCCTGGAGCGAAGTGGTTAGCAGCAGGGTGTTGAAGCCCTCTACCTGGGCCTGCGATATGGCCGCCTGCGCGGCTTGTAGATTATTCCCCACGATGATGTTATGCGCCTTCTCAAAGATGGGATCGCCCATTTTTGGTGTGTCGGCGATATCATCATCTAAACCCGCTTGTAGATGCTCTCGTATTTTCGCTGGAATTCCCTCTGTCAGCTGATACATTTCCAAAATCTGCCAACAATCTTGAAACGTAGATGAATCCGGTACTGTCGGACCTGAAGCGATTACATCCAATGGATCCCCAATCACGTCTGACAGGATCAGGGTGGCCATCTGAGCGGGTGCGGCCCAGCGAGCCAGTTGCCCGCCCTTGACCTGTGAGAGATGTTTCCGGAGCGTATTGACCTCATTAATCGTCGCCCCACAGCCCAGCAGTGCTTTGGTCAGCGCTTGAATATCATCCAGCGAAATTCCTGGTGCGGGTGAAGTCAACAGTGCCGAACCACCCCCCGAGATCAGGCAGATCACCAGATCATTATCGGTTGTGGTCGCGAGTAACTCAATAATATCTCCGGCCACGTGTACGCCGCGTTCATCGGGAACCGGATGGGACGAATAATTAATTGTGAATTGTGAATAACCTCCCCCACCTTTGCCCCCTTGCTCCCCTCCCCCTTTGGTGACGATGATTCCCGCCGAAATCCGCTCCCATAGCACCGAAGCAGCAGCCTCCGCCATTGGTACGCTGGCTTTGCCAAAACCGATGACGAAGACGCGGTCGATTGCGGTAAGATTGTAAGCTTCCGTGCCAATTATGAGAGTGTTTTGGTCTCTTGAGAGATAGCGTCGTACGGCTCTGCCGGGGTCAACTGCGTTTATGGCGGCCGCCAGGATGCGGGTAATTTGTTCAGCCTGGGGATTTTCATGAAGCGATTGGGTCAAGAAAGCTTCTGGTTTCATGCTGCCCTCAACCACAAAATTTGATAAGGTGCGACTTCGATATTCAAGCCAGAATCTCCAAACTCCAATCTCTCCCCACTGATTAGGTCGGTGATTTCTCCATCAGCAGCAAACTGCAAATCCGTGATCTCTACTGAAGTTGAAGAAACATTGTGCAAACACAAAACTCTATTTTGCCCATCCGGTGAGGTTCGTAAGATTGCAAAGATTGCCGGATGGGGGTCCAAAACCTTTTGGCCGCCGTTGGGATGGAAAGCCGAATTTCCCTGTCGAACAGCCAACATTCGCAGATAGCCACTAAACACGAGTTGTCGTATTGAACCAGTCTCAGCCAACTCATTTTCCAGTCGATCCAGATCGAGTTTTTCTCGATTGATGGTCCGGTTCCTGCCGGTGATCTCTACCCCTTCATTCCAATTCTGGGAGCCAAACAAGCTGTGGAAATATATCCCCGGCACGCCGCGTAATGCCAACATGATGGCCTGCGAACACAGGAAGCGTTGGGCCTTGAATGGGTGGCTTTCCTCAGGATTAGCCGGATCACTCAACGCATCCAGATAGTTGATGTTCATCTCATAGGCCATCTGGGAGCCGTCGGGATTGTTTTTGTAGGAGACAAACCCGCCCAAAGCCTCGGTCCGTTGGGCCATCTTAGCGATCTCGGTCTCAGGCAAAATCCCGCGCACCGGCATCAGCCCGACACCGTCATGCGAGGCCAGGAAGTTGAAAAATGTGGTCTGATTGGAGGGGTTATCCAGGGTTTTAGCCCAGGCAGAGATGGTTTCCGCATTGCCGGTGTGGATGGCATTTAATGTCAGCGGCGGCAAAGTGAAGTTGTAGACCATCTGAGCTTCATTGTAGCCATCCCCAAAGTAGGAGATGTTTTCGTCGTGGGGTACATTGGTCTCGGTGATGATGGATACCTGGGGGGCCACCCAATCTAAAGCTGTCCGCAGCAATTGGATGATACGATGGCATTCAGGTTGATGGAGACAGCGGGTGCCGGATTCCTTCCAGATGAAGGCAATCGCGTCCAGACGAATAAATTCGGCCCCCTCAGCGACATATTTCAACAGCACCGCGATGACTTCTAATAAAATATCTGGCGACTCGTAATTTAGATCAATTTGATCGGCGCTAAATGTGGTCCAAACTTTCTTTTTACCAATCGGGGTTTCAAATTCGGTCAGCAGGGGGAGGGTCCGCGGGCGAAAAACGTTGCTGGTGTCAAAATTATCGGTCACAGTATAGAAATAATCTTGATACTGCGGCTTACCCGCCAAAAACCCCTGAAACCAATCACTCTGGGCCGAAATATGGTTAACCACCGCGTCGAACATCAGGCGGAAGTTTTGACCTAAAGCGGTGATGTCGTTCCATTCCCCCAGATCTGGGTTGATTTGATGGTAATCAATCACTGAAAAGCCATCATCGGATGAATAGGGACAAAAGGGCAGGATATGGATGGTGCTAATGGCCTCACCAACAGTTTTTTTGAAGAAGGAAGCCAAGGTTTGGAGGGGGTTCTGACCCGTGGTTTGGACCATATCACCATAAGTTATCAGGATTGCATCGGTCTCATCCACGCGGGATTTCGGGGAGGTTGCCGCCAACTGCGGATGCGCGGCCCGAAATTTTTCCAATCGGTCTAAAATCCGTTGACGAACATGCTCTGCTTGGCTTTCACCATAAATGAAGGCGCAATGGTCTAATAGAACGCGTTCCAAATTATCCATGCCGGTTTCTCCGTTCCCAATCTGTTTTATCTAAACCAAACTCGAGATCGTAACCATCCCAAACTTCCAGGGAGTCATTATAGTGCGTATCCGATTTAAGAATATCTTCCGGCGTATATCTGAACTGTCGTCCCAGTTGCATTCCAAGTTTTTCTAGTACTCGCTGGGAGGCCAGATTTTTCTCATAAGTCGTGGCGACTACCCGGCGGACACCCATTTCGGTGAATCCCTTTTTGATTAGGGCTTGTGCTCCCTCGGCAGCGATCCCTCGTCCCCAGGATACTTTCCGCAGTCGGAAACCTAAGGTGACTTCATCTGGTTCGGAACCCATCGGTCGCAAACTAATCCATCCCAAAAATTGTCCTGCCTCTTTCTCTTCAACGACCCAAAATCCAAAACCAGGATAGTTATCATCATATTCGACGAACCCTGGGAAGATTTGTTCTGCAATT
Source organism: uncultured Anaerolineales bacterium (assembly GCA_964453155.1). Lineage (GTDB taxonomy): Bacteria > Chloroflexota > Anaerolineae > Anaerolineales > UBA11858 > CAYVQU01. Next base: position 8,988 of record CAYVQU010000088.1, on the reverse strand, counting down.
ACTTCTCGGGGGGTTGGAATGCCAGCGTTGATATATCGCATCACTTCTGGATCATTATCCAGTTTATAGATATGATCCAAATCTTCAGCCTGAAATCGGCGCAGGATCAGTCGCTCCGTTTCCAACAACACCCAATCACCTCGTCCCTGATTCCTGGTCACTTGGTTACTCAAAACCCTGCATCAATTGCTCGATATAAATATGCAACGCATCCATTGAAAAATGTTTCTTACCAATTCTGTAATTATGGTCGACGGTTTCCTGCCGGAGAGTCGTGTTTGTGAGTAATTCGATTGCCTGATCCGCGGCATTTTCAATGATTTCGGGTGCGATGCTTGCCAGGCCGTGTTCATCCCGTCCGGCAATTTTATTTCCCAGCGAAACGGCCTTGAGACCTTTTTCTTTGATATCGGCCTCATAAACCGGATATTCAAATAACATGATCGGTACTTTGGCCCGAATAGCCTCGAGTAATTGATTGCCCCACCCCTCCCACAAACTGGGGTAGGTGATGAAATCGGCGTGGACGTAAGTGTCCCACAGTGAATATATTTTTTCACCGTCACGAGTGGCCCGGCGCTCGCTGACCAGGTCTTCGATAAATAGGGCCTCAATGCCAACCTCTTCGGCCTTATGGGCCAACAGACTCGCGTAACGGCCAGTGACATCGTCCATCGCATACCCGGCGAGTACGAAGACGATCCGGCTGTCATCCGTGAAGGATTGGCCATTGTAAAGTCCCTGTGCGATGAGTTGGGCGCGGCGTTCCGGTGAATCCAGCGCTTTGACGAAATCAATCGCCAACTCAATGCCCTTGCGGGTCACGATCCGGGTAGCCTGCAGAATGAGTATATCGTTTTCCCGCAGGCCGATCCGCTGGCGCAAATCCTGATTGTAATCGTCGAGTTCCCAGGGCGGCGCGTCGAAATCGAAGATATTGGGGACGACGGTGGAGGGAATGCCTTTGCGCTTCAGCAATTGCTTCTGACCAAGGGAATTGATGACCACGTGTTTGGCCAAGGGATCGCGCGGCGGCAGGTATAGATCGGCCAATTCGACCGCGGTGCCGGAGGTCAGGGCGTAGCCGCCGGTGCGTTCGAAGTAAAAATCATGGTTGTGCGCCAGGGCTGGGATTTTGTATTTACGCATCACGTTGGTGAGGGCAATGGCCACCGCCGGATTGGCCCCCACCGACCAAACGTTTTGGGGAACCAGGAAATTAATTCCTTTTTCTTCGACGAAAGCGCACATTTTCTCTTCGATGATACCGGCTAACCGATACAATTCGGCCTGATAAACGCGTTCGTTGCGATAGTCTTGGAGGGCTTTGAAGGTGTTGGCGTTCAGCAGCCGGGCATCGGGGCGGTGGTGGTACATTTCCTCGATGACGATCTCTTCTGCGGCCTCGAATTTCCCCGCACAGAGATGGACCGTGTGCCCCATATCCTCGAAAACCTCCCGCCACTTGTTCATCTCCAGCGAAACACCGTCGGTGAAATTAGCGATATAGTGAAAAATGCCGATGTTGTATTTTGTCATTGTAGATTCGTTTGATCGCGAATGTTGCGAATGGGCGAATGACGCAAATAAGGAAATTTATTCGCGATATTTGCCCATTCGTGTAATTCGCGATTAAAATTTGATCTCGCTCAGCTTAACAGTCGCTAGTCCAATGGCATTATCAGCCCCGCCGTAGTAGAGATTGATTTCATCATTAAGAACGACCTGTCCGCAGCTAAAGACGACGTTGTCGACATGGCCGTATAGTTCCCAATCCAGCTCGGGAACCATAATGGGTTCGGCCTGCCGGGCCAGGACTTTAGTGGGGTTAGCGTAATCCAGGAGAGCGATGCCCTGACTGTAGACCATTTCGTGGCTGACGCCGTGATAGATCAGCAGCCAGCCGTCGGGGGTCTTAATTGGTGGGCCGCTGATGCCAATTTTTTCATTTTCCCAATCTGATTCAGGGAGCGCGGCCATAATTTTGGTGTGATTTTCCCAGGTTTTGAGATCATCCGAATACGCGATCCAGATGTCGGGTGGCCGCCGGTGAAACATTACAAATTTGCCGTCGATTTTCTCGGGAAATAGGGAGGCATCTTTATTGGGTTCGTCTAGCACCACCCCGTGACGTTCCCAATCGATCAGATTTTTGGAAGTTGCCAGACAAATCCGGTAATCCCCATCGAACCGGCCGCCATAACCGGTGTACAGCATGTAGAAGGTATCCTCGATTTTGACGATTCGGGGGTCCTCAGGACCGCGCGCTTCCTGGGGAACCTCATTACTCAAGATTGGTTGCTCCAGCCGGTTGAAATGAATCCCATCAACGCTGACGGCGTACCCCAAGGCGTTGATATATGGCCCCTCCTGCCCACCTGATGAAATGTCCGTGGCCCGGTAAACCATGTGGACCAGTCCGTTATCAACAATTGCCGCGGCGTTGAAGACTGAAGCCGCCTCCCAGGCATTTTCTTTCTTCGGTAAAAAAATCGGCTTGTTAGAGTATCTTTTTAGTTGGATCATTGTTGCTCCATTGAAATTCTGATTCGGAATTATTCTTTCAAACCGCTAATCTCGCGAATTTCCGCGAAAAGATGTTAAATTAGTGTAGATTAGCGTTATTAGCGGTTAATATCCAGGTTGTTCTAATTCGGATGCAGTCCATCCTGGGGATCGGTGTATCCATCAATTGGTAAAGGGGCCGGTCCCTCCAAAAGTGGATCGTTCGTATTTTTCATCCAGGCGAACAACCGCTGTTCTAAATCTGCTTTTATTTCAGCATGATCCGAGTCTGCGGCCAGATTGTTGCACTCGTGGGGATCAAAATTGAGGTCGAAAAGCATTTCGGAGGGATTATGCTTGCGGTCGGCCAACCCATGTTCGAGCAAAAATCTTTTGCTGCGGGAATTGTCCATATTGGGTAAGACGACTTTATCGTAGTCATCAAAATGGCGAATATATTTATATCTGTCCGTACGGATGGCGCGCATCGGCTCGTAAGCGGCGTGATAAGTGACCTCACCGAAAATTTCAGACCGAATTGAATCGGCTTCACCTTTGACCCGTGGCAGCAGCGATGATCCCTCCAACCAGTCGGGGGCCTCGATCCCCGCGAGTTCGCACAGGGTGGGGTAGATATCGAGATGAGAAACCAGGGAGTCAACTGCCTGCCCCGCGAACTGTCCCTGGGGGAACCGCACAATTAATGAAACCCCAAGGCCATGATCGTAGAGATTGCATTTCATCAGCGGGAAAGCGATTCCATGATCGGTGGTGAAAAAGACCAGGGTATCATCCTCCAATCCATTTTCAGCCAGCGCCTCCAAAACGATGCCGATGCATTTGTCCGCATGCCGGGCTAAAGTCAGATAGCCGGCCATGTCCTTACGGATTTCGGGCGCATCTGGCAGCGGCGGCGGAACCTGGACGTAGTTGGGGTGGATATCCTCAGCCGGTTCTGGCAACGGGAAGTGGGTGCAGGTCATTCCAAAAGATAGGAAAAAAGGTTTGTCCTTAGGTTCGCTGAGATATTCTGCTACCCGCCGGGCGTTGGCCTCATCTTCGGCCATATCGCGATAAATGCCTGTTAATTCGGCCGCGGTCTCGGTACCTCGTAGAACTTGCTCATAACCTAAATCGTGTTCTTGCCCCCTGGCGATGACATGTTTCATGCCACACAAGGCGGTGGCATATCCGTTTTCTTTTAGATGATGGGCCAAATGCTGCGTTGGGTCTTTAAGGGCAAAGCCGCGGTGAGTCAGCCCCATCATCCCGGTAGCGTGGGGGCTCATCCCCGTCAACAGCGCGGCCCGGCTCGGGGAGCAGGTTGGCGCGCAGGAGTAGCACTGCCGAAAGAGCACGCCTTCCTCAGCCAATTTCATCAAATTCGGGGTCGGAACCGCGTGCCCATACGGCTGGATGAACCGGCCCGAATCGTGGGTATGGATGTAGATGATGTTCATGGTGGCTGCAAATAAAGGTTAGGGATAGAGAATCTCTACTCTCCGGTTCTGATGGATTGAAAAATTTTTTGGATCGCACCGCGGAGACGCAGAGCACACAGAGATTCTTGATTATTTCGAGAAAAACTCAGTGATCTCGGCGTCTCTGCGGTGAACATTAGACCCATTGAAAACTTTGTAGTCAACCAACTTTCCGGTCGCTATCCTGAAAAGATTGATTGAAATTACACTGATCAAAGGTGTCATGATCCGTAAGCGTTCCGTTGACAAAATCAACTGTTGTCAGTGGGATGTAAGTGTTCATATCGTTGAAGTAGGTCAAATCGAAATCGGAGATGGTGAACTCACCTAAATCCATGTCTTGGTAAGGATGTAGGGTCTCTCGCAAGGTGCCAATTTCACTGCCAGGGTCTTTGACACAATAGGCCAGGGTGATGTGTCCGACAAACTCGCGGACATTGACTCCCGTGGCATTTTTGATCCGAGATTCAAGCTGGTGTACTTTACCGATTTCCGTCCCGGTTTTGAATCGCACCAAAGCCGTGATGGTGGACTTCAGCCCGATCCCGCTGACCTGGGCCGTGATTGGTTCGCCGGTGAAGCTGGCAAACGCGGCCCGAATTTGAGCCTGAGCAGCTTCAGCATCGGCCTGAGAATAGGGTGCTGATTTTGCGGTGAGGTCACAAATCGTCATATGGAAGGATTCGGGAGCCAAAAAGGCAAATTCATCATTCAGGCTTTCGCCGCGTAATTCGGTTTGGATGGAACTTTGCAGCGTTTTGAGCTTGTGGAACAACTGCGATTCAGGATCGACCCAGGCGATAGTTGTCAGGCCATAGTAGGGTTTAATTTCTCCACTTGGGTCAAATTTCAATTCCTCTGAAGCGACCTTTTGGGGCTGTTCTTGCCCGGGATCGGTAATAATCCGGCGTTCGAGCAATTTGGCGTTGTAATCTGCCAGGGGATCAGCTTCTTTTTTTACTTCCTGTTGGGGCTTCTTTTTGGTCCGCTTCATTGTCAAACGAAGTGTCAAAATTTGATAGGGCTTGATACTGTAAGTTAAGGTGGTGCCCTCAGCCGGGATTTCCTCCTGATTTTCCTCGAGGATATTCGTTCGATAAGCAGCCCCAATGGGGAAGACCGTCTTCAGGTTGAACTCACCCCGTTGCCGCTGGCACTCATACATCCGAATGATGATCCCATCACCATCCTCGGCGCGTTTGATCGTCTCAACTACGATATTTTCGCGATCAACCGAGATAAATGACGGTAATTTCGCCACCATCGCACCGCCTTCCGCGCTCAACCCGCCACCGTAGACGATCAACGGATCATTCAACGCATAGGCTTCTTTCACCGTCTCGGCTCCCCACAGCCCCGCATGCGGCAGCAGGCTGTATTTGAACGTATGCTCGCCGTAATCGGCCTCGGGATCGGGCGAGGTGGTACCGCGCAGTAAGGTCAAGCGCATGGTGTTTTCATGGATGTCGTGGCCGTATTTGCAGTCGTTGAGCAGGCTGACGCCGTAATCGCCTTCGCTGAGATCGACCCATTTTTGAGCCGCAGTCTCAAACCGAGCCCAATCCCAACTGGTGTTGCGATGGGTGGGACGTTCGACATTGCCCCATTGGATTTCGTAAGTCGCGGTAGGGGTGAAGACGTCTACCGGGAAGGCTACTTTGAGCAGAATTTGACGCTCTTGCCAGTCGATGTGGGTATCGAAGTCTAGCCGGGGACTGTTGTGCGTGAGTGAAATTCGCTGCGTGTAGTCACTATTGAGAATGCGACGTTTGATTTCTAAAGTTGCTCGGAACGGAGTTTCTTCGACCACCTCAATGGTGGCCTCAGCCTCAGCCAGCCAGACCTTGTCATCATAGAAAATATCAATGTCCCAGGCATCGAAATTTAAGGGAATGTCTTCAAAGGCCAGGAATTGGTTGGCGATGGCATTTTCGGGCAGTACTTCCCGTCCGGCAACTTTGTCGAAGATTCGGGTGATATCGCCGTGATCGTTAAGTTCCACTCGAATAAAGTCATTTTCGAGATGGGAAGGATCGCAGGAGATGTGTTGAGGGCGGGGCGTTGTGGGTTGCGGGTTGATAACCGCAATACTGAACGGTTTCAACTCACCACTCTCTACAACTATATCCTCAACTTCTATAACTTCATTTCTCACAAACGACGTCGGATTGACGACCACAGTTTCTGCCCCCATCTTTTCCGCAATCACCGCCAACGCGTGATCTCTGGTCTTTATCGCTATTTCACGAATTTCCGCATACTGCTCCAACGACTCGGTATATACTGGCCCGATGGATGATCCCGGAATGATGTCATGGAATTGGTTTAGACACACCAACTGCCAGGCTTTGGTAAAACTGTCTGCTGGATACTGATAACTGGGATCTAGCAAAGAGGCGTAAGTTGCCAAAAACTCGGCATCATGCAGTAAAAATTCGGAGACGCGGTTGCCCTTTTTGTTGCGGGCTTGGGTAGTGTAAGTGCCGCGGTGATATTCGAGATAGAGTTCGCCGTTCCAGGTGGGGAGGTTTTCGCCGACAGCGTCCAAATCTTTGAAGAAATCACCGACTTTTTCGGGTTTGATCTTGGGGGCCGCGGGGAAATCGGCCAGTTCGCGAATATTTTCGAGCATTTCAGGGGTGGGCCCGCCACCGCCGTCACCGAAGCCGTAGGACATTAGGATTGGCGGAATTTGACCGACTGGGCCATAATCTTTTTGCTGGAAATTGGTCCAGGTACCCATAATCTCCTCTGGGGTGGCAACCGAGTTGTAGGTCGCTGCAAAGGGGCTATTTGGCGCTTTGGTCGTGCTGAAATGGGTCAAGACTTTGGTGCCGTCCAGGCCCTGCCACCAGAAGGAGTCGTATGGTAGGCGATTGTACTGGCTCCAGCCGATTTTGATCGTGAAGAAATAGTCCAGCCCGGCCTCTTTGATGAGTTGAGGCAGGTTCCAGGCGTACCCAAAGACATCGGGTAGCCATAGGACGGGGGAGTCGACGCCCTCGCCGAAATGTTCGCTGAAGAAGCTGCGCCCCAGTAAGAATTGCCGCGCCAGGGATTCGGGGCCGGAGAGATTACAGTCGGCTTCGACCCACATCCCGCCAATAGCTTCCCAGCGGCCGTCGGCCACCCTTTCTTTGATGGCCTCAAAGAGTTCGGGGAAATCTTGCCGGACGTAATCATAAAGTTGGGGTTGACTCTGGCCGAAAATGAAATGAGGAAATTTCTCCATATTCCGCAGGACATTATGGAAAGTGCGGCCTGATTTTTGACGGGTTTGGCCCAGGGTCCACAACCAGGCGACGTCGATATGCGCGTGCCCGATGGCGGAAATGTCCACATTGAGGGCGGGACCGGCTTTAGCGAGGCCATCCTGAAGGGTATTCAAGGCCTCGGGGATGGTGGAGTAGGGGCGGGATGATCCGCTCCCGACTGGATTGCGAATATCTAGATCCTGGAAAGCCTCTTCCAGCGCGGTCAGAATGTGGTGTTTGGCCGGATCGCGTTCTTCGAGTTGTTCGGCGATCCCAAGGGCAACCCGGGCCAGGGCCACAAAATCGCGAGTGGGTTGGTCGATTTGGACGACTTCACACGGATTCATCTTGAGCCGATCGGTCATGTCGCCACGGCCGTTGCCGCCAATCCCTGTCCAACCATGAAGGGCTAGGGTGTGTTCCTGGCCGTCGCAATATTCCGGCGACAGAATGATCTCCTGGTGATGCCGGTCGCAGGCGGCATAAGGCTCCCCGTCGATATAGGCTAAGGCCTCGGGGTGTGAGAAGTTTCCGGCAATCCCTATGGGCAAGAATAAACCAATGGGACCGGCAGCAGCCTCCAAATCCCCCGTAGAAAAAGTAGTCCGTAAGATAAAATTGGTCCGCGGTGGCGCCCAATAGTCATGGGGTCCAATGATGTCCCAATCGGAATCATCTGCATGCGGCGTGACCGGGGGCGGCGTCATGGGATCATCCAAAATTTGGTAACGAAAGGGGGGAATTTCCTGGCGGTGCCGATAAATTTGGGCGTTCACAAATTCAATGCGGCGGGATATTTTTTCGGCGGTCCAACGAATTTTATGCAGCATAAGCCACCTCGAATGTAAGATTTCCCCCTGGAAGTGGGGGTTTCTATTGTTGGTATTTTATCATTTTAGATTGGGCGGATACAGTCGGGGGTATCGTTCCGGGGATTGTTGACCACTCTGGATACCGGGTATGCCTTCATTTGCTGGGGATCATAGGGTGTGAGCAGAGGCTGCAGGCTACCAGAATTGACTTCTCCGGGTTCCAACCACTGCTCATAGGCCGCTGCGGGCAAAATGACCGGCATCCGATTGTGGATGGGTTTCATAAATTCGTTGGGTTGGGTTGTTATGATCGTTGTTGAGAGAATTTGGGAGCCATCGGGCGAATTCCATTCTTCCCATAGCCCGGCCATCCCAAATGGTTTGCCACCCTTCAACTGGATGTAAGTCGGAATCTTCGTTTTTTCGCCCGGTATTTTTTGCCATTCATAGAACCCATCGGCCAGGATCAGGCAGCGGCGACGTTTGAACGCGTTTCGGAAAGATGGTTTTTCTGCCAGGGTTTCAGAGCGAGCGTTGATCATCCGGCTGCCGATGGTGGGGTCTTTGGCCCAAAAGGGAACCAATCCCCAGGTGAAGAAATCGAGTTTTTTATCGCCTCGATTGGTGATCACTGGTACCCCTTGGGTAGGGGCGATATTGTAGCGGGGAGTAATATCCGCCTCGCCAAAATCGGCCCAGTAGAAAGCTTCCTTCAAATCAGCAGGATCAGCCGTCAGCGTAAAACGTCCACACATTACTAGCTCCTTTTTGGAATAAGCCGAGAGAAAAAAAATGCTCCCGGACCTGAGGGGGGCAGGCCAAGGAGCCCCTTAATTATTGCATAAATCTATGAATGAGTCAAGGAAAAAATGTTTTGGGGGCAGGGTGTACGCACGTTATGTCTAGACAAGGGTAGAAAAAAGTAGGGTATCCTCA
>CAYVQU010000087.1:0-21214 GCA_964453155.1 uncultured Anaerolineales bacterium | reverse complement strand
GTCTTTTTTCGCTTTCAACCTGATAAACTCATCCTACATGTAGGGTAGTGAAACCAGAACTAAGCTAATTACTCTGTTTTCCAAGTGGATTTGAAAAAATACATTCTCCCCTACAACTTGTCTCATCAGCCCTTCCTTTCTGGCCGAAACTCGTACAGACCAAATATTCCAAAATACACAATCAGATTATGGAAGATAGCAATTTAAAAGTCAAGTAAAATTTGGTAAAAAATACCAAAATATGACCAAAGAACTACCTGAATGCTAATTCTACAACCCCCAAATTCGCTGAGCCTGATGTAACATCGGTTCCCAAGAATTTCCTTCCGGATTTGGCGCGGGACCCAGTGGGTCATCAAAATCAGTCCCTAGTAACGCGGCAACCACCCCTTGAGCGCAGGCCCTTCCAGCGTCCAGGTCATATCCGCCCTCCAAAAACAAAGCGATCCGCCCTTCACAATGCTGGTCAGCCCAAGTTGTCAGGCGCGCGATACATGCACCATAACCCGCGGCAGAAAGGAGTAAATGCCCTAATGGATCGCGCCAATGAGTGTCAAATCCATAGCTGATCAGGATCATCTCTGGCTGAAAACGATCCAACAGCGGGATGATGGCCTTATCGGTAACCGATCGGAAAGCTTCGTCACCCGACATGGGCGGCAGAGGAAAATTGGCTGTGGCGCCTTCCCCCCGACCAGCGCCAACTTCATTAAGATTGCCCGTACCGGGATAATGGGGATACTGGTGGGTTGAGATGTAGAGTACATCTTCTCGGGTCCAGAAGATATCTTGGGTGCCATTGCCGTGATGTAAATCCAGATCGATGATTGCCAGCTTAATTGCCCCTTCAGCTTGCAACAAATTCTCGGCCGCAATGGCAACATTGTTGAGCAAACAGAACCCCATCCCGCGGTCGATGGTGGCATGGTGCCCGGGTGGACGGGTCAGGGCAAAACCGCGGTTGGCCTGCCGGTGCCAAACGGCGTTTGCGACGGCAACCGCCCCTCCCGCCGCATTAAGCGCCAACTCCCATGAATCCAACGTAGTATAGGTGTCCATGTCCAGCCGGCCCCCACTGGCACTGACTTCTTCTAATCGTTGGAGATAATCTGGATCGTGAATCGATTCTAAAATCTCAGCAGCAACCGAAACCGGTTCTAGCTGCGGATACGAATCCCAAACATCGCTAGCCTTGAGGGCTTCACGCATCACTTCCACCCGTTCGGGGCGTTCGGGGTGGCCATATTCGACATGGTTTTTATGATTTTCGGGGTAAAAAAAGACAATTTCGGGCATGGGTTACCTCCGAAGGAGAAAAGGGATTAAGCGTTGGGAGTTAGGGCACGCCGGATGGAGCGGCGAATACGATCCCAATAGTGTTTAGCCCGGCTAGCCTGATCGTCATCGACTTCCTGGCGACTGTAACGGGCAGTGACGAATGATTCGGTTAGAGCAGAGACATCTTCATCCGCTTCGGGGATGAAATTTTCGAGAGTGGCGGCGTATTCATAGGGGGTTTGCGATTCCTGGCGGGGCACGCCGCGTTCGCCGCCGCGCCGGGCCATGGCCTGGAAAAAGAAAAAGACGCGCTGGCGCGGGGTCAAGCGGCGCAAGTTAACGAATCGGCTGGCATTAGCCAAGCCGCGTTGAATTTGGCGCTCACGTAACCGCTGCAATCCCGTTCGAATTCCTTCCCCCAGACGATCATTCAGATTCCGGGCACTCCCTGTCAGCCATTTCCAGAAGTTGGTAAACATGGAAAAACCGGGGAATTTCCGCAAGGCTTTCATGGCCCCTTCGTGCTGACGGAGAAACTGGTAAAGTGAGAAGCCAATAATGGCGAGGAATATCACCCAAAAAACTAGGGATTTGATCAATTCTAGCCAGGGGAAGGTTTCTCCAGCGGCCAGAGCAACGTCCGGCGGCGGCGGGGGTTCCATCGTTGGAGCTGCGGCGGAGGCATTTTCGGCTGGTTGGCGGCCAAATAAAGATAACAAGAAATTGACCAAATAAATGATCCCCGAGTAAATGGCCGAAAAGATGAAAAAGATGACAAAATAAATGACCTGAATAATATACGCCAGGATGGTCAAAATTCCCAAAGAATAATTGGTCGGGAGCAGGCTGGCAACCAATGCCAAGATGGCAATGAACACAATACTAGAACCCACCCAGCGGCCAACCAGATTAGTATCGATCGGTACTTTGCGAATACTCCACAGGGCGTTCAAACGGGCCAGTTGGCTCTGACTGAGCAAGATTAACCCCAAAACGAAGAACAAGAGAACGTTCCAAGCCCCGGCAGCCAGATATGGTAATGCTGGCGTACTAATAAAATCGAGGTCCCCCATAAACAGCATCCGTAGGCTGATCCGCATTAAGGCAGTAAGCAAAACGAGGACAATTCCGATGCCAAAAATCATCCCAACCAGCCGCTCGCGGGCGGGAGGTTTATTGGTCGGGGCCTGAACCGCAGTTTCGAAGGTGATCAACATTTCGTCGAGGCTCATCTCGTGGAGCAGGCTGGCGAACACGCCGCCCAACAGCCAAATCACGATTACGAATATCACAGCCATCAAATAATCGAGCTCAAAGAAATAGGTAAAGAAATCAACCTGCCATAATTGGAACAACCGGCGGTAGGAGGGGATTTCTTGGGTCAGCAAGATCACGATTTTGATGACCACGAGGATCACCACCCACTGGCTCACAAACCAGACGATCCAGCGCTTGCCCAAAACGGGTAACTGCTTGAGATTTTTATAGGAAAACTGCCGTTCCAGAGTGATCAAAAATATCAGGATGGGCAAATAAGTGCCGCGAAATCCTGGGCTGTATTTTTGGACGAACAAGATCACCGTGATTGCCACACAGGCCATCATGGCGCTGACCAGCAGGTAGCTGACGATTTGAAAAACCCGTTCGTTGCTACGGGAGGTGGGAGTAAATTGAGTCTCACTCATTGCCGCCACACATCCAGATCGCGTTCTTGGGCGATATTAATCACCGGAATGCCATAAAAACCGGCCCGGTGTTCGACTTCGCGCGCCGAGGGTACCGGTCCTGACAAAATCAGGTTGGCATTTAGGCCCGCCCGTCGAGCCTGGTACAACTCGTCGAGGAGAGGATCATCCACGATCCCGGTGATGACGGTCAGCGTCGTCCCCCAAGGGAGATGAACCCGCCGATTACGGAGGGTTTCTGCAAAATCGGGACAATCGCCCATTTGAACCCGGGCCAATACATCGAGAATCCGCATCAAATGCCCGCGTCCTTGCCGGGCGGGGATATATTGAGGCTGGTCGTCGGTTCTTAATGGATCTCTGCCGTGTACATGGAGCCCCACCGTCTGTTGTTTACCGACCACCCAATTAGCAATCGAAGCCGCGACGACCACGGCCAATTCGGTGGAAGCATATCGCATCCGCAGCATATAATCGGTGACGTTGAGATTGAGAAAAATCACGGTTTCGAGGGCAATCGAGGGTTCGAAAATTTTGACCTGCATCCGGCCTGTGAGGGCGGTGGATTTCCAGTCGATGCGGCGGAGTGAATCGCCCGCGATATATTCTCGCTTGCCCATGACTCGGGTGGGATCTTCAAATATGGGTTGGTGATGGCGCAGGGTTCCCAGGGGGGATTGGGAGGGGAATTCGATTTTGGTCAGGGGCACAATTTTCGGGTAGACGGTGATATATTCGGCCGCCCCTTTACGCCGCAGATCAGCGGTTCCCAACCCAAAAATATCGCCCGATGACAGAAATATCGGCCCAACCGGATAATACCCCCGCTTACGGGCTTCGACCGAATAATGGATATCCAATTTATCCCGAGACCCCAGGCTGGTCACCCGTTGGAGGGATTCGGGCCCGCTCAAATCGACCGGCAGCCCCTCATGAACCCGGAACCAGGGCACTGGCAGCCAGCTCGTATTTTTAATTTCCAGCCGAACGGCTACTTTCTCCCCCAAAAAGACTCGATCGGTAAAATGCCGCTTGTATGTCAGGGCCGCCAACCCATACCGGCTCCACCAGGTCCCCAACGCAAACGCGCCAACAAATAAATACAGCAGCGTGAACGAGAAATCGTCCCGAAAGAGGGCCGCGACGATGAGGAGGATGGCGAGGAGCGGGAGATAGTTGGAAACCATTTAGGGGGTGGTGGGTAGGGGGTTGTGAGTTGAGGGTTATGGACGATTCTGTACCCGCGACCCTCAACCCTCAACCCCTAACTCCAGAGGGGTGTTTTCGAGGATGTCGGTCAGGATGCCTTCAGCCGAGCGGCCGCGCAGTTCGGCTTCGGGTTTGACGATCAGGCGGTGGGCCAAGGTGACGGGGACGAGGTATTTGATGTCGTCGGGGATGACGTGGTCACGGCCGCGGACAGCGGCGAGGGCCTGGGCGGCTTTGAAGAGGGCCAGGCTGCCGCGCGGGCTAACACCGAGAGCCAGGTCAGGATGGGAACGGGTCGCGGCGACCAGGGTGACGATGTAATCTTGGAGCGTGTCATCGACATGGACGTCCCAGACCTGAGTTTGGAGGGCCAGGAGGTCGTTGCCGTCCACAACTTGTTCCAGTTGGGTAATCGGGTGTTCCCGCCACAGGTTGATGAGAATTTGCTTTTCGTCGGCGGCAGATGGATAGCCCATTGTAAGCCGCATCAGGAAGCGGTCGAGTTGGGCTTCGGGAAGGGGAAAAGTTCCTTCGTACTCGATCGGATTTTGGGTCGCCATCACCAGGAAGGGCCGCGGCAAGGGTCGAGTTTCACCATCAACGGTGACTTGTTGCTCCTGCATGGCCTCCAGAAGGGCCGATTGGGTCCGCGGGGTCGCCCGGTTGATCTCATCGGTCAGGAGAATGTTGACAAAAATCGGGCCAGGGCGGAATTCAAATTCGCTGTTTTTCTGGTTGAAAATTGAAACTCCGGTGACATCGTTGGGGAGCAAATCGGGGGTGCATTGCAGGCGTTTGAAACTACTCCCCAAACTGATCGCCACCGACCGGGCCAGCATCGTCTTTCCTGAGCCAGGGACGTCTTCCAGGAGTACGTGCCCCTCACACAACATCGACACCAGGACCAATTCAATGGCCTCCCGTTTGCCGATGATTACTTTTTCCACATTTGCGATGATCTGATTGACGAAGGATTGAACTTGTTCCATGAGGGGGCCTTTTGATGATTAATCGCGAATGGGAGAATAGTGCGAATGAAAAAGAATAATATTCGCATAATTCGGTAATTCGCGGCATTCGCGATGAAAAATTTTCCTGAAATGAATATTAACCGATGTTTAACAGGATGGCAACGGCGACCTACAAATCTCTAACCTCCGTGATAGAATTGACAACGTTCATCCAAAAACCCTTTTTTATCGAGGTAATCCATGACCGAACTCCTGTATTTATCTGACAGCTACCTACAAAATTTTGAAGCGCAAGTTACTGCCGTGGATGAAGAAAATCACGGTGTGGTTCTGGATCAAACTGCATTCTACCCTGGTGGCGGGGGACAACCGGCTGATTTTGGAACCTTGACTTTTGGAGATCAAACTGTAACCGTCAAACGCGCCCGGCGAGTGAAGGGTAAGCTCATCCACCAGTTTGAGAAAGATTTGCCCCTCCCCGCAGTTGGCAGCCAGGTTCAAGGCCAAATTGACTGGGACCATCGCTATCAAGTCATGCGGACCCACACGGCCATGCACATCTTGTGCGGCGTGATTTTCCGCGATTATGGGGCCTCCGTTACCGGCGGCAACATGGAACCCGGCAAAGGTCGGATGGACTTCGAATTCGAAACCATGCGCCGGGAACTCGTCGATGAGATCAATGCCAATATCAACGCCGAAGTCGTCAACGCCAGAGATGTCAGCACCCAGATTCTCCCCCGGGAAGAAGCCTTCCAAATCCCCGACCTGATCCGTACTAAAATCAACTTGCTCCCGGCTGGGATCAAAGAAGTCCGCGTCGTCGAGATTGAAGGCCTCGACCTCCAGGCCGACGGCGGCACGCATGTTAAAAACACATCCGAAGTTGGCACCATCCGTGTCGCAGATTACAAGAGCAAGGGCAAAATCAACAAACGTATTTACGTAGAATTGGATTGAAACGTGATGCGTGATACGTGAAGCGTGATGATCTTGAAAACCGTCACGTTTTACGTATCACGGTTCACGCTCCCCCCACCCACTCATCACTACCCACTCTTATTGGTATCCCATGTCCTCCCCCACTGGCCTCATTTTTGACATCAAAAAATTCTCCATTCACGACGGCCCCGGCATCCGGACCACGGTCTTTCTGAAGGGTTGTCCGCTGCATTGTGAGTGGTGCCACAATCCCGAGGGGATGGCGCCGCAGGCTGAAATTCAGTTTTGGTCGGGGCGGTGTATTGCCTGTCAGGATTGCGTGGGGGAGTGCGAGGCGGGAGCTGTGTTATGGGTTGCGGGTGCGCGGGCATATGAGGCTTCATCTTGTGAGAAATGTGGCCGTTGTGCGGAGGTTTGCCCCACCGAGGCCACCCAATTGATCGGTCAAACCGTCACGGTCCCTGAGATCGTGGCAGAGATTGAAAAGGATGTGGTCCTTTACGACGAATCGGGGGGTGGGGCGACTTTTTCGGGGGGTGAACCGCTACTGCAGATTGATTTTCTCGAGGCTGTTTTGCGAGCCTGCAAAGACCACGGGATTCACACGATGGTTGATACCTCTGGTTATACAGATCCACAGAGATTCGAACGCATCCGGCCGTGGGTCGACCTGTTCCTCTACGACCTGAAAATGATGAACGACACTCGTCATGTGCAACACACCGGGGTCTCCAACCGCAGGATTTTAAGTAATTTACAAGCCCTATCTCAGGCGGGTGAAACGATTGTCGCCCGCATCCCCATCATTCCTGGGATCAACGATGATGCCGAGAATATCCGGCAATCGGGTGAATTCTTACGATCCCTGGGAAATCTACGGCAGGTGAACATCCTACCGTACCACCGAGCGGCGACCGAAAAATATTCACGGATTGGTAATTCCTATTTATTGGATGAAGTCCAACCGCCGACTGATGAAATGATGGAAAATATCAGAGGCCAATTAGAAAGTTTTGGTTTATTTGTAGCGATTGGTGGCTAGTCAATTAGGAATGGGTTACTGGTAGTAACCGCATTCCTTCAATAGAGGTTTTTTCATGAATCCAAGAGTCCAAAAATTACGCCAACAGAGTCTGGACGCGATTCCGTCCATTACCGCGGAACGGGCTAGATTATTGACAGATTTCTACAAAAATGAACCCCGCCGGGCCTCCCTACCGGTCCAACGCGCCCGGGCGTTTTATCATATTCTGGACAACAAAGAAATCTGCATCAATGCGGGAGAACTGATCGTGGGCGAGCGTGGCCCGCAGCCCAAAGCCACCCCCACCTATCCGGAAATTTGCTGTCATACGGTTCAGGATTTGGAAATTCTAGATTCACGCGAAAAAACGTCCTATAAGGTTGCTCTTCCAGAACGAGAGACATACGCGGCCAACATCATCCCCTTTTGGGAGGGACAAACCATCCGGGAGTTGATCTTCGCTGAGATGACCCCAGAGTGGATCGCGGCCTACGAAGCCGGGATGTTCACCGAATTCATGGAGCAGCGCGCCCCCGGCCACACCGTTCTCGATGACAAAATCTACAAAATGGGGATGTTGGATTTCATTGCCGAGATCGACGATCGTATCTCTCGATTGGATTTCATCAACGATCCACAGGCCTATGCCCATCAAGAAGAACTGCGGGGGATGAAGATTGCGGCGCAGGCCATCATTCGGTTTGGGGAGCGGCATGCTGAAAAGAGCCGAGAACTGGCCGCGGTTGAAACCGATCTGCACCGCAAGGCAGAATTGGAGCAGATTGCCGAGGTCTGTAATTGGGTCCCAGCCAACGCCCCGCGGAATTTTTGGGAAGCCTTGCAATATTACTGGTTCGTCCATCTCGGGGTGATCACTGAACTCAACACCTGGGACGCCTTCAATCCCGGTCGGATTGACCAGCACTTGTTCCCTTTTTACGAACAAGGTCTGGCCGACGGCACGCTGACGCGGGAGCATGCAGCAGAACTCTTGCAATGCTTCTGGATCAAATTTAACAATCAGCCCGCCCCTCCGAAGGTCGGGGTGACCGCGGCCGAGAGCGGCACCTACACCGATTTTGCGACCATCAACACCGGTGGCCTGAAACCCGATGGTTCTGATGGGGTCAATGAGGTCACTTATCTCGTATTAGACGTGATCAAAGAGATGCGCCTGCTCCAACCGGGATCGAATTTGCAGCTCAGTAAAAAGAATCCCGATCGATTCTTGAAGAAAGCGGCCGAAATTATTAAGACCGGGTTTGGGCAGCCATCGATTTTCAACGCGGATGCGGTTGTGCAAGAAATGGTTCGCGTCGGCAAGTCAATTGAAGATGCCCGCAATGGGGGCACCAGCGGCTGCGTCGAAACGGGGGCCTTTGGGAAAGAGAATTATTGTCTGACGGGATACTTCAATTTACCCAAGGTTTTGGAGATCACCCTCAACAATGGGAAAGACCCGCGGACGGGCAACCAAATTGGAATTAAAACCGGAGACCCACGCGATTTCGAATCCTATGACGAGTTATGGGAGGCCTTCACCCAGCAATTGTCCCATTTTATCGAAATTAAAATCCGGGGCAACAATGTCATTGAGCAGATTTATGCCACCTACCTGCCGGTGCCGTTCCTATCGCTGTTAATTGATGATTGCATTGAGACCGGGATGGATTATCACGCTGGGGGCGCTCGGTATAACACCTCCTACATTCAAGGAGTTGGAATCGGGTCGATTACAGACTCTTTGAGCTTCATCAAACAGTATGTGTTTGAAAAACAGCGTTTCAGTTTAGATGAGGTTTTGACGGCTTTAGACGAAAATTTTGTTGATCACGAAAAAATTCGCCAAATCGCGCTTAACAAGACTCCCAAATACGGCAATGATGATGACGCCGCCGACGATTTGATGCGCGCGGTCTTTGAAGAATTTTTCTCGCAAATCGATGGCCGCCCTAACACCAAAGGCGGCACATACCACATCGACATGCTGCCGACCACCTGCCATGTTTATTTTGGGGCCGTGATGGGTGCCATGCCCGACGGCCGCCGGGCGGGAGAACCCCTTTCTGAGGGGATATCCCCCGTTCAGGGCGCGGATCGCAAGGGTCCAACCGCCGTGATCCAGTCCGCAGCCAAGATGGATCACATCCGCACCGGGGGCACCCTCCTCAACCAGAAATTCACACCTCAATTCCTGGCAGACCAGACCGGGATCAACAAGCTGGTCCATTTTGTGCGCTCTTATTTCAAGATGGACGGTCATCACATCCAATTTAACGTGATCGATGCGGACACGCTCCGAGCTGCCCAACTGGAGCCGGAAAAATACCGCGATTTAATCGTCCGGGTTGCCGGATACAGCGATTATTTTTGCGATTTGAGTGTGGCCTTGCAGGAAGAAATCATCCACCGGACGGAGCATACCGCAGTTTAACAAAAAAAGTTCCCCGGAAACTGGGTTCGCAGAACCTTAAGTTTCCGGGGAACTTTTTTGAGAGATTAGCTGCTCTTTGTCGGCATATATCTGGCTAACTTGGCTGCCAGATTGGAAATGGGGAGTGTCTGCATCCACACTTTTCCGGGACCTTTCAGAGTGGCCAGGAATAAGCCTTCTCCTGAAAAGAAAATGTTCTTTAGCCCTTTGACGCGGGCGATATCATACGTTACGGTGGGTTCAAACATGGCAATGTGACCGGGATCGACGCGCATGACACCGTTCGCTGGTAATTCGTATTCGCGGACTTCACCGGGGATTTCTACAAAAGCAGTCCCGGGGCCAGTGATTTTTTGAAGAATAAAGCCCTCACCACCAAACAATCCGGCGCCCAATTTTTTGCGGAAGTGCATCTCCAACTTGACCGAACTCTCGGCGCACATAAACGAATCCTTTTGGCAGATGAGGGTTTGCCCGGCAGCCAATTGGATCGGTAATACTTTGCCGGGGACTTCAGGGGTAAACGAAATCAGACCATTTGGGCTTTGACAGGTGTAGGTTGTCATAAAAAGGGATTCACCCGCCAGAGCACGACCCAAACCAGCCATAACGCCCCCTTTTGTATTGGTCTCCATCGCAATTTTGCCGCGCATCCAGGCCATTCCACCGGATTCGGTGTAAACCGATTCCCCTTGGGAAAGGCCGACATCCAATGATTGCATTACGGTACCGTGAATTTTGTATTCCATGATCTACCTCCGGAAAATGAAATGAAACTTTAAGATTAAAGGTTGTGAGATTGTAATGCTGTGACCTCAGTATAGCACAGGGATAAATTGGGGGTTTTAGGTCGCTGGTCTCATTTTGAGTTTTGCAGCAGAACTTTTAGCACCTCTTGGAGTTCAGGAATTTCTTCGGCACCCTTGAAATCAGCAATTCGGGTGTAGATATCGGCCGCAGCCTGATGAAAGCCGCCTGGGAGCCCAACACTTTCGAATGTTGAAGCAATCTCATCCATCTCGCCAGCAAAACGCCACGCCTTGGCGGTCACCCGGCGAGCCCGGTTGTGGGACTGATCGGCAAAATCTGAACCACGGCGTGACCATTGGTTTTCTAGATCGCGGCGAACGCCTAACCCCTCCGCCGCTGCCAAAATGGCGCTCAATAAAGCCGTCGTCCCCTTAGTATAGGCCGCGAAACACATTTTTATGGCCGAAGCTTTGCCAATCTCAGTGCCAATGATTTCGGTTTCAAGGGGGCCATTCGTGAACAAGTCTGCAATATGTTGCGATTCTTCCCCAGATAGGTACAACCAAGTCCGTCCTGGCTGCCAGGCAGGGCCACCAATGATACTCCCATCAACGAACTTCACCCCATTGGCGGACATCAAATTGGCGATGGTTTGAACGCGCTGAGGCGCGACCGCGTTTGCATCGACATATAAGCCCTGGAAATTGGCTTTCACGACATCAGCGGCGACAGTTTCGGCCGCGTGGGGTGGGCAAACACATAAAATGATTTCGCATGTATCACAAAATGCTTGTAACGAGGTGAGTTCAATCAGGTGATTTTCCGCGGCCCTTTGGTAAGTTACAGGACTACGACCTGCTGACACCCAATAGACTTCATTTCCGCCATTTTTAGCTGCAGCAGCTATCGAAATTCCCATTTGGCCCGGATGTAAAATTCCAACTTTTTTCATTTATCCTCCTGTGAATTCCAGATTCGCAAAATATTATTTTCGGTACCAATCCCTACTGTAATCTGACCATCAGGCAAGGTCACCGCGGCGAGATTGGAAGTATGTTTGCCCGCCAATGGCAGCCACCATTCGACTTCTACGCCCGAATCTGTCCGGTGGACTGCGCCTAGATTTTCATGAGCCTGATCTGGCAATAACAATTCAATGATTCCATCGCCATCGAAGTCACCAGCCAGGGCGTTATCCAAATTGCGGGAACCGATGGAATGGGTGCTGAACCCAGAGAGGGTCGCCACAATTTCTAATTGGTTGCCTCGCATTTGGTAAAACTCAAGGATACCGCCAATATGCGGGGTACGAACTACGGCTAACTCAAGCTCACCTGCCGGCCCAAATGGTGCGACGGCCAATTGATGCCGCCAGCGATATCCCTGACCGATGGCAGGTCCAACTGCGATGGGAATGCCAGTTTCAGCGTATGCCACGATTCTAGCACCCTGGTTAGCATCACTTTCGGTAACGATTATTTCCCGAATGTTGTCACCGTTGAGGTCGGACCAAATGGGGACAATCCCTTCGATAACGGCCGACTGGTCAACTGTACCCGCGGTGACTACACGCAATTCATCGTTCGATTCAACGAGTGTAAATCCAGCAGCCTCAATCGAATCACCCAGAACGCCATGTCCATATTGATTGGTAGGTTGTGACAGCAATAAAATCCGACCTGATTCGTCTTGGAGAATGCGGGCATCTGGCAAAGCTTCACCAGCCAGTTTATCTTGCACACCAGAATCCCATAAGACAACTTCATTCAACACAGATATCAGAATTTGCGATTTTGTCGCCGCGTTCCAAATAGGATGGGTTACACCGAGATCATTCGATATTGGATTGGTCATCAAACTGGCGGATTCAGCTGAATAAATCAATATGGGTGGCATCCCGGATGGTAGGGTTTGGGGCTGAATTTCAAATGAACGGGCGGTACCATTTTCGACATAGAATGCCGTTACACCCCCATCTGTCAGCACCACAACCCACAAACTGCCAGAATTATAAGGGGCTGCGACCACCCACATCGGAGTACCGGGCAGCGGAATATCAATTATTTCAGCATTCTGCAGATCACCATACCCAGCAACTAATCGATTCCCATCCGGGCGATGATAAGTTAATCCAAAATTGAATTCAAGGGGATCGGGTAAAACAGGTACAAACGCGGTTGGTTTATGTGGAGATTGGCAACAAGTCTCTGCGGTAGTCTCGGGTGAAGCAGTCAAAATTGGAGTCGTTGTAATCTGCAACGCTGGCGTTTTGACTGCACACCCAGTTCCGCATAAAACTAGACTAACCCCAAGAAAAAACACCCAAGAAATTAAGCTACGCACTAGAAACCCCAGTATTTCCTATCGAATGACTAAGGGAATATAAACATAAACCGGACCGCACCAATCAAAGAAGGTTTGCAAAGCATTTTCTCGGTCGGTCGCAGTTGGGAGAGCCTCTAAAGGAAAAGTCCAAAACGAAGTTTTATATGTGCCCGTATTTTTTGTGAGGGCCGCGTATCCCTTGTTGCCATCAAATGCAACTGAGGCATCGGCATCGGGAGTCACAATATCACTCCAATTACTGAAGGGATAACTCAAATCAAACGACCCCAACGTACCAAACCGAAAACCGGTGCCCGTAACCGTGGTTTGATATTGATCATCTGAGATGGAATCAACCCCTAAATAAGTATCCATAAAGCTGGTGTTGCCCCGATCATAATGGTAATCCTGGCTGACAATCAGCAAACAACGATTTTCCGTATCCAACCAACTGGCTAATGCTGTTTCACTTGCATCTCCGGGGCCGGTGACAACATCCCACTCGTCCCCCGTAAACCAGATCACAAAATCAAAACTGTTTAAGGTTTGGGTAGTTGGTTCGGTATCAGAATTGTCGGTATCCCAGATCGTGAAATCATAATTTAGGGCATTCAGGGTCGCTGAATAATAAGATTGAACATCGGGATTATTGTCATCGTCATCCACCAATAGAACTGTCGGGGAGGTTGAGGTGGCAAAGTTGTAAGTTGTTGAATAAGTACTCGTACCGCAAAA
This sequence comes from uncultured Anaerolineales bacterium, assembly GCA_964453155.1. GTDB lineage: Bacteria > Chloroflexota > Anaerolineae > Anaerolineales > UBA11858 > CAYVQU01. The sequence goes on along the minus strand of CAYVQU010000087.1, from coordinate 7,861 downwards.
GTTTTCAGCGCGAACGCGCCAATAGTAGGTCGCATCGAAATTCAACCAGGTGTCAATTTGGTGCGAATTACCAGTAACCGTGGCAGAGTAAACTACAGTAGAAAAACCACTATCTGCCGCGATTTCTAAAAGATACTCATCCGCTTGAGCAACAGGACCCCAAATCATTTCAGGTTGGACTGAAACATCGGCTGCAGAATTTCCTGGAGTGGTGAGTACCGGGCTATCGGGAACAGTGGAGGCAATGTGCAAAGTAACCGTATCAGAATAAACTTCTGAAGTTGAATTACCTGACACCTCCAGGGAATGTTCACCAGTCGTTGCTGATCCGGATACCGTTATGGTCAAGGTACTGGTGCTGTTAGGAGAACCAGGATTAGGGGAGAAAACCAGGCTTGACCCGGTGGGATTCCCTAAAAGAGACAGCGTTACATCGGAGGTAAAGCCCGGACCCAGACGGACATCATATTGAACATCACCCGGGGCACAAATTGTTTGACTTTCGGGGGTAGCGTCGAGCGAACAAAATTCGCGCGCCACCTGTACTGCGGCCAAAGCATTGATTTCGCCCCAACCAGTCGCATGATTGGGCACATTGCCCGGCCCTTCATCTCCATTTCCAGAATCATATGGAATGGGCGTTGCAGTTTCCTGGAGGATAGTTTCAGTGGTGGCATAATTACCGATCAAACAGGGCGCGGCCTGCCACATTAGTGCCACCAACCCCGTGACATGCGGGGCCGACATGGAGGTCCCATTCCAAGAACCATAGGAACTATCGGTGGAATTGGTTGCCGATCGAATGCTAACGCCGGGGGCCATCACTTGTGGTTTGAGATTGGCGTATCCGGCCGGATTAATCGTATCGGGATTGTCAGTTGGCCCCCAATTGGAATGGGTCGCATAGGCCCCATTGCTCTGACCCGTTGAACCCACGCCGGTGACATTCCCATAACGAGCCGGATTACCCACCGTGTTCAATCCTGGTGGTGAAGAATAAGAGCAGTTGGAGGAATTGCCATTTGAAAAGACCGGATAAATCCCCGCCGCATGCCAGGCATCGACCGAATCCTGGTACCAATTATCATAACTCCGGCCACAATCACCCCAAGAATTATTAACCACATGCGGCCGCATATCTGAATCGGCCAAATGCATTTCACCACTTGGGTATGGCGCGACAATCCATTGGGCACAAGTCAACAAGGCCGCGTCTGGACAACTGGTTCCTTCGCAGCCATCACATGCAATCCATTGCGCGCCGGGGGCCATTCCGGGTTGATTGGTCAGGGTGTAATCTTCACCCACCATGGTCCCCATCGTATGGGTACCATGAGAGTGATCATCAACAGGGGTTGTACTCCCACCCGCAGCACCTAACCAATTGAAGTCATCGCTGCTGGTGGCGGTGCCGCGATATTGTCGTAATAAAATCTCATGGGTACCTCGCACACCGGTATCAATATTCGCCACGACCATCCCTTCACCCCGATAACCGAAAGCCCAGACGTCATCCGCATTGACATGCGTAATATTCGATTCAATTGCGGTTGGAAGCACATCTCCCGCTTTCTGTCCAAAATCTTCGAAAGTCGGCTCGGGGATCGACATCATCCGTCGCACCCGAAGAGCAGATATTTCTGAAAAGGCCAACAAACCATTGAAAGTTTGCTGAGTAGACCCCTCCACGAGGATGAGGTTATCAATCCAAAATGGCTGGTAGCTGACCCGGTGATCATCCAGATAAGACCGGACATCCCTTTGAGCAGATTCGGCTGCATCTTGAAGGACGGTTATTACAAATTGACCGCGGGCTTCCCAATCCAACTCGTAAGCCGGGGTTAAATCTGGTTTTTCATCAAAATAAATCAAATATCCCACCTGATGATCACCGGTCAACGTATCAGCTTCCATTTGGAACTGTTGGATTAACTCCGGTTCAATCTCAATGTCGGTCTCTTGATAAACAGAGGCCGCTTCGACCGGCCGATTTTGGTCGCCGAGAACCATGAGAATCATCACCCCTAAAATGCAAAGAAAGGCAACCAATATTTTTCGATAATTTTTCATAACTAATAAATCAAAACAGGCTCAAATTTACTTGATCACATCGACTAATTATTTTCACACAATGCCAGTTTAATGCCAATCACCCAAAATGAGTATCAGCGGATCAAAATGCCGAAATGTTCCGCTCAAACGCCATAATTCGTAGGCTGCCATATCATCTGGGGTAGCACGAGTGTCATAATATACCATGTTTGGGAATTGCTCCCCGGTTGGCCCGATGCGGGTTTCGAGATGGAGATGAGCTACGGGAATGTTATACCCCGTTTGACCGACCTGGCCTAAATTCTGGCCACAACTCACGTTCTCGCCCAAATAAAATAGAGCCGGATTTTCCATATGGGCGACTAAATAATACAGCGTCTCATCGGAACCGATCTCAAGCTGAGAAATAAGATCGTCTGGCAGCTGGTCTCGCCAAACTTCCACAATGACCATATTGCCATATGGCATTTGATCATGAATGACCGCCGCCAGCCGCCCTGACATGATAGCTTGGATCCCCTCCCCTGCAATCGCCGCCCTGTCATTGTGTTGATAATAAGCAAAATCGACCCCATGATGGCGATCATCTTTTCCTGGCTGCGGGGGATGATAAGGATCAGATACAATAGAACTAAGATCAGTAAGGGAGTGTTCTGCCAGAGGCGAGCAAATATCAACCAGAGATTTTGGGGTAGGGCTAGCAATTACAGTGACGGTTGGTGATTGGATTTCTTTGGATACTGAGGTCAATGTCATTGTCACCGTTGGTTGATCGGTGACAGTTGCATTCACTGTAAATTCGGGGGTTCGGTTTACTGCGGTCGGTGTCATCTCCGGAGGCGAACATGAACCACAAAACACCATCACAGCCAATATACCGTTCAAGATCCAACGCATGCTACGATTATAGACGAGTTCGACCCTCGAAATATTTCCAAAATTGCAAAGTCTGGGCAATAAAATCCGCTGGTTTTATCCCATCGAGAAGATGCTTGCCAGATAAGAGAGAACGCGCTATAATTCCGCCCGCACTCGGGGTGTGGCGCAGACCGGTAGCGCGCTTCAATGGGGTTGAAGAGGTCCAGAGTTCAAATCTCTGCACCCCGACTGCCAGAAGCCTTACTTCTCGTAAGGCTTCTTTTTTATTTAAATGGCCTTTATTATGAAATTAAACTCACAGGTCCGACCAGCCATCAATTGGGCCTCTTCTGGCAATCCCATGATGGCGGACGTCAGATCACCGATACCTTTTTGACCGTAGTCAATATTGAGAGTGATCGCCTCTCGTCGCGGCAGTTCGTGGATATGATCGGCGGCTTCCAGGTCGGCCATGGTGTATGGCCAGGCGCTGAAGTTGAGCAGGTGGTCACTGGTGGAGCGGATTTCCAGCCCGCGGCCATTTTCATCCCTAAACCAGGCCCAGCGGACGTCGGAGCGATTGGCATTTTCCTGGGGGCGGACGTAATTATGGATAAAATCCTCGATATCCCGTTCGTAAATGCCGACCGCATACCCCGATTTACGATCCAGCATCGATTCATCGGGGCCGCGGCCAAACCATTTGATCTGACGAAAAGCTGCCGGAATTTGAGTTTGCAGCCCAGCCCGAAATAGTTTTTTCTTGGGAGTGAAGGTGTAGACAACTTCGATTTCGCCATTACCAAATATGGTGTAGTTTAAAGTCAACGGCGATTTACCACCGGGAATTGTGAATGCAGTTTGAATTTCAATTTTTTCGTTGGTGGGTTGCTTATTATCAAATTTAATCAATTTACGTTTGTCAGCCGAGGTTCTCCATCGCAGCCAGGGCAGCAGTAAACGCAGCAGAAACTTTGGCAGCCGCAGGTTGACTAAAAGGGCATCCCCATCATTATCAACCGGGACCCGCCAAAAATTGGGGCGCAGTGGTTCAGTAAAGAAATTCACTCCGTTGCTGGTGAATTGGACCCATTCACCAGTTTGGCGATTGAATCTTAACTTGAAATCACCACCCGAAATCAAGGCTGAGTCCCCGCTATGATCCAGGGTTAATTCTGTCAGCCTTGAATGTGCAATTTCTGGCCTGGGTTGCGGGGGGAAAGGGACTACAAATTGCTCCCAGGAAACCCCAAATCCAGCCGGGGCCCAAGAGGTTTCATTTTTCAACAAAAAATCAATCTTAAGGTGGTATTCATTTGCAATCGCTGCGGGCATAGTTACCGGTAAATGGATTTCTTCCGCGCCCTGCGGGGCAACCACGGGACAATCCAGTTCGCCTTCTTGAACGATTTCTCCATCGGCAGTCAATTCCCACCGCAGGCGATAATTACTCGTACCTTCAAACCAATTCTTGTTTTTGATTACAATCTTCCCACCCACCAAATCTACCGGCAGCACCGTGATCGGGCGGTACGACTGTTTGACCTGAAAGGCATGGGGGTGCGGCTGGCGATCAGCTGCCAGAACCCCATTTGCCAGGAAAGAACCGCGATGGGGTTCATCCCCAAAATCACCACCGTAGAGCCATAGATCCTGACCATTTTTATCTTTTTTGAGTAAAGTCTGGTCGATGAAATCCCAAATAAAAGCCCCAGCCATGTGGGGATTCTCATCAAAAAGTTGAACGTGTTTATCCAGGCTGCCAATACTGTTTCCCATCGCATGGGCGTATTCGCAGACCAAAACCGGCTGCTGGTTGTATTCACCCGGTTTGTGAACATGACCGCGCATATTCCCAGCGCTTGAAAGTCGTAATTTTTCTACACCGCGGGCGATTTTGTCCATCCGCATCGGGCTGGGATACATCGTACTGAGCACATCCGTGGTTTTCAAAAAGACATCACCCTCGTAATGGATGAAACGCGAAGTATCAATTGCCAGCGTGGCCGCCTTCATGGCGACAAAATTATCCCCATAACCAGCCTCGTTTCCGAGCGACCAGCTCACAATGCAGGTGTGGTTTTTATCGCGCTGCACCATCCGCACCATCCGGTCGACCACGGCGTCCGTCCAGGCCGGATCACTGCCAGGAATCTGTTTGGCCGTTCCATGGGTCTCGACATTGGCTTCGTCCATCACATACAGGCCATACTGATCACACAATTCATAAAAATCCGGATGGTTGGGGTAATGCGAGGTCCGCACCGCGTTGACATTGAACTGCTTCATCAAGATTACGTCGGCTTCCATCTGCGCCCGGTCAATGGTTTGCCCCGTTATGGGATGACACTCATGCCGGTTGACGCCGCGGAAAACAATGTTCTGCCCGTTGACCAAAATCCGATTACCCACAATCTCAACTTTGCGAAATCCAAATTGGATTTGGGTCGCCTCAATTTCATTTCCCGCGGCATCAATCAGGATGAATTGCACAGTATACAAGGTCGGAATCTCAGCCGACCATTTATGAGGGGCAGCCACTTTTGAACTGAGTGCCACGGAGGTTTCCGCCGCGGCCCCAATGGAAATCGATTCAGCCATTAACTCGGTTAGCACGACCCCATCGGGCGCAATTAACTTGGTTTTCAGGTGGTAGCCATTTACCGAGTTTTCCCCAAAATTCTGAATATCAGCTTCAACATGGAAAACCGCATCCCGAAGATCTTCATCAAACTTAGAACGGACGAAAAAATCCCGAATATGGACAGCGGGTAGCGCATAGAGGAAGACCTCGCGATAGATCCCTGCCATGTACCACATATCCTGATCTTCCAGATAGGCCCCATCTGAATAACGGTAGACTTCCACGGCCAGGGTATTTTCACCGGGTTGCAGATATTCCGTCAGATTGAACTCGGCCGGGCACATCGATCCCTGGCTGTAACCTACAAATTCGCCGTTCACCCACAAATAAAACGCGGTTTTGACTCCTGCAAAATGGATGAATATCTGCCGCCCAGCCCAATCTTCTGGGAGCTTAAATGTCCGCCGATAAGAACCCACTTCGTTGTAATCGGGGTCGATATTGGGCGGGTTCTTCTTCCCCATGCCCTTGACGCCCCCGTCGCTCATGTAATGGGGAGTGCCATAACCCTGCAATTGCCATTGGGCAGGAACCGGGATTTCATCCCAATCAGAGTCATCAAAACCGGTTTGACAGAAATCCTGAGGGCGGTTCGCAGGGCGTTGAACCCAGTAGAACTTCCACGTTCCGTTCAGCGAGTGGTACCACGGCGATTCTTCACCAGATACACAAGATTTCAGGGTGGGGTAATAAGTCGCCGAGGCGTGAGGTCGTTCTTTGTTGATGTTGAAGACGCGGGGGTTTTCCCAATGAGTGGTATTAGTCATTGAAGGCTCCGTAGGATTTGAGATGGGCCTGATTATACTGCGTCAAAACCTAATTCCTAGTGGAAATGGATCAATTCTCGATTTACCAAGAGAGAATTTTCATCGATTCCTGGTTTCCTCCACAGAACCGGTGGCATCGGGGAATTCAGTCTCAATATTGCGTACATGCGGATTTAAATAAGCCCCAACCGAGACCAGAATCTTGACGATGCCCATCAAAATAAACATCAATCCCATTCCGCGCCCAGAGCCCGATCCCAACAACATTAAGATATTTTGACTGAAAGTCGTCCCCGATTGTACCCACGGCTCGAAGATCTTTTCGGCCAACGGCCCTGCCAAGAGATAGGCAACTGGGGAGGCCGCGCTGGCAAACATCTGCTGAGCAGCAAAAACCCGACCCTGGTGTTTAGGCGCGACTTTCGTCTGCCATAAAGCCTGGTTAGACCCAAATACGATCGCGATCGTAATGTGTGCCCCAAAGGCCCCTAGGGCTACCAATCCCCATAGTGGTTGCACCCCCATGAACAAGAAACACACACCGCTGATCAATTCAAATACCAAGATCCCCTGGATCCGAGATTTAGGTCCCCCCCAGGCTGTCATCACCAAACTGCCAACTAACATCCCCATACCCGCGATCGAAATTATTGCGCCGAGGCGGTCAGAAGAGGTGAAACTCAAAACCATAGGCACCAGCAAAGCCCCGACCAACCCCCAAATAAATCGGACTGTCGCCTGAAAAATCAACAAATTCAGCAGCCCTCGCCGGGCCAGGATGTAGCGCCAGCCAAACAAAAGATCGCTCCTGAAGGTTGCCAGTCGATCATCTCCCCCTGCGCCTCCCAATCGCGGGAAGCGTACCAGCGCCAGGGTCAGGAGGGCAAAGCCAAAGGTCACCACATCGATTAAAATGACACCCTCTAGCTGAATGGTCAGCACTAAAACACCTGCCAGAGTAGGCGCCAGGATTTCAGCTGCAGCCCGGCCAAATTGATTCATACCGTTGGCTCTTCCCAAGTGCTTTTGGGGGACTAATTGGGCTACCACTGCGGTATAGGCCGGCCATTGAAATGTACCAAAAAATGAACTCGCCGCGGCCGAGACGTATATGTGCCACAGCTCAAGCCGGTCGGCAAACAACAGGCTGGCTACGAATAAAGTGCTTAACCCCGCGCCGACATCGGCCCATATCATTACCTTCCGTCGATCCCAGCGGTCAACCAACGACCCGGCAATCGGCGAGAATATTACTTTGGGAATCACCGCAAACAGCCCGATATAAGCAAACAATGTTGGCGATCCAGTCTGTTCGAAGACATAAACCCCGAGGGCAAAACTCGTCAGTCCTGACCCGATTAGGGATACGACTTGTCCAAACCAGGTAATCCCAAATGTCAGCATCTGATTAGATGTTGATTTCAAGTTAATCATCGAATTTCTCTCCAAAAAAGAACCCTCTCCATTAGTTGGAGAGGGTAGGTTTTGAGGTAGCAGAACATAATAGTGTGGTTAGTTACACCACTGTTGAATAAGAGCT
>CAYVQU010000086.1:0-21348 GCA_964453155.1 uncultured Anaerolineales bacterium | reverse complement strand
CTCAGTTTGGACTGGTTTACCATGTTCACCCCTTATTGTGAATAGACTCTACTGAAGAAAGAACCGCGGATGAACGCGGATAAAGTTCAAGAGAGCAAATACATTAGCCCGAAAAGGGCCAAGTGTGATCATAAAACCGCTTGATTTTAATTTCGACGTCAAACCGTCACGCTTTTAAAGGATAAACGCCTATGACTCGCGAGGAAGCCTTAGCCATTGTGCACGAATTTGTAAAAAATGAGAATCTAGTCCGGCATATGCTGGCCGTTGAAGCTGCTATGCGATTTTACGCCGAAAAGTACGGTGAAGACCCAGACGTTTGGGGAATCGCGGCCTTGCTACATGATTTCGACTGGGAAATCCACCCGACTTTAGAAGGCCATCCCCAGAAAGGGGTACCAATCTTGCGGGCGCGCGGCGTCCCCGAAATTTACTGCCGGGCCGTTCTCAGCCATGCCGAACATACGGGTGTCAAACGCGAGTCTCTTATGGAAAAAGCGTTGTTTGCCTGCGACGAAATCACCGGTCTAATCACTGCGACCGCGTTGGTTCGCCCTTCAAAATCCATCTCCGATTTGAAGGTAAAATCCGTTAAGAAAAAATGGAAAAACAAATCGTTTGCGGCCGGCGCGAACCGCGATGAAATTGCCCAAGGGGCCGAAGAATTTGGGATTGATTTGTGGGAGCATATGGGGAATGTCATCTCCGCTATGCAAGGCATTTCGAATGATTTAGGGTTGTAGCGCGACTTGCACCGTTGGCAAACGTATAGTAAATGCTTATATTAGGATAAATCTCAAAACCAGAAATACGCTCGATCAATCGGGCTCCAAAGATTAGAATTAGCGCAAAAACTTTAGGAGGAATCAAATGTATCGCAAACAATTCCTACTTATCATCGTGGTCATGGCTCTCGTTTCGCTGGCCTGTGGTGTCGATGTAGAAGTTCCACCACTCACCACCGATATTAAAACGGGTCCAACTGTAACCGAAGACATCACCATCCCCAATTTTGGTGATCCCAATGCCACCGCCGACATAACCCTGAAATTCGGTGCTGGCGAACTTTATTTGCAACCCGGCGCGGACAGCGGCCTGTTGGAAGGCAGTGTAATCTACAATGTGGAGGACTTCAAACCTGAAATTGCCATTGACGGATCACGGGCTGAAATTCGAACTGGCAGCCTGGAGATTGATGGGATTCCCAATTTTGAGGAGAAAGTCAAAAATATCTGGGATTTTCGTTTGGCTGGGACCCCAATCAACTTAGACATCAAAGCCGGCGCTTACAAGAGTGAATTACAACTCGGTAATCTGGCTTTGACAAACTTGCACATCGCGGATGGCGCGGCAGAAGTCGAAATCGATTTCCGTTATCCAAATCTGGTAGAGATGCAAACCCTTCGCTATGAAACTGGGGCTTCCAATATCTTTATTGAGCGGTTGGGGAATGCCAATTTTGGGACTATGATTTTTGAAAGCGGTGCCGGCACCTACGAGCTCGATTTCAGCGGCGATTGGCGTCGGGATGCAAACATTTTTATCGAAACCGGTCTGAGCACCATGACCATTGTGGTGCCCGAAGACCTGAATGTCTTTCTTTCTGTGGAGGGCGGGCTGGCCAATATCACCACCCGTGGGGGTTGGGATCAATCGGGCGAGAAAAACTATACTTTATCTGGTGATGGCCCCCGGCTGACCTTTACGGTCGAAATGAGCGCGGGCAATTTGACATTACGAACGCCATAAGTCTCCATGAAATTAAGGATACTAACAGACCGGCAGTTGCTAGAACTGCCGGTCTGTTGATTTCTATGCTAAAATCGCCTCCATGGATACCCGAATTGTATATATGGGATCGCCTGATTTTGCGGTTCCCACCCTTGAAGCCCTCGCCCGCCAATTTCCGGTTGTAGGGGTTGTGACCCAGCCAGACCGACCCGCCGGCCGCGGTCGAAAATTGACCCCGCCACCGGTAAAAACCCTGGCCCAAAACCTTGGAATACCGGTCGTACAACCCCAGAAATTGCGCACCGATCCGGCCGCCAAAGATCAAATCCGATCTTGGGCGCCAACCGTCATGGTTGTGGCCGCTTTTGGGCAAATTCTAAAAACCGATGTATTAGAAATGGCGCCGTTCGGTAGCATCAATGTCCATGCTTCGCTGCTCCCCCGTTGGCGGGGGGTATCCCCTATTCAGGCCGCGCTCATCAATGGGGATACTGAAACCGGGATAACCATTATGAAAATGGATGAAGGGATCGATACCGGTGACATCCTAACGCAACGGGCCATCCCCATTCACCCCGAGGATACCGGGGGATCACTTTTCGAGAAATTATCCCAGCTCGGAGCTGAACTGCTGGTTGAGACTCTGCCAGGCTATTTGGACGGAAAGATAAAACCCCGACCCCAAGGTGAAAGCTCCACCCCCTATGTGTCGATGATCAAAAAATCAGATGGCGCATTAAACTTTGATGAACCGGCCGAAACCCTGGCCCGCAAGGTCCGGGCATATTCACCCTGGCCGGGAACATTTATCCAATTTAAGGGCAAACCCCTCAAAATCCACGCAGCTGTGGCCGTTGCCACGCCAGCCAAACCAGGGGTGTTGACCACATTCGAGGGGTTACCAGCATTGGGTACTGCTGATGGTTTATTGGTCCTCCATCAGGTCCAGCCCGCGGGGAAAAAAGCAATGCCCGGCGAAACTTTTTTGCGCGGGGTGCGCGATTGGGCTACAAACTAAAACTCCCATGCCGACCTTCAACATTCGCCTCGCCAAGCGATCTGATATCGACCAGATCTATGAAGTTTTCAGCGCAGCCGATGCCTTACATCGCGCGGCTCATCCTGAAATTTTTCAAAAAGCCACCTATTCGAATACGATCAAGGAATATTATAAAACTTGTATCGCGGATCCCAGCATGGTAATCTTCGTGGCTGAAGCCGATCAAGTCATTGGGGGAGCAATTATCTGCACACTACGCACTACGCCTGACAATCCGATTTTGGTAACCCGCAAATATGGCTTGATCGAAAATATCGCGGTCCAGACCCAGTTCAGGCGGCAGAAAATTGGCCAGATATTGATCGAACAAGCCCATGAATGGGCCAGAAGCATGGGGGCTGGATTGATTGAGTTAACGGTCTGGGATTTTAATGAGCAGGCTAAAGATTTTTACCGAAAAATGGGGTATACAACTAAACACATCCGCATGAGTCGAGATTTAACATGACAGATAAATTGAACATTTTAGCAATAGGGGCTGGCGCGATCGGAACCTATATTGGGGGCAGCCTGGCATTGAAGGGGCACCATGTCGTTTTTGTAGAACGGCCTGAGGTGGCAGCAAAAATCCAATCCCAGGGATTGCATTTGACTCTCGACCAGGATCATCACATATCGAAACCCAAGGTGGTTGACTCCTTGGCCAAGGCGGTGCGTGATCAGCACTTCGATGTCGCCTTGTTCGCGCTCAAATCATTTGATACACCCAAGTTTTTGGAGGCTACCCAAACAGACCACGCGGCCATGCCGCCCATTCTCTGCCTATCTAACGGCGTTGACAACGAACCGCTTTTAGCCCAATATTTGGGCCCCCAAAAAGTGATCGCCGGCACCGTGACGACCGCGATCGGCCGCCGGGAGGGTGGGGGTATTGTTCTAGAACGACTACGGGGTGTGGGGTTGGCAGGAGACAACCGGTTAGTAGAGCGAATATGTACCGCGATGACGGCCGCCGGATTAAGTGCCGAAACGTTTTCTCAAGCCGCGGATATGAAATGGTCCAAAATGCTAACCAATTTGATCGCAAATGCCACCTCGGCCATCTTGAATATGCCCCCAGCGGAGGTGTTTGCCCATCCGGGCTTATATCAGCTTGAAATTGCACAGCTGCGGGAAACATTAGCGGTGATGAAAGCGCTGGGTATCCGAGTCGTTGATCTCCCTGGCACCCCCGTCCGTTTGTTGGATTTGGCCGTACGCTGGTTGCCAATGGCTGTATCCCGGCCATTATTGGCCCAGAAGGTAGCCGGGGGACGCGGTGCGAAAATGCCATCGTTCCATATCGACTTGCACAGTGGTCGCGGCCAATCTGAGGTCGATTTTCTCAACGGGGCAGTCGTTCGGGCCGGTAAAGCTACCGGGATCTCCACACCGATCAACCAGGGCCTCACCCGAATTCTGACGGGGATAACCCAGCAAGAAATTCCATTACAAAAATATGAACGGCAGCCAGAATTACTAATCTCTGATTTAAACGCCGGAGAATTCCAATGAATCAGCTACTAACCGCCTACCTGCTCATGATGCTGTTCCAGGTCTTTCATATTTTGGAAGAGATTGGGATGGGTGCGTACAAAATCGCGCCCAGTTTTAAGAAATACCTGTTGGTCGCTGCGCTATTGGTGTCGATCAACTATGCCGGGTTTTATTTGATTTTTATGGATTTAAAAGTAGGGTATTATTTGGGGTTATTCACCAGTGGGGTGTTGGCCATTGGCAACGGGTTGATCCACTTTTTTGGCTGGTTAAAAACGCGCCAGATCCGCGACCATATTGGCGCGGGGATGTTTACGGGTTTTCCGTTAGCGGCTGTGGGGATTTGGGTGTTGGTTTTAATCCTGAAAGCGCTGTTTTAGCCCGTCTCTATTTCGTATCTATCCAAAAATTCAATTTCAGTAAATCACAGATTCTAGTTTTAAACGTCATTGCGAGCGGAGCGAAGCAATCCCCACCACTTGTATCAGATTGCTTCGGCGATAAAACTGCCTCGCATTGACGTTAAATGGTGATTTACTGAATTTGTGTTGTTCGCGATAATCTTTAACCGCAGAGATCGCGGAGTGCGCGGAAAAAAAAGAATTATCTTCGCGCACTCCGCGATCTTTGCGTTTCAATCTTATGAAACTACCCCATAAAACAAGGGGAGGGGGTCAACCGGTTCGTCACTCCAGGTGTGGGCAGAGAGCAATTGGCCGGTAGCGATTTTACAAATTGCAGAATCATTCGCATGGACAACAAAAAGCGGCTCTCCCGCCTCCACATAGTCACCAACGTTGCGGAGAATTTCGATCCCAACCCCATATTCAATCTCATCGCCTTTTTGAGCGCGGCCACACCCCAGAAACACGGTTGTTTCCCCAACCACCCGAGCATTGATTTGTTGTAGATATCCGCTTTTAGGCGCAGAGATAATTTCGATATATTCGGCCGCCGGTAGTTTTTCGGGGTGGTCAATATAAGCTAAATCACCGCCTTGAGCAGCCACCAAGTCCCGAAAGCGTGACCAGGCGCGTCCATCGGCCAGCGCCGCGGCCGTCAGTGGCCGGGCTTCTTCGGCAGAAGCCGTGATTCCCCCTAAAGTCAACATATGACTGGCAACTTCGAGACAGTGCTCCAAAAAATCAGCAGGCGCATCTTCGCATCGTAAAGTGGCAATAGCCTCTTTTAGCTCGAGCGCGTTACCAACCGCCTGGCCCAAAGGTTGATTCATATCCGAGAGTAACGCGACCGCTTTTCGCCCAGCTAAATCCGCGATATCGACCATCAAACGGGCTAATTCTTTGGCATCCTCCAGGTTTGCCATAAAAGCCCCGACCCCGCTTTTGACATCCAGAACGATAGCCTGGGCACCGGCTGCCAATTTTTTACTCATCACCGAAGAAGCAATCAGGGGGATGGATTGAACCGTCCCAGTGACATCCCGGAGGGCATATAATTTGCCATCAGCCGGGGCCAAATCTGCAGTTTGACCGGTGAGAACCAACCCGACTTCTTTCAACTGAGCTAAAAACTCTTCAGTCGTTAAATTGCACCGATATCCGGGGATAGATTCCATTTTGTCGAGGGTGCCGCCGCTAAACCCCAACCCGCGTCCCGACATTTTTCCTACGGGTAAACCACAAGCGGAAACCAGGGGTTCCACTACCAGGGTCGTCTTGTCACCCACCCCGCCGGTGGAATGTTTATCCACAGCGATATCTACCACGCCACTTAAATCTAAAGTGTCCCCTGAGTTTACAATCGCCAGGGTAAGATCAGTGGTTTCTTTGGGCGTCATCCCAGTGAAAAAAACCGCCATCGCAAACGCGGCGGCTTGATAATCGGGAATTTTCCCCGCGGCATATCCTTGGATAAAGTATTCTATTTCGGCGGTGGTCAATTCCTGTCCGTCGCGTTTGTTTACAATAATATCGACTGCGCGCATAGCATCTCCAGCGTGATACGTGATACGTGATACGTGATACGTGATACGTGATACGTGATACGTGATACGTGATACGTGAATATTATAACCCAGGATGGTGATTAATTAGTACTCCGGTACCGTTCTCGGAAAATTCCGGCCACACCTAAGAGTACCAAAATCGCACCCACGATTGTCCACAATGATATTTTTTCTGATAATACCAACCATCCTAAGAACAGGGCAATCACCGGATTGACATAAGCATATGTGGAGACAATTTTCATTGGGAGAAGTTTGATTGCAGTCACATAGGAGGTAAAGGCAAACAAAGAACCGAAAATGACCAAATATCCCCAGGCCAGCCAGACCTGACGGTCGGGTGTTGGCCAGGTTTCGCCTAACAACAAAATGAAAACCGCGAAACCAATTGAACCGAAAAGCTGCTGGTATCCGGCACTGACGACGGGGGAAAGTTTCACCGGATTGCGGCTTTGCAATACTGACCCAGCGCCCCAGCTCAAACCTGCAAACAGCAACATTCCAATGGACCAGGCATCGGCTGTTTCACCCGACCCGAAAGTAGGGAAAGACAACACCAAAATTCCAGCAAATCCAATGAGCAAAGCGCCAACCAGTTTTATTTGGGGGAGTTGGCGGTCTACAAGGGAGGTCACAAGTACCACCCAAATCGGAATCGCCGCGATCATCAGAGAAGCCAAGCCAGAATCAACCCGGATTTCAGCCCAGTTAAGAAAGCCATTACCACCCACCCATAACAACAACCCGGAAATGAAAAGTGTTTTCAATTCTTGCCGAGTTGGACGGAGGCGTTCACCGCGCAATTTGCTCCAGGTCAACAGGATTATGCCTCCGGTCAGAACCCGGGTGCCACCCAAAATAAACGGTGGGAATCCGTGCTCACCTTGCACCGCGATCCGGATGAACAAATAAGTACTTCCCCAAACGATATATACAACCAGAAGGTGAAATAAACCTGCACCACTGAATGACTTGTCTATTTTCATGTCATGTATTCCTTTGATGAACAAATCCCTGTGATACTCATATAACTGCTTGAAACCCGCGTTTGTGAAATCAACGACTACGGTGTACGGCCATTACGCCCAGGATGATCAAAATTCCGCCAATAATATGCCAGGTGGTAAAAGTTTCTCCTAATAACATCGGAGCCAGGAGAGCCGTCAACAGTGGTTGCAGCAGCATGGAAGGTGAAATGATCGCTGCCGGCAAATAACCTTGGGCGTGATTGACCGCCAGCCAGCCAATACACTGGACCAATACGGCCATTATCAAGAACATCACCCAAGTTTGAGTGCTGTAACCCCATAAGGGTGCCCGCAGTATGAGGGCCAAAATGAGCAAAAAGAGCGCGGAAGCGGTGGTCGAAATCCAAAAATAGTTTAGGGTATTCAGGTATTGCCGACCCAGTTGGCCGACCAACTGAAATCCACCATAAAATATGGCCGCCAAAACCCCGAATAAAGTCCCTAAACCCAATTGGGTTGAGATCCATAAATCCTGGCCCAAAACCAACGCGGCCCCAATGATCGCAACCACCATGCCTAACCAGAATTTGGTCGTTTGCCGTTCACGATATATTAACCAAGCACCCAGTCCAACCCACAGCGGGGCGGTATTCGCGAGTAAAGTCGGATTTGTCGCCCCACTCATCATGATTCCCGTAGTCCAAAAGAACATATCTAAAGAGAAGAAAAAACCGGCCAGGACCCCAAACCATATTCCTCGCCGGGATAAAGTTTGCGGTTTCTGCTTGAGCTGCACCCCAAATGGGATTGCCATGAAAAGGGAGCCCAACATCAGGCGATAAAACGACGTTATGACCCCGGGAGCATTTGTCCAGCGAACCATAATCGGCGAGAGTGCAATACTGAGAATGCCAATGATCAGGGCTACATAACCCTGGTAACCGGGGGATTTCGAACTGAAATTTCCCAAAATTTATCTCCATTGGGTGTCACGGTTCAAATGAAGCCCAGTAAACCTCAAAGAAAATAGCTCCAGTAGAGATCCCAGGGGTTTCAGAGATCGGTAAATATGAACATGATTTTGTAAAACCCCTGGGGTCTGGTCGGGAAGTTATTTTTCAACGGTTACCCAGTTGTGACACCAAGCCAGAGATTATAAACCTTTTGTGGAGATACGGGGATGATTTGGGCGTTTACTGGTTCATCTGCAACTTTGTAGAAGCTTTACCGTAAGTAGTTCTACAAACCAAAAATGAATGGAGAAGATTCCATGGCAAAGAAAAATTATATTTATCTCACAGTCATTCTGATCCCGCTGATCATTTCGGCGTGTGTGTTTACGATCGTAAGCGGCTCTGGCGAGTTGACCTCAGAAACTCGGGAGGTTCACGATTTCGAGCGCGTCGAACTAAGCGGGGTGGGGACTTTGTACCTTACCCAAGGTGCAGAAGAAAACCTGCGGATCGAAGCGGAAGACAATGTTTTACCCAAAATCGAAACTCGCGTGCGCGGAAACACCCTCGAAATTGGATTTGGAGACCGGGACTGGTCAAACATCATCCAGCCGACCAAACCGATCAAGTATTTCCTGACTGTAAAAAATATCGACAGCGTAAGCATTTCGGGCGCGGGGAAAGTTGTCGCCGAAAGCCTGGAAACAACGGAGTTAGCCCTCAATTCAAGTGGGGCGGGAGATATTGAAATCGACCATTTGGCAGCCAAGTCTCTAAACGTCTCGCTCAGTGGGGCTGGGAATTGCGAATTAGCAGGTGAAGTTTCCAATCAGGTGATTTCGATCAGTGGCGCAGGGAATTATCAGGCCAGCGACCTTCAAAGTCAGGTCACCAGTGTGGCCGTCAGCGGCATGGGTTCGGTCGATTTGTGGGTTGAAGATGCCCTCGATGTGGCCATCAGTGGGGCTGGATCAGTTAAATATTACGGTCGCCCCACCATTACCCAAGATATCAGCGGAGCAGGTGATGTCACCAGCTTGGGAGAACGGTAATTTAAAAATATTTTGAGGAGAAGCGGTCCGAAAGGATCGCTTTTTGTTTAAAACGCCTTGCGTTCCATCCCGCTCTGCCATATACTTGCCGGCATGCAGCCCAACACCTTACATTCCCAGCTCCGTATCGGCATTGATATCGGTGGTACATTTACCGATTTTGTCATTTTCAACCCCGCAACTGGTGAAATTGAAACCTTCAAAATTCCTTCCACTCCCCAAGACCCCTCGCAGGCGGTTCTAACTGGCTTAGATCGAATAAGTCAGCAAGGTGCGGTAAATAATGAGCAGCCCTGGCATATCATTCATGGCTCAACGGTCGCTACGAATGCCTTGCTTGAAAGGAAGGGAGCCCAGACAGCGTTAGTTACCACCGCGGGGTTCAAAGATGTGCTCCAAATCGGCCGCCAAAATCGACCTGAGCTTTACAATTTCTGGTCTGCTCCAGTTCATCCCCTGGTTCCGGCAGAACAAAGGCTGGAAATTTTCGAACGGATGGACGCCGCCGGAAATGTTTTAACCCCAATCAATCAAGATGAAGTGGATCAGGTTGTGGCGCAGCTAAAAGATTGGCGGCTGACACCCGATGACGTGGGTGAAAATTCCCCCAGCGTTGACCCCAAACCCCAAATCGATTCGGTTGCTGTCGTTTTCCTGTTCTCTTTTGCCAACCCCGCCCATGAGCAGTTGGTAACCACTAAACTTCGGGAGGCGGGATTCTTTGTATCAGCCTCCCACGAAATCGTCCCCGAATACCGGGAATACGAACGAACCAGCACCACCGTCGTCAACGCCTACGTCTCCCCGGTATTAGACCGCTATCTCGAAAACCTGGAAACGGCGATCCAAAACCCTAAATCTGCCCACCGCATTCCAAATTCCACGCTCCAAATTATGCAATCAAACGGCGGCTGCATCAGCGTAACGGAAGCCCGGCGCAGTGGCGTCCGCTGCATTCTGTCTGGACCGGCAGGCGGGGTTGTGGGATGCCAATTTATCGGAGAATTAGTTACCAGAGAATCTGCAAACGACCCAAAATTGGCTCCCGAAAACCAATCTCCAAACACCAATCTCCAATTACTAACCTTTGACATGGGCGGGACATCCACAGATGTCGCCATGATCCAGGGGGAACCCCAAATTACCACCGAAGCCCAGGTCGGTGGGCATCCGATCAACATCCCTTTGCTCGATATTCACACAATCGGTGCGGGGGGCGGTTCGATCGCCTATACCGATGCCGGTGGAGTCCTCCGAGTTGGCCCAGAAAGTGCCGGAGCTGATCCGGGGCCAGCCTGCTATGGACGGACGGAAAATACCGGGCACCTGAACACAGCCCCCAAGCTTAAGGCCACCGTCACCGATGCCAATCTGTTTTTAGGGCGCATTCCACCCGACGATTTTCTGGGAGGAGAGATGCCCTTATATCCTGATTTGGCGCAAACGGCCATTGAAACTTTGAGCGCCGAATTAGGCCTTTCGCCAATCGAGACCGCATTGGGGATCATCGAAATTGCAAATGCCCATATGGTCCGGGCTTTACGGGTGATTTCAGTTGAACGCGGTTATGACCCCCAAGAGTTTACCTTGCTCTCATTTGGTGGGGCGGGGGGTCTGCACGCGGTCGAGTTGGCCCGGCAACTGCGCATCCCGCAAGTTTTGGTACCCCCGTATGCGTCGACGCTATCAGCATTTGGGATGCTGGCCGCAGACGTTGTTAAAGACTATACGCAAACCGTGATGCTCCCCGGAACAACTACTTTTGCGACCGTACAACAAGTTCTGGCTCCAATGACTGTCCGCGGCCGAAAACAAATCCAATCAGAAGGATTTACCTCACATGAAATTCGAATAGAAGAATTCCTAGATATGCGTTACCAGGGACAGTCCTTCGAGTTGACAATCCCGCTTGGTCCCGATTTTGAAACCCGGTTCCACCGAGTCCATGAGCAAACCTATGGGTACCAACGGCCAAATGCCAAATTGGAAATTGTCAACGTCCGGGTCCGGGCTACCGGTATGGTAACGCCGCCTGAGATATCGCCCCAACCCTTATCCCAAAACGACACTTCTCCCGCTCTTATGGATAACCACCTGGTCACATTTTCTGGTGGACCCCGAGAAGTGCCCTTCTATCGGGGCGAAACCTTATCGCCGGGCAGCCAGATTAAGGGTCCGGCGGTCGTTGTCCGGCGGGATACTACCATTCTATTGGGACCGGGAGATGAAGGCCAGATTGATCCTTTCAAAAATTTGGTGATCCAGGTGGCCCCTAAATCGCGAGGTGCTTATGGGTGAGATCGGGCAGTGGCTGCAAAACAGTCCATTCGTCAGCCTGGATTTGGCGAATAAGTTTCTGGGAACCATTCTCGTCATCTTTACCATTTGGCTGCTGCGGCGGTGGATTATCGCGTTGGTCGCCCGTCGAATGCAGGATCATAAACAAATCTACAACTTGCGGCGGCGCTCAACATCGGTGGCAACTATCCTGGCGGTGGCCATCATCGGCCTGCTGTGGATGGAAAGCGCCGGACAAATCATTACTTATTTGGGGTTGCTGTCAGCGGGGGTGGCAATCGCCCTCAAAGAACCTCTTACCAATCTGGTGGGCTGGGCTTACATTTTGTGGCAGAAACCCTTTAAAATCGGGGATCGGATTCAAATTGGAACGTATGCGGGGGATGTGATCGACATTAATTTATCCCAAATCACAATGATGGAAATTGGAAATTGGGTGGCCGCTGACCAGAGCACCGGCCGGATTGTTCACATCCCAAACAGCCAAATTTTTATTCAACCCCAGGTGAATGCCACTGAAGAATTCGAGTTCATTTGGAACGAAATCCCCATCACAGTAACCTATGAGAGCGATTGGGAAAAAGCCAAAGAATTACTGTTAGCGATATCCAAAGAGAACGCGGCCCCTCCTGAACAAGTGCGACAGGCCCTGGAAAACCGCAAAGACTCAAAATATCTTTATTTCTACCATCACATCACCCCCATTGTTTACGCCGCCATAGCCGATATTGGGGTCACCCTGACTATTCGGTATATGTGTGGCTCGCGAGAGCGGCGGGAGACCGCGGCCAAGATCCAGGAAGAAATTTTGACGGCCTTCAACGCCGAACCCCGGGTTGAATTTGCCTACCCTACCCACCGCTCAATCGTTGATTTACCGGCGGCTTTCAATCCCAACCCCAAAAAGCCCACAAACTCATGACATTCGACTCAATCAAATTAGAAGTTTTCAAACACCGTTTTGCCGCCATCGCTGAAGAGATGGGCGCCGTACTGCAAAAAGCCAGCTATTCCCCAAATATCAAGGAACGCCGAGATTTTTCATGTGCCCTATTCGATGCCCCCGGCCAAATGATTGCCCAGGCCGCGCATATTCCCGTTCACTTAGGCTCGATGCCCCTCTCGGTTAAAGCTGCCATTCAAGATTTTCCAGAATTACAAGCTGGGGACGTGATTATCGTCAATGATCCGTACCGCGGCGGCACCCACCTACCCGATATCACTTTGGTTTCCCCGGTATTTATCGAAGCAAGTGAATTATTTGGGTTTGTGGCCTCCCGCGCCCATCACTCTGATGTTGGGGGGATGGCACCGGGATCGATGCCCGTAGCCCGAGAAATTTACCAGGAAGGGGTCATCATTCCCCCGATCAAACTAATTTCGGTTGGAGAACTCAACCAAGGGGTTTTTGACCTGTTATTAGCAAATGTGCGCACACCCGAAGAGCGAGCTGGTGATTTGTGGGCCCAGATTGCGGCCAACCACCGCGGCGAACGGCGCCTTCAGGAGATGGTGACCGAATTTGGGGCGGATGAAGTGAACCGTTACATGGCAGAAATGCTGCGCTACACCGAACAGATGACGCGGCGGCTGCTGGCCAATTTACCGGATGGAACTTACAGCTTCAGCGATGTGATGGATGATGATGGCCTCACCCCCACTCCGGTAAAAATCTCAGCGACCATCACAATTCAAAAGGACTCAGCCCAGGTCGATTTTAGTGCTTCCGATCCGCAGGCCAACGGCAGTATCAATGCGGTTTATGCGATCACACTTTCGGCAGTTTATTATGTTTTCCGTTGTTTACTTGGGTTAGATGTCCCCAACAATGACGGTTGTTTGGTTCCGATTGAGGTCATCGCGCCCGAGGGATGTGTGGTTAATGCGGTTCATCCAGGCCCGGTTGCCGGGGGCAATGTAGAAACCTCCCAGCGGATCACGGACGTGCTGTTAGGCGCCCTGGCTCAAGCCGCGCCAGAGAGGATCCCGGCTGCAAGTCAAGGAACAATGAACAATGTGACGATTGGCGGACAGACTGGGGGGGGATCCTTCGCTTATTACGAAACCATTGGGGGCGGGATGGGCGCGTTACCCAATCAGCCGGGACCTTCAGCCGTCCATTCACATATGACCAATACGTTGAACACTCCCGCAGAAGCCATGGAGTACGCTTATCCGCTCCGGGTGCTACGTTATGAAATTCGAGCGGATTCAGGAGGTACCGGGGAATTCAGGGGAGGGAATGGAATCCGACGGGATGTTGAAGTACTAGTAGACTCCCAAGTCACCCTGTTAACTGAGCGCCGGAACCGCGGGCCATACGGATTAAACGGTGGTCAGCCTGGCCAGGTCGGTAAAAATGTCGTGCTGCGGGCTGATGAAGAAATTTCTTTGCCCGGTAAAGGTTCTTTTGATCTGCATGCTGGCGATATATTGAGCCTCCAAACCCCCGGCGGAGGAGGATATGGTCAGTCGAATGACGATTAGAAACTCATTTTACGCAGTAAGCATCCCATCGACAGGCTCAGGACAAGCCTGAGTAGATCCGAAGGATCATATCGAAGGGTGCGAGTCTTCCAAGAACTCACCCTTCGATACGCTATCGCTACTCAGAGCCTGCACTGAGCGAAGTCGAAGTGATGATTTTTCTAACTTAGTTCTCTGTCGTGAATAACATGAGTTTATAATTCGGAATGAGGTAGATATGATTGTTTGCGAGTATTGTGAGACGCGTAATCGGCGGGATAAGGGGACCTGTGTGGCATGTGGGGCACCAATGGAAAGTCGGCGGGCGACAACCCAGCCAAAAGCTTCTAAACCAACTGAGAAAAAACCAAAATCTCAACAGAAGGTTGAAACGGAACTCCGAAAGGCCACTGACAAGGCCGACGAGGCCTATTTTACAGTGATGAATACCTATGCGATCGCTTGGCGAACTGTTGGGGAGGCAATCGCAATTGCAATCGCCGCATTCATCATTGGCGTGACGGGGGGCGCGGTGCAGATGGGGTTCGTGGGGGTTTTGGGAGCCATTGGGGTCGGGATCGCAGTAGGGTTGACCCAGAAAAACTTCTATTTTGTGATCGGTAGTGCTCCGGGAGGGGCCTTAATCGGGCTGGCGATCAGTGCGATTTTTTGGATTGGCGGCCAACCAAAAATCGGGGTGTTGGTGGTAACAATCTGTGCTATTTTAGGCGCCATTCTCGGTGGGCGCCGGCGGTATCCTTTCAGCCAGAGAAATTGGTGGGAGAAATTACGACCGGTATTGGGCGCATTAGGTGGCTTAGGCTTTGGGATTTTAGGATTGCTATTGGGTCTCGGGATTGCGGGGGTAGCTAGTTTTGTTCGCTAAAACATCCAAAAATTATCCGTTAGAGACCCCAGGGGTTTGCAGAGATCGTAAACATATTGCGTAGAATTTTGTAAACCCCTGGGGTCTGGTCGGGAGGTTATTTTTTGACGACAATCCCCCAGGTTTAAGGCCGGGAATTGAAAATTCCGGCTACGATTCATGAACAGCAAAACGTAATTGGTATGACCTGAATTACGGCCACAAGGGGTCAATACTAAATTCGCTCAAACAGAGTTGGCTGCCGTCCCGCCAACCACCTTTCCAGGTCCGCAAACCGATTTCCCCCTCAGGGTAAGTGTCATCCACCCCTTCTAGAACGACTTCACCATCCATGAGCACCTTAAATTGGTTGCCCTCCACGACAACTTGCATGTTCCGGCTTATGTTATGCCATTGGAAATTGGGATCAACATCGCGGCGATAATAAGTGGCCGCAAATGGCCGGGAGGGATAACCGTTGTTCCATTTTCGAAATGTGAAAGCCCCACCCCCACCCATGCCAGGATCGTATTGGAACGTATACCCACTACGGCGGCCGCGCTCATCGACCGAAGAACGGAACCAGACTGAATATCCCGGCCCTTGAGATAAAACCGCATCTTCCAGGTTGATCGAATAATCCGAGGTGGGCAGTGATTGTGAACAAGTGCTCACAATGCGCTCTTCGCGGCCTGGAGTATTACACAACTGGCCATTCTCCACCGCCCAAGCCCCGCGATCTACGGCCCAAGCATCCATTGAAGCAAAATCGTCCCGACAACCTTCGGAGCAAGGACCACTATCACTAAACGTGGTTACGACTTTGCAATATACCTCAGCTACCGAGACTCCCATCAGTCCCAGGGCGGCCACTGTTACTAAAGCCACGGCGGTGACAATCAAGGCATATTCGACTAAACCTTGACCATTTTCAGCGGTAAAACGGGGATTTGGATTGATCGTCATATTCACATCATCACCCTCAAAGCCACCCGGGCATCTATCCCCGGTGCTTTCGAACGACGGCCGATTTATAGGGCTGCTAGAATCAGCCCATTTTATAGCTCTGTGAGTTTTTGGGTGGTGAAAGTTCCCCGGAAACTCCCGATAGGATATTTTGCGAGGGCAATAAAGTTAAAGTTTCCGGGGAGGGGGCTCTACCATACCATTTCTAAAAGAACAACTTTTACTTTAATATTTTACCAAAATGGTTCACACAAGAAAATCGACAAGGCCGCCAACCCATCGGTGATCAGACCGACTCGGGCCATTTGCAGGACTTCGGCTTTGGGCTTGGGGATAATTTCGATCAATTCGGTAATTTCGGGATGGTTGGGTCCCAATTCGACCCCAGTAGCCAGGAAAACTTCACACTGACTGTTACTGGTCCCATTGCTGGGATAGAATTTAGCAATGGGTCGCAGCGCGGCCGCAACGCCCCCAACTTCTTCTCGCAATTCTTTCTCGGCCACCACCAGACTATCACGATCGTCCTTACTCCCAATCGGTATTTCCCAACACCAATCTCGCACGGTGTAGCGATATTGGCGGATCATGATAATTTGATCATCTGGAGTGATCGGAACGACAGCCACACAACCCGGATGGTCCACATAGGTGTAGGTAATCTCAGCGCCCGAATGAGTCTGGACCTGATCTTCTCTCAGTCGATACCAGGGATTGGAATGAATAATCTTAGTTTGGAGCGTTTTCCAAGGTTGCTTTGACATCATTCAACGCTTTTGAGCAATTCTTCCCAGGCCGCCAACCAGGGCTGGCCCATACGGTGACGTTCAGATATTTTGACATCGGCGACCCGCGGATAGATTTTAATCAAAAAATCGGCAATTGCGGGCCAGTCTTCGGCTAAGACTAAGGGCCGCATTTGGGCGCCGAGATTGTCAGCCCAATTCCATTCCATTCGAAACCGGTCAGCTTTGACCCAGTAATCGCGTTTTTCCCACGCGGCAGTAGTGATATCAACAGTCTTGGCGATCCCTTCTAAGGCCAGGACGATGAAGGCCGCCATATCGCGCGTCCGGGGAGTGGGCTCAGGGTCTTTCATCATTTCGCGCAGGGCCAAGGCAATGCCTTTTTTGAGACGGTTTCGTTCTTTTCCGGGTGAGTTGGGGTTGATTACGCGGGACAAGGTGTTCTCCTTAGATAAAAAAAGTTGCCTTGAAATTGACTTCCAAGGCAACCAAATTGTACGCTGAATGGCGGTATTCGTCAAAGAAATCAGGACTCCGTCTCACATCTCCGATAAAAATCAGTTCCACCCCCACCAATGCAATCATCGGTGCCATTTCCACCCCGGAGTTCATCATCAGAGGGGCCCCATAAAGGGTATCATTTCCATTGCGGCCTCTTAAAACATTGTTGCCACCCTCACCCAAAATCACATCGTTTCCAGCTCCGCCAATAAGTTCATCGTTCCCATCATCCCCGACAATACAATCGGCGCCCCCGCGGCCGTTAATCGTATCGGCTCCAGCAGTACCAAATATCAAGTCATTTCCGCTCGTGCCGTTGGTATTGCCGCCCGATGCAAAAATCATATTGGTAAGATTAATTCCATTACATTCAGGGGGTTTAAATTGGTTGGGATCAACCGCCACCAAGTCATCATCCAGGCTCGAATCCGGTACGATGTTAGCAGCCGCAATCGCGAAATATGATCCCACCACAATCAGGGTCAGGACTCCCAAAAAAGTCAGAAAAATAGATTTTCGCAGTGGGATTTTTCGCATGATCAATCGCAATCTCTTTACCTACGAACAATTCGCTTTACTTCTGGAACGAGTCCCCGTCAATGATAGGACCATTGGCTAACAAGTGGGGAATTTCATCCGCAGGGACCGGGCGACTCAATAAGAATCCTTGGGCATCGTCAACTTGCAAGGCGTTCAGCATCGCCATCTGATCCCAGGTTTCGACTCCCTGGGCCACCACGCTAATTTCTAATCGTTGGGCCATTTCGACCACGGCCCCCATCATGCGGGTATCGATTTGTTGTAAATTACGATGCATTACACTGCGGTCAATTTTCAGGCAGTTGATCGGCATTTCGGATAGCTGTTCAATTTGCTTGGGGGTTGAAGTGGCCAAATTATCTACAGCCAAGCTGATTCCCAGAGACCGAAGTTGATGCAATTTTTCGATGACAATCTCATTTCCATAAATTCGATTCGCTTTGGAAATTTCAAATTGAAGGAATTTGGGATCACAACCAGTTTCTTTTAAGATTGCGGCAATCCGATCAACACTATCGGTTTGGACCAACCAACTTGGAGAGATATTCACCGAAAGCATAATCTGAGGGTAGCCGGATTTTTGCCATTTGACGATTTGGGAACAGGCTAAGTAAATGACCCATTTGTCGATTGTTCCGATCAAACCATTTTCTTCTGCAAAGGCCAGAAAATCGCTAGGATATAGCATGCCGTGTTCGGGATGCCGCCAGCGAAGTAGGGCCTCAACACTGATGATGCGGTTATTTTCCATTGACATCACCGGCTGATAATACAATTGAAGTTCGCCATTGGTTATTGCGGTGCGAATCGCGCTGTTGAACGAACTAACTTCCTTATAGATATTTTCGGCCTGGAAGGTATCTAACTGATATTGATAAGTAACCTCCCCATCCTGGATACAGTAGCGATGCGAATTGCCATGCAATTCATGCAGGATTACAGCGCCATAGCGTTCAGCCAATTTGGATAAATCTTCGAAAGAGGTTAACTCCACAACCCGGCTGCTGGTTGCCAAACTATTTTCAAGGACATCCACCAAGACCGGGCTGTACTGAATTTGAATCCGGGAGGCATCATCCCGCTTCCATTCCTGATACAGCGGCCAACCGACCATCGCGATACCGATGATGGTCAAGCCAAATATCCCGACCGAGGCGATGCGGGCAAATAGAACCGAAACCGGCAATCCAAACAGCGACAAGGTGTTGGTTTCCCAGCGAGTGCGCGGAATAAAATTTTCCAGGGAGGGCTGTAACATCTCCCCATCTTCAATATCCGCAACCCGAAAAACTTCGTCATTCAATAGGAATGAAATTTGCGGTTCGAAAGAGTCTTCCAGGGGCATATTTTGGACACTGCCCAGCACATTGATTTTAGGCAAAATGATGACATCGTAACGACTGCCAGCCGTACCGGTGGCTTCTTCTTTATATTGAATTTGCTCTTGAATCTGGCATAAATCCAGGTTCATTCCGACGGAAAAATTGTTGCCGGAAAAATTCGTGAGGGGCGTTAAACTTTTCGTCCGGTACCAACCATTCGTATCCTCAATTCTGGCTGTAATCTCATAGGTACCTACAAAAGGGGCAGTTTCATCAACCCCAGAGTTAGGCACCATAAAAACATAAACGAACTCAAAATCAACATTACAGGTTGGTAGTGAGTGAAAAGTAAGTGATGATAAGATAGAGCCATGATCCAAAAAATCACAACTTATCACTGTCGAGTATGCGAAAGTACCAATATCATCAAAAATGGTACTAATCGTCGTGGTCAACAACAATATCACTGTAAAGATTGCGGTACCTATCGGGTACTAGAACCCAAACGCAAGGCGAAAAAAAGTTCAAAACCATCATCCTGAAATGCTATCAGGAGCGGATGAGTTTGCGAGGCTTGTCTCGGGTGTTTGGCTACCACTATCGCAGCATATGGAAGTGGATTGCAGAACATATCCAAGACCTACCAACACTCAAGAGTACTTTGTTACCAGCACAACTGGGTGATATCCTGGAATTTGATGAAGCCTGGAGCTTTGTACTCCAGAAAATCAACAAACGTTGGCTCTGGACTGTTATGTGTCGGCGCACTCGCCAGATCGTAGCCTTTGTGATCGGTGATCGAAGCGAGAAAACCTGTCGCCGATTGTGGACCAAAATCCCGATTGAGTATCAGTATTGTCAGGCGTTTTCTGACTTCTGGAAAGCCTATCAAAAGGTCTTGCCGAAAGCCACACACCAAGCCGTTGGCAAAGAAACCGGACAAACCGCTCACATGGAGCGCTGGTATTGCACCTTGCGCCAACGCCAAGCCCGTTATGTTCGCAAAACGCTTTCGTTTTCAAAGTCCGAAGCCCACCACAATATGGTGACCAAGTGGTTCATTGTTGATCACAATCTTGCTATCAAAAATCAGTTCTCATCACTTACTTTGTGACCACTACCTACAGGTTAATTGCAAAAATACGGGGTCGCCGGTTTGAATATTCTCGGCATCAAAGACGTCTTTCGTATCTTGGGCCGAATACAACAAACTACCCATATGGGTGTAATTGATATTGTCGGGAACCTCAATTTGCAGCGGGCGGAAAAATGCGAAGATCCCGAGGATCAGCGCAGCCAAAGCAATGACCCCAAATACCAGCAGTATTTCGGTTTTATCTTGACTCACAACAGGCGTAGTTGCGGATTTGTTCATTTGGTTTCGTTTTCTAAATTTCTTGATCTCTTCTTGTTTGGAAAGGGTTATGACAGCCGTTATAAATACGAGCAAGACAAACAACGAGAGATACAAGGGTGCTTGCAATTTTCCAATTGAGCTCCCAATATTGGGAATATGGAACCACAATTTACCTAGAATTTCTTCCTGAGTAGGTTGGTAAGAATCTAGCCAATCGTTGTTATCGCCTTGCAAGATAAACCGCTCAGCTTCCTGGTCTACGATGCGGTGAAAAACATGTCCGATATCTGGGTGGCGATAAACAACCGCATCAGCTATATTATACGCTGACTTTTTTTGGGTCAATATTAAATCACCCAAGAGAAATTGGGGTTCCATACTGTTCCCATTTACAATAACATACGCGACCCGGCCCCCGAGTTGCACTGGTGCTAAAAATGCAAACAGAATGGCGAACAACACAATGGCTATGATAATTTGCCGTAATCGCATAGGCCCCAAGTGGTGAGAAAGAAAAGGGCGTGAAAGCCAGGTTCACGCCCTTGAAAATCAGATTGAATTGAACTGAGAGAATTCCAATCGGGTGACCTTCATTCTCAATTTTTGTGAATACTACTCTAATTGTCGTAGGTTACTACTCGTAAGCTCGTTACAGTTGTGATATCAACTGGTGTAGCCAAAGTACAAGTCGCACTCATACTTGAAACCGTGCAAGAGATCCAGGTTGTACCACCATCTAATGAGATATCCGTTTGGGGATCGGTTGAACCTGTCCCAGGACTCGGGCTAGTAAGATCAAAAGCCACAGCATCAATTTCAGCTGGGGATGCGGTTTTATCAACGGTATAAACAATATTTGCAATGGTATACCCACTAACATTACCAGTCCCATCACCAGCGCTGCTATCAGGAACTGTATTAGCGGCTGCGAAACCGTAGGTGGCGGCGACCAAAACAAGCCCCAAAACGACGAGGGCGACTAATCGGAAGCGAAGTTTGAATAATTTAGACATTGGTTGATACCTCCAGGTACAAGATAAAAATTGATAAGTGATCAAAATTAATTGAAATTTACTAT
>CAYVQU010000085.1:0-21640 GCA_964453155.1 uncultured Anaerolineales bacterium | reverse complement strand
TGTTGCTCAACGCTTCTGTTTTGCCTGAGTTACTGCAGTAGAGTCTTTAGTAGAAAATTTTATTTTAGGAAGTGCTGTGTGAGATAATGAAGGAAAGAAGAAAATGGTAAAAAAAAAGAAGCGAAAGAGTGTCATAGGTGGGGAAGCAAAACTTCTAAACATTCCCAGAAATTGGCTGAGCCAGGGAATACTTTACATGGATACTACAGAACTTCTGTTTCGAATAGGCTCAGAGTTTTTGGGGTTATGCTTGTTCGTTTTATTAAGCTCATTCTTATTGCAAATTGATATTTTTCATTGGAAAACGATCTTGTTTAGTATTCTGATAGTACATACCATTTACTGGATTGTTTTTAGTAATTGGTGGGCCTTAATGTTATTTGCTTTTCCTGGATTACGAAACGCTGGTGAAAATGCAACATGTTACTACCTCTCAAAAATGGCCGCCCGATTAGAGACGCGTCAAGCAATAAAGGCTTTGCTAGTTTATGGTAGTGTCACTCGAGGTGAGTGGCACGACAAAAGCGATATTGATGTGCGTATTCTCAGAAAGGAAGGCTTAGTAAATGGTTTTCAAGCATTCGTGATTGTTATGAAGGAGAGATATCGAGCATTTTTGGGTGGGCAGCCACTAGATTTGTTTTTGGCCGATGAAATAAATTTCTTAAATAAAATGAGGAGTGATGAAAAACCATTTGTTCTTGTGTTACAAGCTTCGCTGCAGGATCAAAAGAAATTAGGTGAAGTTATAATTTTGGGAGACTCTTGGCCGGAAAGGTAAATATGCGAATTTTGAGTATACTTTGGGGATGGTGTGGTGGGGGCATCGATAAGGTAGTTGAAACATACATGGATTTAGATTCATGCGCTGATATCATGATAACCACTGCTTGTATTTATGGATTAAGTTGGGATACGGATGTACATTATCTGCAGAAAAAAGGGGTTATTATGATTCCAATTCAAAGCCGCGG
This sequence comes from uncultured Anaerolineales bacterium, assembly GCA_964453155.1. GTDB lineage: Bacteria > Chloroflexota > Anaerolineae > Anaerolineales > UBA11858 > CAYVQU01. The sequence goes on along the minus strand of CAYVQU010000085.1, from coordinate 20,666 downwards.
GGATTTTTCTTGGATAGCTAGAACTTCTCAGTTAATTGATGAACAAAAAGCGGATTTGGTTTTTGTTCATGGATTTAATGGCCCGATTGTGGCCCGATTTTGTCAAATTTATTTGAAAAGGAATTTTCCGTTTGTCTGTTCCTATCATGGAAAATATCATGCTCCCAAAAGTTCGCGAGTATTTGTCCAACCAATTTTTAATGGTGCGCTCCACTATGTATACCGGAAGCATGCGGATGGAATAGTTGCTGTTGCTGAACATAGCCGCAAGTACTTGATCTCAAAAAAGATACCATCCCAGAAAATAATCACTATTCATAATGGACTTGAGCCCCAATGTCAGAATACAGAAAAAATAGTGCGTTCAACTGTTGGATTGAAGGATACGGATATTGTTATTGGGATTGCATCTCGCTTAGAACCAGTGAAAGGTGTAAAGCATCTGCTTGAAGCTTTTTCAAGAGTATCATCAAAGTTGCCAAATGTTCGATTGCTGATTGTTGGGTGGGGTACACAAGAAGAAATTCTAAAGCAGCTTAGTATTCAAATAGGAATCTCAGAGAATACCTTGTTTGTCGGTTTTCAAGATAATGTTGATGATTGGCTTGAGATATTTGATATTTTTGTTTTACCCTCGTTGTCCGAGTATCATTCTATAGCTCTTTTAGAAGCTATGCGTGCAGGAAAAGGAATCGTTGCAACGTCTGTTGGTGGTAACCCCGAGTCCGTTCGTCATGAAAAACATGCACTAGTTGTTCCCCCTGCTGATGTGACTGCTTTAGAAGATGCGATAATAAGATTAGTGTTAGATTCTGAATTTCGCCATAGGCTTGGCTCAAACGCAAAACAGAGATTTTTTGATGAATTTACTGAAGAAAGAATGCTTAAAAAAACCGCTCATTGGCTACTGAGTTTTCAGAGTAGATGATAGAATTTGATGAAAATTGCGATTTATACATACGAATTAAATTTAGAAAATGTTCATTTGCTGCCTTGGCGAATAATTCTTGAAGTGGCAATCGAGATGGAAAAAGTTGGAAATGAGATACTAGTTTATTCTGGTACTACAACAGACATTGGGGAAGAATGGGATTATAAAGGTATAAAGATCAAGAATATTCCCAAATTGCGAGCAGGAAGCCAAGCGCAGCAAATACGAATTGAAATTGAGAGAGAACAACCAGATGTCCTTTATTGGCCTTTTGCTTGGTGGGGTGCAGGTAAAGTAGGCCGGTTTCTTCAGTCATTAGACAATTTGATCCTGATTGGTTACATCCCTGGGGCAGTTTATAAATTCCGTGCCATTATCGCGGTTATCCATTTGTTGAGTATAAAAACACTATTGCCCTACATTGCACAATCTATATATCCTACCCGGTTTTTAGTAAGGGGTTTAAAAACGGCAGGCTTGGTTTCTATTATCACAATGACTGAATATACACGACGTGCATTAATCACGGCTGGTTGGCCTGAAAAACGCGTCTTTGCTATTTCTCCAGGAAAGGCAAGCTTTCCGTTAAATAAAGTGGAGCCATCTTCAAAAAATATAGCTCCGAAAAAAACAACAAGAAAAAAATATTTTCTTTTCTTTGGGCCTCCTACTCCAATTCGTGGTGTCTATCAATTGTTAGATGCTTTTGAACATTTATTGCGCACTAAACCAGATGCCTATTTAGTATGCTTATTCAGGGATGATTCAAATATAGAGCTAGAGGTCCATCGTCATAAAATCGAAAGCAAGATAAAGAGAAATAGCCTTGTGGATAGGGTTGAGTGTCATTGGCAATCACTTTCTCGTTCGCATTTAGCTGTTTGTGTTGAGAATTGCCATGCTGTTGTATTGCCGTTTTTATTAGTTCCATCAGAAATACCTCTTGCAATAATTGAATCTGCGGGCTATGGTAAACCAGTGATCTCAACAGGTCCTAGTGGGACAGGAGAGTTTGTAAAAGAATTTGGTTTATGTGCTCGAACTGGTAGTGCCAAGGATTTAGCCAAGAAAATGGATGCACTACTAGTGGACGATGAGCATTATGACTTTCTAAGTCAAAAGGCATCTTTAGCATTTCAAAAAAGTGAAACATGGGCCGGAGTTGCCCGCGCATGGCTCAAGGCTTCAGGAGTTGATCAAGCTGACAACTGACTATATAATTATTAGTGGTCTGGATGGTGTGGGAAAGACTACAATAATCAAAAGCTTACAAAACGAACTCGATTCTCGGGGATTTTCGACACAATACATTTGGTTGCGTTATAACCACTATTTAGTAAAGCCTGTTCATGGATTTTGTCGCCTTGTGGGGCTATCGCGTAAAAGGGTAAATGCAGATGGGAAAATAGTATGGCGCCACGAATTTTATCGTAGCAAGCTGTTTTGCAAATTGTATATCTTCTTAACGTATCTTGATACACTATTTAGCCGCGTAAAAGTTTGGTTTTTCACGACAATTATAACCCCTGATATTTTAATATGTGATCGGTGGGTTTACGATGTTTTGATTGATTTGGCTGTCGACACCCGTACACCTGAGCTATTGGAAAGCAATTGGTTTAAGCTGTTCTCTCTGATCATACCGCTTAGAGCCAAACAGTACATAATAAAACGCGATTATGAGAACATATTGATTGCTAGACCTGAATACCTAAATGACCATGATTTCGAACATCGAAAGCTGCTTTATGAGAAACTCGAGCAGAAAGAAAAACCTATTGCTGTAGAAAATAATTCTTCAGTTTCTAGGGTGGTAAAAAAAATAATGAATGACTTTTTGGATTAAGAGAACGGTTATCATTTATGTCAATCTCAGTACTAATTCTAACCTTGAACGAGGAATGCAATTTGCCCGAGTGTCTATCATCTGTTTCTTGGTCTGATGATATCGTTGTATATGATTCTTTCAGCAATGATAAAACCGTTGAGATAGCAAAAACAGCAGGAGCAAGGGTCTTTCAGCGGAAATTTGACAATTATGCGCGTCAGCGCAATATGGCTTTCAAAAAAGTTGAATACAAAAACCCGTGGATTTTAATGTTAGACGCGGACGAGCGAGTGACTCCTAAAGCAAAAAATGAAATATTGCAGATGGTTGCAGCGGATAATCATGACATTGGAATCTATCGTATGAGAAGACGTGATATGTTTATGGGACAGTGGTTAAAAAGAACTAGTGGTTATCCGACATGGTTTGCTCGTGTGATGAGGGTGGGACATGTGTTTGTACACCGGGAAATAAACGAGGAATATACCACGGATTTAGAGACAGGTTTTCTGAGTTCCCATATTAATCACTTCCCGTTCAACAAAGGTGTTTTCTATTGGTTTGCGAGGCACAATAAGTACTCATCTATGGAGAGTAGTACATTAGCGACTGAATTACTGCAAAATCTTGAGATTTCAAAACTTTTTTCACGCAACCCTGTCAATCGCAGAAAGGCAATTAAGCAACTGATTTATAGATTACCCCTAAGACCTTTCATTGTTTTCTTTTACCTTTATTTTTTCCGTTTCGGTTTTCTTGATAAGAAGCCAGGTTTAATTTATTGTCTTCTTAGGTCTTTTTATGAATTTATGATTGATTTGAAGTTATTGGAGCGTGAGTATAGAAAATGCGATTTGGAATTCTAGATTCGAGACTCATGTTAGGAGATATTTTTGGAGTAATGCTTTGGCAAAAATACTTCTGTTATCTTTAGTTTTTAGCCCAGATATAGTTTCCACGGCCAACATCATGACGGATTTGGCGCAGGAGTTGCACAATCTGGGGCATGATGTCACCGTCTTGACATCTACCCCGCACTATAACCCATCCGACGAGGTACTCCAAAACCCGGTTTATCGCCCTCCCTTTCCCAGGCTTTTTAGTGATGTGGTCGAAACTGGTCTGCGCGTGATCCGGGTTCGCATGCCCCAAAAACGCGGCCGGATCTGGGCGCGTTTATTCGATTATCTCTGGTTCCATACCAGTACAACCCTGCTGGCCGCACTCAAAATTCGGCACCAGGAGGTCATTTTTGTGCCCTCGCCGCCCATCACCTTAGGGATCAACGGTTATCTTTTAGCCCTGTTCTTACGCTCAAAAATGGTCTATGAGGTCCTTGAACTTTGGCCCGATGTACCGGTCAGAATGGGGCTGCTACAGAATAAACTCTTGATCCGCCTGGCTTATGGCATCGAAGCCTTTGTCTATCGCAAATCGGTGGCCATCACCTCCATCGCCCATCACTTCAACCAGAGCCTTATTGAACGCGGCGTGCCGAAAGAGAAGCTCTATTTCACTCCGGTTTTTGTGGATACCGAGTGGCTGAAACCTGGCCCAAAGGTGAATGCTTTCTCTGCCCGGAATGCGCTGGAGGATCAATATGTGGTTTTCTATGCGGGCAATATCGGTCTGACCCAGGGGTTAGAGATTCTTGTTGATGTCGCCCGCGAATTCGAGGACGACCCCGAAGTGGTTTTCCTGATCATCGGCGATGGGGCCGGAAGTGTCCGCTTCGAACAGGTTTTGGCACAATCTGGCCTGGAGAACATTTACAAGCTGCCTTTCCAGCCCTATGAGGATATTCCCCAAACCTACGCCACGGCCGATATCTGTGTCTCTCCGATGCGGGCTGGCTTCTCCTACGATATCATCCCATCCAAAATCTTAACCTGTATGGCTGCCGGACGACCGGTTGTGGCGGCTAGCGAACCGGATACCGAGACCGCTCAATTGATTGGTGATTCTGGGGGCGGGATGATTGTGACACCAGAATCGGTTTCAGAGTTGGTCGCGGCCCTTCGCAAGCTGCGGAATTCTCCAGAATTGGCTGCTGAGCTGGCCGCCAAAGGCCGTCAGTGGGTGGTCGACCACTACAGCAAACCCGTCGTTATCGAAACCTACGATCAAGTCATTCGCCAGGTCGCTGAACATTGAAACAAACGCTAAGTTGCAAAAATCTCCAAACTATCATGTGTTTTTTTGCAAGCATCTGTGTTTATCTATGAAAATCTGTGTCCGGTTAGTTTTATGAATGATGCCTCCAATTTCGTCCTCGTCACCGGCGCTACTGGCGCTGTTGGACCCCGCGTTGTCCAGGCCTTGGTCGCTGCGGGCTACCGGGTGCGCACCCTATCTTTGGACGATCCCGACCCCGGCACCTTCCCGTCTGATGTCAAGGCTCAAATTGGGGATATCACCAACCCGGATGATCTTCAGACCGCGCTGCAAGGCGTTGATGGGGTTATTCACCTAGCCGCCCTGCTCCATATCACCAACCCGCCGCCAGCCTTGCGCCAGCAATACGAACAGGTCAATGTTGGCGGCACCGCCAAGGTGGTCGCGGCGGCCCAAAAAACCAACGTCAAGCGGGTGGTGCTCTTCAGTACCATCGCCGTCTATGGTGACAGCCGCGGCCAGGTATTGGATGAAAGTTCACCCACCAACCCGGAAACGCTTTACGCGCAAACCAAGGCCGCAGCCGAACAAATCGTCTTGCAGGCCCAGCGCAGGGATGGGAAACCCCTGGGGACTGTCTTGCGGTTTGGGGCCGTCTATGGCGCCCGCATCAAGGGCAATTATTCCCGGCTGGTCCAGGCTATCGCTCGTAATCGTTTTTTGCCTGTTGGAAGGGGGCACAACCGTCGTACCCTGATTTATGATCGCGATGTGGCCGCCGCGGCTGTCCTGGCTCTCCGGCATCCGGCCGCCGCAGGCCAGGTTTTCAACGTCTCGGACGGCGAATTTTATACATTAAACCAGATCATCGCTGCCATTTCATCTGCTCTGAGTAAAAAGCCACCCCCCTTTTCAATCCCAACGGCGCCGGTGCGCCTGGCCGCTGGTTTACTCGAAGATGGTGCCCGTATGCTTGGCCGGCGGGCCCCCATCATCCGGGCCACCATCGACAAATACACCGAAGATATCGCCGTCAGTAGTCAGCGCATTCGCACCGAGCTTGGTTTCCATCCCCAATACGATCTCCAATCCGGTTGGGGTGAAACCATTCAGGAAATGCGCCAACAGGGTGGGTTGTAAAAAACAGCGGAAATCGGTGTAACTTGTGGTTCCGGCCTCACAATCGGGGAGTTTTGAATTTTAATGACCTACATCTTCTTAGGACTTGGAATATTTATATTCTCTTATACCGCCACCTTTGGTTTGATCCCCCTGCTGGAAAAATTTGATATTTTAGACCACCCCAATGAGCGCAGTTCTCATGATGTGCCCAAACCACGAGGGGGGGGGCTGGTGATTGTAACCCTGACTCTAGCCGTTTTTTTTGTTTACCAGGTCATTGAGCCATTGCTGCCCTGGAATATTTTCTGGGCCTTTCTGGGGGGGGCAGTTACGATCGCGCTGGTCAGTTGGATCGATGATTTACGCTCCTTACTGCCTACTTTTCGTTTTGGGGTCCACTTTCTGAGTTCTTTTATCGTCGTAATCGCAGTGGGATATTGGCAGGAAATCGAGATCCCGGTTTTCGGTCTCATCGAACTGAACTGGGAGGGATGGCTGGTAACGGTTTTGTGGATTGTGGGTGCCATCAACGCTTACAATTTTATGGACGGTCTGGATGGAATAGCCGGGGGGCAGGGGGTAGTGGCCGGTTTGGGCTGGGCCGTATTAGGTTGGCTGCTGGCTCAGCCGGTGGTGCTGGTCTTGGGTCTTTTGCTGGCTGCTGCCAGCCTGGGCTTTTTGCTCCACAATTGGCAGCCGGCTAAAATCTTCATGGGCGATGTCGGCAGCGCCTTTCTGGGGTTTAGTTTCGCCGTCCTGCCGCTGCTGCTCCAAGATCAGCCCCAGGCTCCGGTGTGGGGCTTTTTGCTGGTCTGGTCCTTTGTCTTTGATGCTGCCTACACTTTCCTGCGCCGCCTGCTGAAGCGTGAGGCTGTCTTCTCGGCTCACCGCTCGCACCTCTACCAGCGCCTGGTGATCTCGGGTCTGTCGCACCCAGTGGTGTCGAGTTACTATATTGGCATGGCTCTGGTCGGGGTGGTCTGTGCGGTGGGATTGGCTCAAGATTGGCCGGGGGCTGAAGTTGGGACGGTGGTTAGTATTTTTTCTTTATGTATTTTTCTGTATGTTTTTACTCATTGGCGGGAAAAATCAGACTCTACCCGAGCGCTTCAGTAAACTAAAAATTTGATTTATGCGCATTGCTTATATCGTTGATGGCCGCTCCGATCACGTCCGGCGCTGGGTGCAATTTTTCATTGACCGCCAGGATGATGTATTGGTCCTCAGTACTTATCCCATACCCCTGGACATGGAGGGGGTCACAGTTAAAATTTTGCCCGGGATATTTCGGCCAGGCACTGTTTTTGCCAATACGGCTGATCAGGCGCAAACCAAGAAAAATTCGCGGATCGTAGAGTGGGTTGCCCACAAGGGCCTGGACTCATTTCTAAGGCCACTCTGGCATCAAATTTGCTTATTCGATGTAGTGCCCCAGGCGCTGGCTGTCCGGAGAGAACTGCACAGCTTTCAGCCCGATATCGTGCATGCCCTGCGGATCCAAAACGAAGGCTATGTGGCGGCTCTGGCTGGAATGCATCCCTGGGTGCTATCGGTGTGGGGTAATGAGTTCAAGTATTTCAGTCGCAAATACCGCCTGCACCGCTTTTTGACCCAAGTGGTTCTCCGCTTTCCGGATGGCCTGACCGCCGATTGTGCCCGGGATATACGCATTTCACTTGAAACGGGTTTGCCGCCTGAAGTACCTACCCGGTTATTCCCTGGCAATGGCGGTGTAGATTTCACGGTTTTTCAGCCTGGCTGTCCGGCTTTCAAGCGCGAACGACTGATTGTCTATCCGCGTGGCATCGCACCCTATTTACGTTGGGAAACCTTGTTGCAAGCGCTGAAAATAATGAAGACCCACCAATGTTTTGCTGAAGATATGCAAGTCCTATTATTGATGCCGCCAGCCGTTATCCCCCGGGCTAAAAAGCTGATTATTAAACTCGGCTTGCTGCCGACCCAGGTCCAGGTGAAACCTTATTTAAAACCGGCTGAATTGGCAGCGTTGTTTCAACGGGCCGCGATCATGGTTTCCCCCTCAATCAGCGATGGCATCCCCAACAGTATGTTAGAAGCCATGGCCTGTGGGGCCTTTCCGGTGATGGGGGATGTTGATTCGATCAGAGAATGGATTACGCCGGGCGAAAACGGCCTGCTAGTCGATCCCGATGATCCCGCGGCGTTGGCTGCGGCCTTACTGATTGCCTTGGATGATGTCGACTTACGTACCCAGGCCCAGAAGATAAATTACCAGCAGATCCAAGACCGGGCTGTGTCTACGGATATCATGCCCCAGGTCTTGGCATTTTATCAGCAGGTCATTTCAAATCAGCGTGGTTCATCCGCAGGCAATAAAAATCGTTGATCAAGCTGTCCGGTACTTTGGTGAATATGAGGCAAACCGTCGGTTGAGTGTTTTCGAACGCGAAATGAAATGGTTTGAAATGTTAAGTTTTTTTGCTGTTAGCTACATTTGTCTAGTCCATACAATTCCAGTTTCCTGACCAAACCCGCTATAATCCTGGGGGAGCATTCTTTCCATGACCTTAAAATTTCGTAACCGTCATTTTCTCATCGTTGACATTCTCTTGCTCGTGTTAACACCCGTAATTGCCCTGACATTACGGGTGAATTTCCCTTGGGGGGCAGAATATTGCCTGGCGCTCTTATTCTTTATTGGACTCAGCCTGCTGGTCAAGCTGCCGGTGTTTTATATCTTCCGATTTTATCAACGCTTTTGGCCCTATGCCAGTATCGATGCCATGCTGTCCATTGCCGGGGGAGTCGGGCTGGCGACTCTGATCCTGACGGGGCTGACATACGGTTTTCAGGGGCTGGGTCTGGTGCCCGGGAGCGGACTGCCGCGTTCGATCCCCTTCATCGATGGGTTAGTAACCCTGGTGGTCGTTGCGGGCACCCGGTTCACCGTGCGAACCTCGGAGTATTATCGCGCCCGCTGGCATAAGAACGGTCCCGTCAAGCGGGTGCTGATCGCCGGGGCCGGGGATGCCGGGCAAATTGTGGCCCGCGAAATTCACGCCAGCGCCCACTTGACGATGGCATTGGTCGGCTTTGTGGACGACAACCCTGAAAAAATCGGCCGCACCATTCATGGCGCCCGCGTCTTAGGCTCCTTGACCAAAATTCCCAACCTGGTTGAGCAATATCGGGTTCATGAGGTCATCATAGCGATGCCGACAGTGCCGGGGGCGGTCATCCGGCAGGTGGTCCAGGCCTGTGAGCTTGCCGGGGTGGCCTCCAAAACGGTGCCCGGGGTCTACGAGTTGCTCGCCGGCAATGTCAATGTCAACCGTTTGCGCCCGGTGGAAATTGGCGATTTACTCCGCCGGGATCGTGTCGAGATAGATGCTACCCAGGTGGCGGCCTTGCTAAACGGTAAACGCGTGTTGGTAACCGGGGCCGGGGGTTCGATCGGTTCCGAGTTATGCACCCAAATTATCAAATGCCAGCCGGCTGAGTTGGTGGCCCTGGGGCATGGGGAAAACAGCCTGTACACTTTAGGGAAACGATTTGAGCAGTCCGGTCGCGCTGGCCCAGCTCAGACGATGATCGTTGCCGACGTGCGCGACCGGCCGCGGCTGGATGCCATTTTTGCGCGCTATCAACCCCAGATTGTATTCCATGCTGCGGCCCATAAGCACGTCCCGCTGATGGAGGCCAATTGCGAGGATGCGGTCACCAATAATGTTTTGGGCACCCGCAATGTGGTCGAATTGGCCCGCGATCACGGGGTGGCGCATTTTGTGATGATCTCCACCGATAAAGCAGTAAATCCGGTTAATATCATGGGGATGACCAAACGCCTGGCCGAAAAAATCGTCGGGCGGGTTGCAGCGGAGACCAAACGACCCTATGTCGCGGTCCGTTTTGGGAACGTTTTAGGCAGCAGGGGGAGTGTGATCCCGCTTTTCAAGCGTCAAATCGCCGCGGGCGGGCCGGTGACGGTGACTGATCCCAATATGGTGCGGTTTTTCATGACCATCCCTGAAGCGGTGCAATTGGTCTTACAGGCCTCGACCCTGGGGAAAAACGGCGAGGTCTTCGTACTCGATATGGGGGCCCCGGTCAAAATTGCGGACCTGGCCCGCGATATGATTGAACTCTCCGGTTTTAGAGTTGGGGAGGATATTGAAATCAAATACACCGGCTTGCGCCCTGGAGAGCGGCTGTATGAAGAGTTGTTTTCCGAGGGTGAAAAACCAGCCCAGACCCAATATGAGAAAATATTCGTTACTCGCAATGGAGTCCACGGGGTTGATGCGGATTTCGAAGCTCAAATTGATGAATTGATAATTCTGGCGCAGCAGGGGGAGAGCGAAGAATTGCGGGAAAAACTGGCTGAACTGGCTGCTCATTAGCGCTGGTCGAGTACCAGAACGAAGTGCTGGTGTATCGAGCCCAAGTGGTTTTACGTAGACCAACCCATTCCCACAAATCCACTCACATTGGTTTCGATAGGCTGCTCCGCAGCACTCAACCAACTTTCGCTCCGAATTCACTCGATCGGCGTCATTCGTTAGTGCTGAGCGAGTGTCTCGAATGAAAAGAGAGATTTATTGAAATCAAGCGGTTTCCTGGGTCTCGATACGAGCGGGGAAAACATCCCGCTCTACTCGACCGGCAAGATCGATGTGATATAATCTCGCCGCGATCAATCCCTTGATTGCATCATCTCTAAAAGGATAAATCTGGTGACAAACAGTTTTTCTGTTTGGAATTCACGCATATGCTCCGAACCTGGCAACTCATCCTAATTGACGCTCTCCTGACGCTGCTCTCAATCATTTTTGGTCTCATGCTGCGGCTAGAGATCATTTATGTGGGCTTTTTCATTGCGGCCATCTGGCCGTTTATTGTTATGGCAGTGATTCTGCGGCCGGCCTTGTTCTCAGTTTTTGGAATCTACGATCGCATTTGGCGTTACGCCCACACACCCGACTTTTTACGACTGGGGGTAGCCATTTTAGCCGGGACTGGGATTCTGATACCGATCACTTTGCTGTGGTTGTATCCCAATTATTTGGAGACGTTCCCCCGGTCATTGCTCATTATTGAGGCCGTTACCAGTTATTTAATCTTAGGTGGTCTGCGGGTCGGATTACGGAGTTTTGAACGCTTCCCAGGTGATATTAACTGGAAGTCGACGAAGCTCTACCCAACCAAACGGACTTTGATCATTGGGGCGGGTTCAGCTGGCACCCAAATGATGACCGAATTGGGTAAAAATCCGCAAGTTGGCTTACAACCGGTTGCCTTTTTGGATGATGATGAAAACAAGACCGGGCGCCGGATTGACCGGTTGAAGGTTTATGGTCCCTTGATCCGCTTGCCGGAGGTCGTTCGCGAGCTTGATATTCAAGAAGTGATTATCGCTATCCCTAGTGCCCCGGCCCAAACGCTTCAAAATATTAAAGCCCTGTGCCAGGAAATCGAGATTCCCTATTCGACGATGCCGGCGATAAGCAGTGTCTTGGATTATTCTTCTGCCTCCCCCGGACCCTATAAAGTACCGATGGCGATGCCCGATATTACGGCGGCGGAAATTCAAGCGGTCGTCCGGGTGCTGCAATCTCGGAACTTGAGTATCGGCGCCCAAACTGTGGCTTTGGAAGAAATGGCAGCTGAGGTGGCTGATGCCAAACATGGGATTACGGTCATCAATGGAACTTCGGCTTTGCATTTATGCATGATTGCGGCCGGGATCGGCCCGGGTGATGAAGTGATTACCAGCCCATACAGTTTTGTCGCCTCTTCCAATTGTATTTTGTACCAAAATGCCACACCCCGGTTTGTGGATGTTGATCCGGTCACTTTGAATATGGACCCAGCAAAAATAGAGGCCGCCATCACTGAAAAGACCAAAGCAATTATTCCGGTCCATATTTTTGGGCAGCCGGCAGACATGGATCCCATTCTGGAAATTGCGACTCGGCATAATTTGCAAGTGATTGAGGATTCAGCTGAAGCTGTCGGCGCTGAATATAAGGGTCGCCGTGTGGGCGCATTAGGACAGGCTGGCGTGTTTGCCTTCTATCCGAATAAGCAAATGACATCGGGTGAGGGGGCCGTGATTGTGACCGATAATAGCGATTGGGCTGATCTGTTCCGCAGTTTACGCAACCAGGGCCGCGACCAGTTCAATCAATGGCTCGACCATGCCCGCCTGGGATATAACTACCGGATGTCAGAGTTAAACGCTTCGGTGGGCGGCGTCCAAATGCGCCGCCTGGATGAACTTTTATTCAAACGTTCCGTGGTGGCCGATAAATACAATCAACAGCTTGCAAAGGTCGATTTAGTTGAACCGTTAACCGTGGTGTCGGATACAACCCGCATGAGCTGGTTTGTTTATATTGTTCGCTTTGCGCCGGGGATTGACCGCAACCAGGTTATGGCGCGCATGGCGGAGTTTGGCATCCCGACCCGACCCTATTTCACACCCATCCATCTGCAATCCTTCTATCAGAAAGAGCATGGTTTTCGTACTGGTGATTTTCCGATCGCGGAGAGCGCTGGGCAGTCTACTCTGGCTTTACCTTTCCATAGTAATATGAATTCAGATGAGATTGAAGTGGTTGTAACTGCTTTAACCAAAGTCTTAGCCAATTTCTGATACAACGAGCAAAATCATGATATACTAAAATCGTCCTTATTATAGGGGGTTCCAACCTGATTACGCGCACATCACTGTCCTAGGGTGGACCCAAATAAGGCCAACCAACTAAAAAAATCAACTGTTTTCCGTAAGGGAGGGTTTTATGTTGAGCAGGATTTTTCGGTTTGTGTGTGTCGGAATGGTGATGATGGTGGTCATTTTACAATTTAGAACTGTGGCCGCGGCAGATGGGGATATTGTCATCAGTGAAGTCGTTTATAATTCGATTTGCCTGGGTACTACTGAGAGCACATGTGGCACCACTGGATCAACAGAAACCCGGTTTGAGTGGGTTGAAATCTACAATCAGGGAGTGTCATCTGTAATCATCAACGGTTGGCAGCTTTGTGATAATAATGGTTGTGATATGCTGCCTGATGGTGAAATTTATCCTGGGGAATATTGGGTCATTGCTTATAATGCAACCGCTCTACAAACGGAATTCAACCAATATTCGCCCGCCTTTGCGGTGATTGAAAGTAAAACATTGGCAGTGAACCATATGTTAGGGGGAAGATATGGTCTTTCAAATGAAACGGATCACATCTACCTCCAGAATACTTCAAACGAGGTTGTCCATTGCGTCTCGTGGGGATCTGATCCTAATGAGGGATCATGCAGTGGGATGGACTATGTCGAGGGCGGCAGCGGTTTCGATACAGATTTGAATGATGCCCAAGATGGGCAATCCATTACGAATGTTCAAGGGGCCTGGTACAAACATGGCTATGAAGATGGACCTAAAAAAGCCTCGCCTTATGGGCAAAATACAGGGGTAGGTGGCCCAACAGCTATTGGATTAGTCAGTTTCTCAGCTAACTCAGACTGGAATTGGACATCAGTTTTCATCCTTGGGATTGGAATGGGGTTGGTTGGAATTTATAGAATTAAATCCAGACGTAGTGATTAGCGTTGGTTGAGTAGCTGCGGCATTTTTGCAGCGTATCGAAACTTAGTGACGCTAGGGATGGGTTTCGATACGGACGACGAAAAGCAGTCATCCTACTCAACCAGCGTTCATAACGCTGATCGAGTGCCTGAGCCAAACGAAGGTGTATCGAGATCAAGCAGTGATGTTTCACTTCAAAAAATCTCAGTACAAGCGATACGGACGACGAAGGCGGTCGTCCTACTCAACCGGCGATTATTTGAAATTATGGCCTGGATGTATATTCTCTGCTGTAACGATGGTTCTTACTACGTCGGTTCAACCAAGGATCTTGAGCGCCGTTTAGAGGAACACAATGCGGATGCGGGTATGGGGACCAAATATACAGCTCGTAGGCGACCGGTCAGGCTGGTTTATGCCGAGGAGTTTGATTCGATTCGGACTGCTTTTGAGCGGGAAAAGCAAGTTCAGGGTTGGGGGCGTGCCAAACGGGAAGCTTTAATTCGGGGAGATTTTAAGGTCTTGCCAGGTTTGGCCAAAAAGAAATTCAAAAAGAGAGATTAGCGCTGGTTGAGTGTTTTCGAATGGAATGAGAAAATGTATCGAAACCTAGTGACGCTAGGGATGGGTTTCGATACGGGCAGAAAAACATTGCCCTACTCAACCGGCGATTATTTGAAATTATGGCCTGGATGTATATCCTTCAATGTAAGGACGGCTCCTACTATGTTGGCTCAACCAAAAATCTTGAGCAGCGACTGGGACAGCATCAGGTCGGTTTAGGGGCCAAATATACTTCTCGGCGATTACCAGTTAAATTGGTTTATTGTGAGGAGTTTGAATCGATTCGGACTGCTTTTGAGCGGGAAAAGCAAGTTCAAGGTTGGGGGCGTGCCAAACGGGAAGCTTTAATTCGGGGAGATTTAAAGGTCTTGCCTGGTTTGGCCAAAAAGAAATTCAAAAAGAGAGATTAGCGCTGGTTGAGTGTTTTCGAATGGAATGAGAAAATGTATCGAAACCTAGTGATAAATGGGGTGGGTTTCGATACGGACGACGAAGGCGGTCGTCCTACTCAACCGGCATGAAAATAGTTGAATATTTGTGAAAATGATGAGAAAATGGGGGCAGCCTAAAAAATTAGAGATAGATTTTGAAAAAGAATTTTATACGCAGCTTATATTTTATCGACCGATTTCATTGGGTGTGGCTTTTCCTGGCCGCGCCTTTTCTGTTATTCCCCAACCCGCAGAGAAGCCTGGCGCTACTCGTTATTCCGGGAAATTGGCTGCTGCATTGGCTGGTGAGAAACCAACAAAATAGAAATAGGACCGTCGTCCCCGCGCAAATATCAACATCTTCCCCACGCCCCACGCCGCACACCGCTCTCCCGTTGCCACTCACCCCCCTCAACAGCGGCTTGCTCCTGGTCGTGGTTATGATTCTCATAAGTACCTGGGCAACTTATGACATGGTATTAAGCTTGCCCAGTATTACCAACGTCTTATTGGGCCTGGGGTTATTTTTTGCCATCGTGCGGGGTAGCCAAAATTGGAAGGGGTGGTTCCTCAGTTTCGGTGTGTTTGTTTTGGGGGGCGGTTTGGGGCTGGCCGGGTTAGGGTTGCTGGGGATCAACTGGTTGACGACCAAAATCAGTATTCTGAATCCGATTACGGCGCGGTTACCAACCCTGATTACCGGATTGTCGGGAAATAATACGGGCTTTCATCCCAATATTGTCGCGGGTACGTTGTTATGGATCTGGCCCTTATTGTTAGTCGTTAGCGGTTTTAGTTTATTCCGGTTTTCATGGCGACCATCTGGATGGAAATCCTGGCAATTATGGGGCGGACGGAGTTTGGTTTGGGCATGCACCGTTTTGGTGACTGCGGTATTGATCTTGACGCAATCGCGCGCCGGTTATATTGGATTATGCGCGGCCCTATTTTTTATGGTTTTAGTGGTATTGCCGCCCCGTGGTCGCTGGATTTTGATGGTAATTCTTCTCGTGACAATTTCCGTTGTTGTAATTGTAGTTTCACCCGCAGAGATGAGTCAGGCCCGCGAGTGGTTGATCGGCAGCGGAATTACCTCCGAGGGGGCGTTATCACTTACCACCTTGGAAGGCCGATTGGAACTATGGTCACGGGCGATTTATGGATTGCAAGATTTTCCTTTTACCGGGATGGGGATGAATACGTTTCGAGAAGTTGTCCATGTTCTGTATCCTTTGTTCCTGGTGGCGCCAGATACGGATATTGGGCATCCCCACAATGAATTTTTACATTTTGGGTTAGATTTAGGCCTTCCGGGACTAATTGCCTTGATCACTTTGTACTTGGTTGCCTTTGGAATGTTGGGTTCCGTATGGCGTAACCACAATTTCAATTCCACCCTGCCTGGCGATGGTTCTCACCCCCCGAGTGCTTTGCTGAAAGCGCTCATATTGGGCTTAGGCGGGGGATTATTGGCCCATCTGGTCTATGGTTTGCTCGATGGAGTTATCTTATCTGCAAAACCCGGTTTTATTTTTTGGGTATTGCTGGGTTTGATCGCCGGATTATATCAAACCGAATTTTGTGGCACTAAGCCAGCATTCACCGAAAATTTGGTTGAACGGTGAATCGATCCCTGATTAATGAAGCGTATGACCTCCCAGGTAGGGCAATCGCATGTTCATGAAAACAAGGCGACTGAAGTCGCGGCAACTGGCGCATAAGCGCTGGCAAAACCTGCCTCCGCAGGTTGAAACCCAGTCGCCACTTCGACTTGCTCAGTATGAACTCCGGGCGACTTCGCAGTTGTCGGTGCAGTTTAAACTGCCGTTTAAGGTTACCTGCGATTGCCCTAACCTCCCAGATCGTTTGAAGTTCCGGGAGGTTTTTTATTGTTATTCACAAGCGGTGTGATTTTTCAGGTAGAATAGCGTCCCCATGGCGACCAAAGGTTTAAAATTCAAAATTACCCGTAACTCACTGGCCGGGTTGATCCGCTTTGTAATCGCTTTTCCGATCTTGTTTTTTTTGACCCCGTATGTCCTCCAGAAACTAGGACCAGAATTGTTTGGCGTCTGGGCTTTGATTGGGGCGGTGGGAGCTGTCATTCAGCTGAGTGAAATGGGGTTAAATATTACCCTGCTAAAATTTGTCGCCGAAACTCTCGCCAGAAATGATCGCGCGGCCCTGAACTATCTGGTAAATACGGCCATTGTCATACAAGGGGGTTTGGCCATTCTTATTTCAGCCCCAATCGTAATATTTCGCCAGTTCTTGGTTGTGCAAGTATTGCAAGTTCCGCCCGATTATGTCGTGGTGGCAACGATTGTTTTGGCTGGCAGTGCGGGGGTGTATGCGATTCGAATTGTGCTAAATGCTTTCTCGGCGACCCTCTCCGGGTTCCAACGGATGGACCTTTCTCATTCTTTAGCATTGTTGTTCACGATTTGCAATGCCGGTGGGGTTTACATATTTTTGAAGTTTGGATGGGGGTTGGCAGGTATGGTCATGGCCAATGCTGTGGCGACCTTGGTTTTTGGAGTCATTGCCCGCGGTGCAGTTCGCCAACTGCTACCAGAAATCCGCCTGAAACTCAGTTATTGGCGAGCCGAAATCGCTAAACAATTATTCGCTTTTGGTTGGCCAGTTCAAGTAAGTTATCTCTCTGGATTAGGACTTACTCCGCTGCATAAATTGATCCTGACCCGGTCCGCGGGAGTTGACGCGGTAGCCCATTACGAAATTGCTAACCAGGTTAGTTCTCAAATACGGGGGTTATTTGTTCAGGCAATTCTCCCCTTAGTGCCCGCGGCCTCAGCTTTACAAGCCAGCCAAAGTCGGCGATCTCTGTGGAGCATTTATCGGCGGGTATGGCGATATTTATGGATATTTGCTTTTCCGATATTTTGGTATATTCTATTGATTGCTGCGCAGTTTATCACTGCTTGGTTAGGCGACGCCTATCCGGAAGCTGTTTTCGCCTTACAAGCAATTATCATTGCGCAATGGTTTAGTTTGTTAGTGACACCGTTGTATTTCATGTTGCAAGGCATTGGGTTAGTGCGGCATACGATGTTGATCTCGGGGTTTACCGGGGGATTTTCGGCCCTATTGAGCTTGATTTTGGGGTATATGTTTGGATTTCAAGGTGTCGTCGTGGGGTTTGGGTTGACTTACGTTTTCTCAGCATGGTTTACTTATTGGGTATTTCAATCTAAAGTGTACGGATCGTATCGCGATCTTTCAACCGCAATTGGCTTTCGAAATTCTGCCATTCTCATTCTGAGTGGACTGGGGCTGTGGGCCGGGCTGCGTTACTGGTTTACGCCGAATTCCCTCATGGCGCTGGTGGGGTTAGGGATCGGTTTTTTGAGCCTGTATGGCGTAATTTTATTCTTTGGGCGCGGTTTACGGGTCGATGATTTTTCGCCCTTACAAGATATTTTACCGGTCAATTTGTATAATTCTCTATTGAAATGGGGTCGCCCATCGTCGCCATCGAAACCATTGTAAGGTAGTTGAGTTCCAAAAATGCCAGCGTTATCAATAATTATTGTCAACTGGAATACGATCAATCTTTTACGGGAATGTCTCCGGTCCATCGAAAAAAACACCGTGGAGATTGATTATGAGATTATCGTTGTTGATAACGCCTCAACCGATGGCAGCGTTGCGCTGGTTCAGGCCGAGTTTGGGGACCTGAAAAACCTGAAGTTGGTCTGCAACCCCCGAAATGAAAACTATGCGCGCGGCAACAACATAGGTCTGGCGCATGCGACTGGGAAGTATATCTGCCTGTTGAATTCCGATGTCGTTGTTCAGCCAGGGATGTTCTTGGTCTTGCAAACTTACCTGGCTGCCAATTTGAACGTCGGTTTGGTGGGGCCTAAGGTTTTACTGCCGAATATGAATATCCAGCGGTTACATCGCCGCTTTCCTACCTGGTATTTCATATTTTTTACTTATTCAATTCTCGGCAAGATCATGGATCGCTTGTTGTTTGGACGTTATTTTTGGCGGCAATATTTCTATGCCGATGAATCCTACCCACAGATAACCCCCGTTGAACAGATCGGAACCTCTTGTGCGATGTTACGGGCAGAGACGATCGAAAAGTTGGGATATCTATTCGATGAACAATTCGAATTATATTTCAACGATGTTGACCTTAGTAAACGACTGCATGATCAGGGTTATTTAATCGTTGTCAACCCTGTCGCCACCATTATCCATTCAGGTGGGCAGAGTACCCAGTTGCTAACGAAAACCCAAAATAAAAATTATCTATGGCAAGGAATGTGGCGCTATATTCATAAACATAACTTACCAGGTCGAAAACTATTGTTTTTGATACTCCCGAAATTTGCGTTCTGGGTTTGAGTACTAGTAAACTTCAAAATTGCAAATGTTTCAAATGATTTGCCTCATCCAAGCTCCTTAACAAAACTGAAAATATGCTGAATTTGTGACGTTTTAACGGCAGAAAGAAGGGTAGAATAATACCGTAGCCTGGATACCCTACAAAAGAACCGAATATAGTATCATTTAGAATGATATGTAGTGCTGTTTTCCAGGTTAAGCATATCCTAAACGATCGAGGCAGCCTCTTTGAAAAAAATACTGTGCCTGACATTGGGGAAGAACAGCCCGGCGGGACGTTTTAGGGCATTGCAATGGGTTCCATATCTAAAAAAACAAGGTTATCAGGTAACGATTCGTCATTGTCGTCCCTCGAACGAATATGTACCCAGGGGATTTTATTACCTGAGAGCCAATCGGTTTTATTATTTTATAAATTTGCCTTTCATCATTCTGCGGCGGATATTGGATATTCGGGATGCCGCCGAATTTGATTTTGTGTTTTTGCAGCGCCCTTTGTTAGGGCAAAGATTCAAATTTTTGGAACGATGGTTATTTCGATTAAATCAAAATGTCATCTTCGATTTTGATGATGCCATCTTTGTCAATTTTGACGGCAGCCGCAATCACCGTTACGAAGCTTATCTTCATTACATGAACCAAAAAGCCAGCCGCGTTGTGGTTGGTAATGCCTATCTGCAGGAATTTGCTCAATTTAAGGCTGAGAGTGTTGATGTCATTCCAACCTGTATCGATACAGAGAAATACCATCCTAACCTGGCGGCTTGTAATGGACGCGATCCAAATCGGGTCGTACTTGGTTGGATCGGGACTTCGGGAAACTATCCCTATTTGAAGTCTGTCCGCCCAGTAATGCAAAAGTTGGTTCAAAAATATCCCCAGGTTACAGTACGGATTGTTTCTGAACACCCCCCGTTGAAAGAAGTCTTAGATGGCGTGCCATTTGAGTATCAGAAGTGGACTGCCGGGGCAGAGTTGGACGATTTGTGTGGATTTGATATTGGGATTATGCCGTTAGAAGATAATTCTTGGAGCCGAGGAAAATGCGGTTTCAAGCTTATTCAATATATGGCGTGCGGAAAACCGGTGGTAGCTTCGCCGATTGGGGCCAATACCGCGATTGTGGATGATGGTGAAAATGGTTTTCTCGTTACGGATGAAACCGGCTGGATCGAGAAGTTAAGCCTGCTATTAGAAAACCCTGAAACGCGACGTGCTTTTGGGCACAAAGCTCGCCGAAAAATAGAAGCGCAGTACTCGACCGAGGTTAATCAAGCGAAATTCATAAAGCTTTTTGAGTGATGCTTATGATCGATTGGTATAACGTATTCGCAAATTTTCTATGGATTTTGGCTTTATCGCTGGCGTTAGCTACGCTGAGTTTCGCTCGGTGGGAGGCTCATATGCGGGGAGAAAAACTCAAGGATGAGTTAAACCAGGATCGCTGGCAGCTACCCTTGAATAGCGCTGGAATTTTATTTTGTACTGGTCTGGCAGCCACCTCGACGGTACTATGGGAACGAATCTTATGGCTGATTCTGGGGATTTTGTTTTTGGTTCAGGTGGGAGCAATCATCCTGAATCGCCGTAAATCGGAATAATCAAATATTCGCTATCGTACAATTGAGTTCAAGAACCGAAAAGGGGACCACGATCTTTGATACGCCGATTTCAGCTAGGGCAATCGCATGTAACCTTAAACGGCAGTTTAAACTGCACCGACAACTGCG
>CAYVQU010000084.1:0-21951 GCA_964453155.1 uncultured Anaerolineales bacterium | reverse complement strand
ATCAGGTTTTGCCTTGTTTTTCAACTCCTATTTATTTTTCGGATAGGTTCTAAATTAATAAAACTACCGCAGAGCCGCAGAGAACACAGAGATTCTCAGATTTTCCTTGAGAAAAGTTCTGCGACTCTGCGGTGAAATCTTAGCACATTGTTAATTTTTCCGGTCAATCGGGTATGGATTCAAGATCGTGAGGAGTGGGGAGCGAGAATCTTGCTCGCTCCCCACTCCTTTTTGGGTTTTATGTCAGTTTAACGTTTGCGGTTACTTTCTCTTGTTCTGTTTATCATTTCCATTTTTTTCGTTTGTTTCTTCTATCCTCGTCTCACTCTGACTGTTAATGCTTTCAGCGATATTTTTGGCAACTTCGTAGTCGGCCTTGGTGGCATCTGGATCAAGCAGAATCGTTTCGATTTGGGTGAGGTTTGCGGCGCATAAGGTATCTGGGATCATGTCCTGATCGGTATCGACCAGATCATGGAAACTGGCTGCTCCATGGGTGAAATTAAGCCAACTCGCCAACAGATGTTGGGTGGCCTTTTCTTGCATGGTGGCTTTCTTCAGATTTAAAACCGCGCGGGCATCTTCGACGCCGGACAATGGCACCTGCTCATTGAAGACTGCGGACATCATTTGGATGATCTCGATATAGGTTGTCAGCGTCGTTTCATCAATGTGTTGCTTCTTTTTTTCATTGAATTGGTGTTTCCAGTAGCCAATCGAGTAGAACTCTCCAACCGAATTCCCTGTCACCACTACTGTTAGTGACGTTTCAGTTGAGCCGCCATCATCATCAGCCACCAGAGCGGACACACTGAAGATCCCCGCTTCTTCAAATGGGCACGCTGCTGAAGATCTGCCTTGGGGACCAATCTCGAATTGGCCATCACCATCACAGTCAAATGAATACTTGAGCGGGTCATTGATTCCAGCCGGGTCGCTAGCTTCGATTGTGATACTAGCATCATTACCAGCCTGAATCGGCCCAGCATTGGTCGCACCAGTGATGGTCGGTGACATATTATAAATTTCTACCGTGGTTGCATCTGTAGCGCACGCTGCGCGATCATCACACACCTGGAGGACAATGAGTTGGTTGTCTGGCCCGTCGCGTCCAGATGTAGCAAAAGTCGCATCCTGGCCCAATGCTTCAAAAACGCCATCATTGTCGAGGTCCCAGGCAAAAGTCAGCGGGTCATCGTCTGGGTCGATGCCCGCGCCATTGAGGGGGATTGTTTCACCTTCAGGTACAAGATAAACTCCTCCGGCATCTGCCATTGGAGGTTGGTTGGTGATGATATTGGCAACCACCGTGACAGGACCAATCAGCCCCTCGTTATCTCGGGGCACATCAACGAGATGGAAGCGCGAGAGCGCGGGCACTGCCAGATACTCCCCAACCAATCCACCCAGCGACCAACTGGCTTCCCAACCGTCTAAGTCCAAATCCTGGGCATTGGCCACCAATACGGGCGCGACCGGGTTGGTGAGGTCAAACACCCAGAAGGTTCCCCAGTAAATCCCCAAATACAGATATTTACCGGAGATGATGATATCGGTTACGTGCTGGCGGTTGCTATGTGTAAAAGTGTCTATATAGATAGGATTAGACGGATCGACTACATCCACAATGTGGAAGAAACGCTCATTGCGTTCGCCGGTAACGATGTAGGCATAGCCATCCTTGACTTGCATCGGCATGGGGTAGTTGTTATCGGCAATGGTTAGCCGCGCATCCGTAAGTTGGCCGACGATGACCGGCTGGGTGGGGTTGTGCACATCTACGATGGTCAGATTGTTGGGGGAAATAACATACGCGTAATTTCCTTGGGCAAACACCCCAATCTGGCGGGCAGAAAAATCAACCGGAGCGGTTGGATTCATCAAAATGGGGGTAGCCGGAGCGCAGATATCGTAGATGTGTAAAAATTGACGGGGTTGGGTGCCCCAAATCCAGGATTCGGCCGTCAATACATAGGCGTAATCACCGAATACGCTGACGTCTGGCATCCGGGCAACCTCTGGGAACATGCCGCTCTTTACGGGTTGGGTTGGGTCCGAGACGGTAATGATGTTGAGCCCGCCGCCAGTAGGCACATACAGATAATCCCCACGACCGGTGAACCGCCGTTTTTCGTTCCATTCTCCATCCCAATACACACCTTGCCTGCTCGGGGCTGATGGGTCTTGGATATCGAGTGCATAGATTGTGCCCCCAAAAGTTTGGGATGTGAAAACTGTGTTGCCCTCATCGTTCACCCATCCATAGTGTCCCTCGGCTGCGGTGACGGTTCCCCCAGTGAGGTTTGGCTGGGCGGGATCCGCCAGGTTGAACACCCGCACGCCATAGTTGTAATCATTGACATAAAGATTGTCCTCATAGATGGTCATGTGCCGGAACCGGCTGGGTTGGGGATGATCATACCGATCTACCATGATGGGCGTGCTGGGATCGGATATGTCAAAGGTCAACAGACTGGTGTAGTCCTCATAGTAGTATTTGTAATCCGGAGACTGAGGATCATCCGGGCAGGTTGTACATAAGTTGAGGCTATCTTGGGTTGAATCCTGGCTATCATCCGCGATGTAGATATAGGGTCCACTGGCTACCGAGCTGTATAAGTCCATGCGTTTCTCAGCCACAAAATCAGACTGAAAAGTAAAGCTGCCTGTTTTGTGCAGGTTTCCTGGATTGGAAGCATCCACGAGGATCAGCTTAGCAGGCTGGGAAAGCGGGTAATTCGGTGCAATCCAGGTTTGGGCCATGATGGCAATATCGCCGGAAACCCCGATCAGGCGGGGTAATTTTTGTGGAGGCAAGGGCTCGGGAGGACCCACCGGTAACGTATCACCCAAATCAATGATGGCTTGCGCACCTCCCTGCCGAATGGTATCAATCTGCTGCGCATCAAGGGCGGCATCGAAGAAGAACAAATTGTCGATCAAACCGTGGAACGGCCACAACCAACCATAGGTGCCACTAATCCGAATTGAGTCATACCTATCGGTAATCGTACCGGTGGTGTGGTATACATGCTCATCGACATACAGCGTGATCGTTTCCGCCTCCTGATCGTAGACCACAGCTAAGAAAACCCACTCACCAGGAACGGCCGTGTCACCGCTGAGGGAGGGATTGGGCGGGACATTCGCACACCAAATGTTAGGTGTTCCGCACCAGCGATTATCCAGATGTAAAGCGCGACCGCCATTGGAGATGATCGGAGGGGATTCATTCCTTCCTGGAAGTGAGGTCGGGTTCACCCAGGCGCCAAACGTTAATTTCGGGTGCGTTGCTGGATTGATATCCACCGGAGCCCAAATGTAATCATCTTGGCCGTCAAAAGCGTAGGCGTTTCCTTCGTAGCCACTGGTTGCCTCGGGTCCATAAACGATGCCGTGAAGTTCGTTGCCGCTGAGGTCGTTGGCATTTCCTTCAAAAGGATAAAATGCCAGTAAACCACCGGTTTGGGTTTGATCCGGTTCTCCCAAGTAGGTGCCCAGCAGGGTGGGGTTGCTGACGTCTGAAATATCGATCACTGAAAATCCGGCCGATTTTGGCCCGTAAGCAATGGATGTATCCACCAAACCATTCGCGGTGGCTAAGCCAACATAGGCCCGGTCTCCAGCTAAAAACAGCCAATTGGCGCCTTCCGGATCACCGACGTGGGCACTCCCAATTTCAACCGGATTGAGCGGATCAGTTAAATCCAGGATATGGAAACCCGGCTCAAACCCGGTCGTGATATAGGCCAGTCCATCCAGAATTTCGATGGCGTGGGCGTAATGGGGCCATAATTGGGTTCCGGCCCACTGCGGATTGGTCGGATCAGATATATCGATGGCCGATAAGCCGTTATTCGACCGGCCCTGGCTGATATAGGCATAACTGCCATAAACGGCTGCGACCCAATTGAAATCCACCCGCAGGTGTCCAACAACTTCGGGATTAGTACGATTGGAGATATCGAGGACTTGAAAATCCCCCTCTCCGGCTGGCATCACCGCGTAGTCGCCCTGAATCTTGATGAAGCCGCTGCCGGGCACCCCGAAGCCGGTCCAGGTAGAGCCGACCAGCTGGAGGGGATCATCATCCCCCTCGGCCAGCTTGAAGCGGCCTAAAGCCGGGTCAATTGCCACCGTCCCTGGGGTGACATGGATATCGGGCCAACCTGCTTGGTCCGAAATTCCTGATACACAGGTTTCAAAGGTCGCTGATAGCCTTTTTCGGCAGCATATTCCCAAGAGCAAACGTCAACCTCATGGTCGTAGATCGTCATGCCATCGGGGGTGCCATACAGGTTTGGAACCTCTTCAGGAAGGATCGCAGTGCCATCGCCTTTTACCAGTTGGTGGTCTTCATCCGCCCCGGTCAGGTAGGTTACAAAGCGGTCCGACAGGGTCCGAGAATCACAGACATCGCCGATGCC
This sequence comes from uncultured Anaerolineales bacterium, assembly GCA_964453155.1. Classification (GTDB taxonomy): domain Bacteria; phylum Chloroflexota; class Anaerolineae; order Anaerolineales; family UBA11858; genus CAYVQU01. The sequence continues at coordinate 17,524 of CAYVQU010000084.1, read as the reverse complement.
ATCATTATCGACGTCTGTTTGATGGGCGTTGAAGAGGTGGGGGCAATTATCTAAGCTATCCGATATCCCATCGCCATCGGTATCGGTGGTCTCTGCATAGGCCCCATTTCCCGTCATATGCAAGGTAAGCAATATAATTGCGATGAGCAATATTTTTTTCATATTTTCCTCCCGGCTCCTTTAGAAGCCTTTTGACTCATAACTGTAGCGTAGACAATATCTATCCATTGACGATATCGTTCTCATCATCTGGTTTTCCAGAGATTTTCCTGTGCAAAAATTCAAATAACGCCTCCAAGCTGACAAATCCCCGCCGTTCATCAGAATTGGGACTCTCCAAGGATGCCCGCCAGACAACCTCCCCATTGGTGCGAGTAGCCCAAATCCGAAGCAGATAGGACAAATAATGTTTTGATTCCTGCATCAAGACTTCTGACCTGAAAACAGGGAAGTGGCGTGAAGAATTCGCACCGCCACTTCCCGAATTGAATGCGCCGAAAGAGTTATTTCCGGATGAATAACACGTACACATACCAGAGGACAAAGACGGCGTGAAAACCAAGGGTGCCCCACCCCATGAAATTGAACATCCCGGCCAGTTGAACAATTACAAAAGCGATCGAACCGAGGACCCAATACACCAGGTTTGAATACGCGGCCAGATCAATAATATCCTGGTGTTCCGATTTGCGGGCATACCACAGAACAACGCAGGTGTTTAGCAGGGCCGCCCCAAACAACCGGGCCATGAAAACGAATTCCGCACTCATATTCGCGCCGTAGACGCTGAGCATGAAGGCCGGGACGAGGGTAAAACCGATCCCAAAAAACGCATTCATCACTAAATTGGCAGTAAAAATTGCAGTCATTACAGTCTCCTTTTTGGTTTTGACATTATTTGCAGGCGGCCCGACCATATGACAGATCTGTACGTTTGTGTCCACATCTTAGCAAACTAGCGTGAGTAAAACGCAAGGAGAACCTCCAAAGGCCGATTTTCCTGTATAATCTAAGTAGTTCGATTGGGTGCGGGATTATCTTTTATGGGAGGAAAAGATGAACCGTCTGGCCATCCGGCTGCTGGGGGCTTTTGAAGTGACATTGAATGAACAACCCCTAACGTGCTTTGAATCGGATAAAGTTCGTGCCTTGTTGATTTACCTGGCCACAGAGCGGCAGCAACCGCACCGACGCGATCACCTGGCTGGATTGTTATGGCCGGAACATCCTGATCAGAACGCCCGCACCATCTTGCGACACACCCTGGCAAACCTGCGAAAGACGATTGGCGATCGCGGTGCGAATCCGCCATTTCTGGATATTTCTCGTCAAACGATTCAATTCAACACGCACAAAGGAATCTGGGTCGATGTCCACACGCTCAGCCAAATTTTGGATGGTGGGGATACCGACCTAGGCAGCCTCAAACGAGCGGTCGATTTGTATCGGGGGAATTTCTTGGAGGGATTCCATTTAGAAGGGTGTCTGGCATTTCAGGAGTGGGGCGCCCTCAAACGGGAGGAACTAGCTCGCAAAATGACGACAGCCTTGGATCGATTGATTCAGGGGCATGAAAGTCGCCGTGAGTTCGAGCGCGCGATCCCATTCGCCCGGCGGTTGGTGGATCTCGAACCTTGGGATGAAAAGAGTCACCGCCGATTGATGCGCCTGCTGGCGTTTAGTGACCAACGGACTGCGGCTCTGAACCAGTTCGAGAACTGCAAACGCAGCCTGGCGGCCGAACTCGATATCGGGCCTTCGCTGAAGACCATCAACCTGTACGAGCGCATAAGGGATCGAGCACTCAACCCGCCTACCTCTCTGTCCGCGCAGGCAAATCCCTTCATCGGCCGTGAAAAAGAACAACGTGAACTGGAGATTTTATTAGACCGCCCCAGTGTTCGCTTGGTCACCATTCTGGCGCCCGGGGGAATGGGTAAAACTCATTTGGCATTAGAGGTGGGTGCGACCCAACTCGATAATTTCGAACATGGCATTCATTTTGTCTCTTTGCAGTCTGCCGAAGGTCCTGATGACATTATCCCCACGATAGCGGAAACTTTACAGTTTAAGCTTTCTTCGGGTCAGGAACTCAAAGACCAATTGATAGATTATTACCGCGGGCGGAATACGTTGTTGATCTTGGATAATTTCGAGCATCTCCTGGAAAGTGCGGGCTTGATCGTGGATTTATTGGCCGCGGCTATCCGCCTGAAGGTATTGGTAACCTCCCGCTCGAAACTCAATCTTAGCGTTGAAACAGTTTATGTGCTATCTGGCCTAGCCTATCCTGATAGCACAGATCATGCCATGGATGACACTGGATATGGTGCCATCCAGCTTTTCGCTCAGAGTGCCCGCCGGGCGCGCCACGATTTCGATCTCAGACCCGATAACTTGGGAGATGTGACGCAAATTTGCCGCCTGGTGAGCGGCATTCCTTTAGGAATCTTGCTGGCAGCCGGTTGGGTGGATACCCTGGCGGTCAAAACGATTGCCGCGGAGATCGAGCAAAGCATCGACTTTTTAGAAACCGAGTTGCAAGACATCCCTGGGCGGCACCGCAGCATGCGGGCGGCTTTCATGTCATCATGGCGTTTGCTCAGTGAGCAGGAGCGGGAGATTTTTGCCCGATTATCCGTTTTTAGCGGAGGTTGCACGCGTCAGGCTGCGCAGACCGTGGCCGGAGCATCCTCCCGAGATTTGACGGCGCTGGTGAACAAGTCCTTGCTTCAACGCAAAGCCACCGACCGCCGTTACGAACTGCACGAACTGCTCTGCCAGTTGGGAGCCGAACACCTGGCGGCGATCGGCGAAATAGAAAAATACAGGGCCGCACATAGCGATTACTACCTTTCCATGCTTGCCGACAGTGAAGATGATCTCAAGGGAAATGCTCAACTGGAAGCCCTTGAAGTTATCGATGCTGATTTCGAGAACATCCGGGCTGGGTGGCGGTACGCCGTAAACCAAGCGAATGCCGAAAGTATTAAGAGAGCAATTGAGGGTCTGTATCTGTTTTGTAATCGCCGCGGTCGCAACCAGGATGGTTTGAGATCGTTAGTCATTGCCCTTGAGCGGTTCACTCCTGAAGAGGGTTATTCCGTAGTTTGGGCAATGCTTGCGACAAGGTATGATTTATTGGGCAGTTTTGGTTTGGAGAAATTCGATCCAGATGAATTATTGGTTATTTCACGTCAGGAAGGCAGTGGGATTGAAATTGGCCATGCGCTGGTGTTAGTGACCCGGCAGCATATTTATCGGCACAAATTTGCTCTTGCTCGAGAAGTCCATCTGGAGCGTTTGGCAATATACGAAGGCCTGGGTGATAAGTTTTATCAGGCCTGGTGTTTGTTTAGTATCGCTTTCAATACCTATAATCTTGGCAGAAAAGATGATTCTTTCGCGGAGGCCAAACAAGCACTGGACATCCAACGTGAAATTGGCGATCGAATCGGGCAGGCAAAAACATTGCATACGCTTTGGGGGAATGGTCGAGATCCTAAAATGGCAAGAATTTATCTTCAAGAATCAACAGACCTTTATGCCGAAATGGGGAATTGGGGTAGATGGGCTGGGAATTTTTCTAATCTAGCGTCTCACATATTTGACGATGGTGAAGTCGATAGGGCGCGTCAAATGGCTAGGCAGGCTCTTCGCAAAGCAACAGAATTAAACGATCCAAGATCCCTGTGCGGATGTCTGAGTACCGTCGCTAACTTAGAGATTTTTGCTGGGAATTTTAAACAGGGCCAGGAACTCGTAAAAAGAGCTTTCCAATTAACAAAGAACCCCAGCTTTGTTTCGGGTTTCTATTTAAGTCTCGCAACGGCAGCATTTGGTCTTGAAGATTACGTTAAGGCTAGAAAAGATTTGGCAGAAACAATTGAGCAATGTTTACACATGCAGCGCTGGTACAGGCTAGTTGAAGCCCTGGAGGTTTGTGCGCTGCTCATGGAATCAGAAGGGCAGTCAGAGATGGCTTTGGAACTCTTGTTTCTGCGGGAAGTGCATCCCGCAGACCCTATTGGTTTTTGGTACGAAAACTTTCCACTTCTGGTTGACTTGCGCGAAAAATTGAGAACAGAACTTTCCCCAGAGCAATATGCCGCCGCGCAAGCGAGTGGCCGAGTCCGCGATTTGGAAGCCACGATGCGGGAATTGTTGGATTTATTGAAGCAGGAGCATGACGGGTAGGGGCAGGTCTCAGACCTGCCCTCCAAATGATATCCCCCAGGGGAATGGTATAATACCGCCCGATGAACGCCGAACGTGAATTCCGCCCTGAACCGATTCCCCGTCGCGGGGAGTGGACGGCCTGGACGCTGACGATTGTGACGTTGGCTGCCGGGTTGTTCTTGCGCGCCCAGACCGGTCAGATGCCGGTCATCGCGACCATTTTCATTGGAATTTTGCTGCTCTCAGCGGTGAGCATCAGTTTGAGCAATTGGATGGATCGTAATACGGTGCTTACTCTGAACCCCAAAGGTGTGGCGTTCCGCAATGGGTTGCGGGATGTATCCCTATGGTGGGCTGAAGTCCAAGAAGTCCAGGTTTTTGCCTCCCAATTTGGGGCCAAGGTCCATGTGATGGGTCCAGATTCAACCTTCAATTTCCGGACGATGAGTGAAGTCACCTATAAGGGCCAGGTGCGCGGTCGCATGGGCTTCGTCCAGGGCGACTTCATCATCCAACAAATCCTAAAAAACAGCGGTCTTGAAGAGCTGGCAGCAGCCGAACCATCTCAAGAAGGCCGCTATTATGCCCGTCCGTAGGGACGGGGCTGGCCTTTGCCGCGTTCCTACAGCGCTCTTACTGCCAAGAGCGCTTTTTGTTTGGTAAAATCCCTAATCCCATTCGGGGATCAGGAAAATTTTGGAGGTCGACATGACGAAAATGACAATTGACGAACAGGTAGCCTTTTTGATGCAGGGTACCGAATATGGCGATGAGCAGCTCAAAAAAGCCATGACGGATGAGTTGCGCGAACGCTTGATCGAAGCGGAAAAAGAGGGCCGGCCGCTGCGCGTCTATTGTGGTTATGACCCCACCTCCACCGACTTACACCTGGGGCACACCATCACCATGCGCAAACTGCGCCAGTTCCAGGAATTGGGCCACGAAGTGACCTTCTTGATCGGGAGTTACACTGCGTTAGTGGGTGACCCCTCCGACAAAAACAAAGCCCGCCCGGTTTTGACCATCGATCAAGTTGGCGAGAATGCTAAAACCTACGCCGATCAGGCTTTTCGGGTGTTGGATCGGGAAGCCACCAAAATCCGCTACAACGGCGAATGGCTCTCGGAACTGTCCTTGGTCGATTTGATCCGCCTGGGGCAGAATTTCACCGTTCAACAGTTTTTGGCCCGCGAGAATTTTGCCAAACGACTGGCGAACGAAGAGCCCATTTACCTGCACGAAACCTTCTACGCCCTGATGCAGGGCTACGACGCGGCCGCAATGGAAACCGATGTTCAAGTCGGCGGCACTGATCAGTTATTCAACATCATCGTGGCGGGACGTAAGCTGCAATCGGCCCTGGGTCAGAAACCCCTGGTGGGTATCATCACCGGGATTTTGCCGGGTACCGATGGCGTTCAGCGCATGTCTAAATCGACCGGCAACATCGTGCCGATCAACACCGGCGCTAAAGATATGTACGGCAAGGTCATGAGCGTGCCCGATATGGCCATGGGTAAATTCCTGCGATTGGCGACGCGCTGGACCCCAGCCGAAGTTGACGCCTTCGAAGCCGAGATCGCGGCGGGGCAGATTCACCCGCGGGATGCCAAGATGAAACTGGCGCATGAAATCACTTCGATCTTCTACACCGCGGCCGAAGCTGATGAAGCCCAGGCGGCCTTTGTGCGGGTGTTCCAGAAAGGCGACGTCCCCGATGATATGCCCGAGTATCAACTCGAACCCGGTCAGACCGTTTTAGATGTGATGGCCGCGGCCAAGCTGGTCGGCAGCCGGGGCGATGGTCGCCGGATGGTCAAGCAAAACGCCGTCAGCCTAGATGGTGAGAAACTCACCGATGCCCTGGCACCCTTCCCCGGTCCTGGGGTGCTGCGGGTCGGGCGGCGGAAATTTGTCAAAGTTACTGAATAAGTAACGCAAAGACGCAGAGAGTGAAAGGCGCAAAGAACTTTTTAAGTTTTTCTTTGCGCCTTTGTTTCGGTATCATGGTGCTTAGTCGTGGAGTTCAAAAAAGATGCAAAGTAAACCGCTAATTTGGTTAATCTGCGCCAAGCTTAAACGCGATGGCGCCCGAATTGGGTAAAAATCCGTGAAAATTAGCGTTGATTAGCGGTTTAAAAACAGTATACGTTTATGTACTTTTGTTTCTTTGCCTTCTTGCGTTGATGATTTCTTATGATCCAAGATCCTATTTTTTATATCGTCGCAACAGTTGCTATTTTAATCGTCGGGATTTCGAAGAGTGGGTTTGGCGGCGGGGTTGGCGTTTTGGCCGTGCCGATCATGTCGTTGGTGATGTCTCCTACCAAGGCCGCCGCGATTATGCTGCCGCTCTTAATTTTGAACGATGTCTTTGGCATCTGGCATTATCGCCGTTCGTGGGATAAAACTAATTTGAAGATCATGCTCCCGGCCGCGGTAGTGGGGATTGTGATCGGGATGTTTTTGTTCCGCTATCTCTCCGATGCCCATATTCGGATCATGATTGGGGTGATCTCAGTTTTATTTGTGATCAATTATTTTGTGGGGAAACGGAATGCAGCTGAAAAAACCGAACCCAGCGTGGTCAAAGGCGGCTTTTGGGGCGCGGTGGCCGGTTTTACGAGTTTCGGCGTCCATGCCGGGGGTCCGCCGGTCAATTTGTATTTACTGCCCCAAAAGATGGATAAAACCTTGTTTGTGGGCACCACCGTGGTGTTCTTCACCATCGTCAATTGGGTCAAGCTGGGACCTTATTTTTATCTGGGTCAACTTAATGCGGATAACCTGCTAACCTCCCTGGTTTTAAGCCCGTTAGCTCCCCTCGGTTTTTGGCTGGGGATCAAGCTCCATGATAAAGTCAACGAGAAATTGTTCTACAACTTGGCTTATTTTTTCTTGTTGATCACTGGTGTGAAATTGTTGATTGATGGCATTGGGGGACTATAAATCGGTCTGATTGGTCGAACTGGCCCGATTGGTCTAATTCGTCTAATTTATCAGACCAATTGGACGTTTCAGACCAGTTCGACTGGTTCGATCAGTTAGCCAACTAGACTTTCCCCTCGGTGTAAATCTGAATAGCCGCATTCAGAAAATCGGGCAAGTCCGGGTGCATCTGCTCGAAGTTGGCTCGGAAGCGGGGGTCCGTCACGTACAATTCTCCCAGGCCGCGCAGGGTGGCCCAATTTGGCTCGTAGAAATAGCGCATGTGCTCGTGCCAGCGGACGAGGCAATCCTGGACTTCAGGACTGTCGGCGGCTTTTCCGGCCTCCATGTGGGTTTGGATATCCACGTACACGGCTTTGCCTTCCGCCATGACTTGCTGTTTTTTCTCGGGGGAGTAAGATTTCCACAGTTTCATGGATGCATTTACGACTTCAGGGTCCCAGCGCTGCCGGGCTTCCTCGGCATAGGATTCCTGTTGTTCTTCAGAAAAGCCTTCAAAAATTTGTTGATCACTCATTTGGATACCTCCAGTAAGATGGGTAATGGTTTTATCTACGGTGCTGATCAAGCTGGTCAGACGTTGGACGCGGGTGTGCAAAGCTTCCCGGTGGGCTTGCAGGGACTCGAGCACGTCGAAATCGGGGTGATCGAGAATAGCCCGAATTTCTTTCAGGCTCAGTCCTAACTCCCGGTAAAACAAGATTTGTTGGAGCCGCAGCATGGCACGCTCATCATAATAGCGATACCGGTTCTGCCCGGTGACCGGCGGCTTGAGCAGCCCGATCTCATCGTAATGATGCAGTGTCCGGCGGCTGACACCGGCCAAATCAGCAAGTTGTTTGACTGTATATTCCATCGTCATGACCTCGGTGGAGAGTATAAACTATAACGTAACGTTAATGTCAAGGGGGAGTTTTCTCGTTTGTTGGATCGTTAGTTACAAACCAACCGACTACCCAACTAACAAACCATTTCCCCGCCTCTGCAATCCAGTTTTTGTGTTATCTTATACGGGTCACTCAAAATTCATCCGGAGGAATTATTATGTCTAAAATTGCCATTGTCACCGATTCAGATGCCAGTCTACCGCACGATTTGGCTGCTAAGTACGATATCCCCCAGGTGCCGATCACGGTCCACTTTGGGGATGAGGTCTTTGAGACCGGGGTGGACATCGACGAAGCTCAGGTTTTCGCCCGCATCGATAAGGCGGGAACGTTGCCAACCACTGCGGCGCCCGCACCGGGCAAATTTGCTGCAGCCTATCAAGCCGCCTTCGATGCCGGGGCCGATCAGGTGATTTGCTTCACCGTCAGTGAAGCGGTCAGTGCCACGTATGCCTCGGCAGTCACCGCGGCGGACATGGATCAGTTCGAAGGCAAAGATATCACCGTGGTCGATACCCAGAGCCTCTCGATGGGACAGGGCTTCCCGGTGTTGTACGCGGCCGAAGCGGCCGCCGCCGGGAAATCGAAGGAAGAAATTATTGCCATTGCCGAAGATGTCCGCGATCGAGGAGAATTTTTTGCCGCTCTGGCAACCCTCAAATATCTGGCAATGAGTGGCCGAGTCGGGCATTTAGCCGCTGGGATGGCCAGCTTACTGAATATTAAACCGGTGCTCACCATTCAAAATGGCAAACTTGAAATGCTCGAAAAAATCCGGACCCGCAAGAAAGCCTGGGCCCGGACAATTGAACTGGCGAAAGATTCGTTGGATGGCAAAGGGATTGAACGCATGGCCGTCGTCCACTCCAATGCGATGGAAGATGCCAAAGCTTTTGAGCAATTACTGCGGGAAAATCTGGATTGCCCAGACGAAATTCTGATCTGTGATCTGACCGCGGGGCTGTCGGTCCACTCGGGGGCTGGAATTGTAGGGGTCGGGATTGTAAAAGCCAAATAAAGCAAGTTTTCATAAAAAAAGTGCGGCGAGATCAGCCGCACTTTTTTTGGTTTAACGTTTTAGTCTGTTGGGGTCGATGCCGGTTCCATCTGGTTTTCCGCGGTTTCTGGCGCTTCAGGTTCATCATCGGGGATAGCATCCGGAATTTCATGCTCGAGGTTGCGGATGCGAGGATTTGCATAAGCAATCACACTCTCTGTCCACAAAAATAGACAGGAAATAATGAAAATCACACCGATACCCCGCCCCGGACCAGCCCCTAAAATTTGCCCAACAAAGGTTGTAGCCAAGGCGCCGCCTTCAGCCATGAGGGGATCAAATATCTTATCCGCCAACGGGCCGGCCAGAAGGAAAGAAATCGGTGACAGCGAACGGGCGATCATCCCCCGGATGGCAAACACCCGTCCCTGAACATCGGGCGGAATCTTGATTTGGAAAAGGGCCTGACTGAGGGCCGCGGCGAACGGCACAAAAATCAGCAAAACGACCCGACCCGCCGAGATAACCCAGGTATTCGCTCGCAGCCCGCTGATGAGCAACCCCGTGGAGCACAGCGCAATAAACCCGATTAGGGCGGGGACTTTGCGGGTTTTCGGCCCACCCCAGGCACTCATGATCAGACTGCCGACCAGCATCGAAGCCCCGGTCACCATTTGGACAATTCCTAAATCAGTGGCAGTCCCATAGGACAATACCAACGGCCCCGATAAAACCCCTGAAAGACTTAAGAAGAAGTTGACGCTGGCGAAGTAGATCAGCAGGCCAAATAAACCGGGCAATCCCCGCAGGTATTTCCAGCCAAAGATGGCATCCGTCAGGACAGATTTTTGCTCACTTTCAGCTTCCGTGATCCGTTTGGGCTGCGGAATGCGGACAACGATCAAAGCCCCAATGGCGAAGAAATAGGTCGCTGCGTCGATGAGCATGACCCCTTTCAACCCAATCAGAGCATATAAACCTCCGGCCAAAATCGGGGTGATGATGGCCGTCGCCGCTTGTCCCATCTGCATGACCCCGCTGGCCCGGGCCAGATTCTCTTTGGGCACCAGCATGGTGATTGAGGCTGTATAAGCTGGTTCTTGGAAAGCGCTGAAGACCGATGAACTAAAAGCCAGAATATAAATGTGCCAGATTTGGAGGTCACCGAAAAATAGCAAAAAAGCCGTGATCACCGTAACAAAAAACGAGCCGGTATCGGCGATGATCATTAAAATTCTGCGGTTATATCGATCTGCAAAGGACCCCCCTACTGGCAACAAGAGCAACGCTGGAATGGTAGAAAAGAGAGCTGTCATGGCAAACGGCGTCGCCTGCCCGGTCTGATCATAAATCCAAACCCCCATGCCAAAGCCGGTTAAGCCCGACCCCAGCATTGAGATGAATTGCCCCCCCCATATCGTCCAGAAAGTACGCATACTTGTGGGTTTTTGGGTGGGCTGAGATTGATTATTGGTCATATTCACTCCGATTAGGAACTAAAGTTTCCAGGGAACGGAAATATTTTTATTGGGTGTGGGGATGGGTGTGGTCCGCCTGGTGTGAGGGACCTCCATTGGAGCCTTCATAATAAAAGGTGGGGTACAAGAACACATTTAACGCCCACGGATGCCCGGATTCATCCTCAGGATCGTCTAACCCCTCAAATTCGTGGATTAGGTTTTGCAATTTGGTGATGAATTCATCCATACGGTCAGCAGGGATGCGAGCTAGTTCCCGCGAATTAATCACTTGACGGGGATTGGGTTCAGCCCCATGTTCCAGATTGAAGGCCCGGGCCTCGATACTACGAATGAAATCTTGCCGGGTAGTATCCAACGCGGTCAACGCCATGGAAATAATGTTTTCTTTTCCCTCAATATCCTGGACGTTGAAATTGTAAATGTCCTGATCCACCTGATAGTTGTAGGCCGATACCCAGTAGTGCTTTTCGATGAGATTGCCATGTACAACCGTATCCACCACTCGAATGATCCCATGTTTCTCGAGCGTATTCACGTGATAATACAGTTTGCTCGGCGCCAGCCCCAGTTTCTCGGCAATTTGCTTGACGGTTAAGGGGGTTAACAGCAGAACTTCGATAATTTGTAACCTGAGCGGGTCAGCGATCGCTTTAGCGGCTTCCAAATCCTTGATCACATGCAGCGCGCTGGGTTTGAATTTACTCATTGAAAAAAAATCCTTTTGTCGTAAAAATATATTTTAACGAATAAATCAATTCTAGCGAACAAAAATAATAATGTCAAGCTGTCCATTCACGCGTATAATTCACTACCCACTATTTAAAATTCGGGAACCTTTTGGAACCCATTGACGTTATACTCCTGGATTTACTAAAAATGAAAAATTTGGAGACACCAACCATGAAAAAAATGACTAAACTTTTACTAACTGTACTCATTTTGAGTGCGCTAACTACGGCCTGCGCCGTTACCCCCGAAACCCCCTCACCGACGGAAACAGCTGTCCCAGTGGGATCAACCCCTACCGAATCCCCAGCCATGCCAACTGCCGAGGTGATCCCCACCGAAACGGTAGCACCGCCCCTGGAACCAACCCCCGAAGCTGAGGCCAAACCGGTAACTTACATTGAAATATCAACTCCCCAAAATAGTGTAGTTTTGGACCCTTCCCAGCCGATTTTGATCTCTGGCCGCGGCGGCGCCTTGTTCGAAGGTAACGTTGTGGTGCAGATCACTGATCCAACCGGTGATATCATGATCATGCAAGCGACCATCATCGACTCGCCCGACGCTGGAACTGGGGGCGAAGGTCCCTGGAGCCTGGAGCTGAGTCTAGAAGGGATAATTCTTGAAGCAGGTACGATCACCGCTTTCTCCCCTTCCCCCAAAGATGGTAGTTGGATGGCCAGCGACTCAGTTGAGATCCTTTTCAATCAAACGGCAGGAGACCTTTTCATGCCAACCCTTGAGAAAACCCCCTGGATTCTGACAGCCTTTAGCGACGAAACCCTCAAACCGCTCCTCACCACCTATCTGATCTCCATGCAGCTTGACCCGGAGACTGGTAATATGGCTGGCAAAGCGGCTTGCAACAACTACTTTGCTTCCTACGAAATTGCTGATGGGAAAATCACCCTGGGTCCGGCCGGGTCCACGATGATGATGTGCCCCGAGCCCCAAATGAACCTGGAATTTGCCTTCCATGCCGCGCTGGCTGAAGTTGCCGGGTACGAACTGGTCGACAATGCCCTCACTCTGACCAACGCTGCGGGCGAAATGGTGCTTCAATTCCGAGTTGACCCTTACGTTACGACCAACCTGTTCACTCGCGAGCTGATGGGTACAGCCATTTTCATGTGCCAGCATGCTGATCCGTGCACCGTGCAGCTTTCCAATGGCGAATATGCCGAACCAATCGAAAACTCCGCGGCTTACCTCATTGTCCGCCTGACCAATATCGCCGTTTTTAGTGATCTCGATGGTGACGGGATTGAAGAAGCCGCGGTCGTTTTAATCACAGATACTGGTGGTTCCGGCACCTTTTATGATCTCGCCGTCGTCAAAAATCACGAAGGTGAGTTGATTAACACCGCGCTGACTACCCTTGGCGACCGGGTGCAGATCAACAGTCTGACTGTTGAAGACGGTGACCTCATCGTCGTCGATATGCTCGCCGCCGGCCCGGATGATCCCCTCTGCTGCCCGAATACGCCGGTAGTGCAGCGTTACCAATTAGATGGGGGGACATTGATCTTGCTTGAAGAATAAATCATCCGTAGAAAATAACCGCGGAGTGCTCGAAGGCCGCAGAGATAAAGATACTTATTTCTCTGCGGCCTTTGTGATTTCCGCGGTCCATATTTGAATACTCAATCTTTGTCTGTGGGTGTATTATCTGACTCCACTCTTCCCCTTCACCTTCCTTAATTCAGCTTATAATTAGGATAATTACAGACTTAAATCTGGGTGATAGAACGGTACTAAAACGTGGAGTTCTCATAAAATTAAAAATTAACCGCGAATTTCGCTAATCTGCACCAATTTTGAGCAATAAAAAACCCCAAAAACTGCCAAAAATTCGTGGAAATTCGCGTGATTAGCGGTTAATAATCAGCCCACGTTTAAATACCGTCTTACCATCCGCGTTCATCTGCGCTTCCCTAAAATGGAGTAATTATGCCAACCCCTCTCAAAACGCTCGTCATCGGCTGCGGCACAATGGGAGCATCCCATGCCCTGGCCTATCACAACATCCCCGGATTTGAAATTGTCGGCCTCGTCAGCCGCGGTCCGACTAGCCGAGAGGCGCTCAATGCGAAATTAGGCGGCGGCTATGCCCTGTTTGCCGATTATGTTGAGGCCCTCAATGTTACCCAGCCGGATGTCGTTAGTATTAACACCTACCCCGATACCCACGAAGAGATCGCCCTGGCTGCTTGCGCGGCGGGGGCCCATGTTTTCCTAGAGAAACCGGTGGCCCCAACCGTGGCGGGTTGTCAGCGCGTCATTCAGGCGGCCAAAGACGCTGACCGAAAACTCATTGTTGGTTATATCCTGCGGCATCACCCCTCTTGGATCAGATTCACCGAGATCGCGCAGGGGTTAGGCAAGCCCCTCGTCATGCGGATGAATCTCAACCAGCAGAGCAGCGGCACCGATTGGGAAACCCATAAAAACCTGATGCGCTCCGCCTCCCCCATTGTCGATTGCGGCGTGCACTACGTTGATGTGATGTGCCAGATGACGGGGGCCAATCCAATTCGGGTCTCCGCCATTGGTGCCCGGCTGACGGACGAACTTGTGCCCGAGATGTACAATTACGGCCAACTCCAGGTGACCTTCGATGATGGCTCCGTTGGCTGGTATGAGGCCGGTTGGGGGCCGATGATGAGCGAGACCGCCTTCTTCGTCAAAGACGTGATCGGCCCTCAGGGCTGCGTCAGCATTGTGGCCGACCCACTGAAAGAATCCGCCGATATTGATGCCCACACCGCCACCGAATCTCTCAAAGTCCACTATCGGGAGACCGATGAGCAAGGCCATTTCACGCAGCCCGATGAAATCATCGACCTCTCCGACGAACCCGATCACAACGAACTTTGTAAGCGGGAGCAGCTTTATCTGCTCAAAACCATCCAGGAGGACCTCGATCTCACCACCCACTGGCACGACGCCGTCAACAGCCTGCGCATCGTCCTGGCCGCCGATGAATCCATCAAAACGGGGCGCACTGTTGAATTGTAAGTAAACATCCCAAACTTATTACGTTGCCACCCTCCGCGTCCGCAACGTTTTCGGCTGGTTTGGCCTGCCTTTCCTGATCATTGGTGTCTTAGGGCTGGTCGGCTGGCCGTTTGAAATTATCAAAAATCTAAGAAAATGATGGAGATAAAATGCCCAACACCCTCACTAATTTGATCCCCAAACCAGTTTCCGCCCAGACGAAAACGGGCAGTTTCAATCTAATCCCCGCTACACGCATTTTTTGCGAGGTCGCCAATACCGAAATCCGAGCGATTGGGGCTTATCTCGCGGCCAAGCTGCGCCCAGCTACCGGTTTTGATCTTCCAATTGTGGAAAGGGTCGCGGGCGCAGACGGCATTCACTTGCTGCTGGTGGCCGATGACTCCCTGGGTGCTGAAGGCTACCACCTGGAAATTATTGGGGATGCCGTTACCCTGAGTGCCCCTCAACCCGCAGGTTTATTCCGAGGTATCCAAACCCTGAGGCAGTGCCTCCCCCCCGAAATCGAGTCGCCAGAGCTGCAACCCGGCCCCTGGGAAATTCCTTGTGGGAATATTCGGGATTACCCCCGCTTTGGTTATCGCGGCACCATGCTCGATGTCGCGCGCCATTTTTTTGGCGTTGAAGACGTTAAGCGCTATATCGATTTGTTAGCCTATTACAAAATAAATTTCCTCCACCTGCATCTCAGCGACGATCAGGGCTGGCGGCTGATGATTGATTCTTGGCCGAACCTGGCTCTGCACGGCGGCAGCACCGCGGTGGGTGGAGGTGAAGGGGGCTACTACACCCAGCCGGAGTACGCCGAGATTGTGGCCTATGCCCAGGCCCGATATATCACCCTCGTCCCAGAGTTTGATCTGCCCGGTCATACCAACGCGGTCCTGGCCTCCTACCCCGAACTCAACTGCGATGATCAGGCCCCCGATCTGTATACGGGCATCGAAGTTGGCTTCAGCTCCCTATGCATCGACAAAGAGATCACTTACCAATTTGTGGACGATGTTATGCGCGAAGTTGCCGCCCTAACACCCGGCCCTTACATTCATATCGGCGGTGACGAAGCCCACCAGACCACTGCCGATGATTTCGGCAAGTTTATGGCCCGCATTCAGCCGATTGTGGCCAAGTATGGCAAAACGATGATTGGCTGGGACGAAATTGCCAAGAGCGATATCGGCCCCGACACCGTTGTTCAACTCTGGCGGCCCGAAGATGGTCCGGATTTAATCAAACCAGGCATGCAGGTGATTATGTCCCCGGCCGCGAAGGCTTACCTTGATATGAAGTACACCGCGGAAACCGACTTGGGTCTAACCTGGGCTGGGACCATCAACGTTAAAGACGGCTACGACTGGGACCCCACCACCCAATTGCCGGATTTCCCCGATGAGAATATGGTCGGGATCGAAGCGCCCTTATGGTCCGAAACCCTCGAAACCCTGGCAGATATCCAGTACATGGCTTTCCCGCGGCTCCCCGGCTACGCCGAAATCGGCTGGACCCCGGCTGCCCAACGGACCTGGGATGAATATCAATCTCGCCTGGCCACCCACGGGCCGCGCTTCAAAGGTCTGGGGATCAAATTCTATCGGTCTCCAATGATTGCCTGGGAATAAGATATAAGGTTATTTTTTAGTGTTGGCTAATTCTGAATATTCAGATCCGGTCGTAAATACAAATACAATCCATCTTGCGATCGGAGTAAGGTGTAATATTCATCTAGGTAGGCAATAACCTGAGGGAAAGGATAGTGTCCTAGAAACACTTGCTCAGGCTGATACTGCTCAATTGTGGAAATAATTTCCTGTTCGGTGATATAACCGGTGTCAATTCGAGATTGAGATATCAACGCCAGGTTGGGAGGTACGGGCAGTCGGGCTCGGAAGGCATACATGGGCATATCTGTAATGATCCACTCAGTTTGCGGAGCATTATCAATGATCAATTCTAGGAATTTGTGTTCGCTATCTGTGAGCATCAGACCTGAACCACTAAGAGTTGGCTTGCATTCTAAGATGCCCAGGCCCTTGGGGAGCCGGAAAAATACTCCAATTAGAGCTACAACAGCAACCAATTGGATCAATTGGCGCGGCGAACCGCTGAAATAGGGCCGGAAGCGTTGGATGACATCTTTAAACAGATCATATGCAAAATCCACTGCATAGGCTCCCAATAAAGCCAGGGGAATATCAATGAGCGGTTTGTAATGCGACCAAACCGGATAATAAAACGACAACATTACATACGCGGTCGCTGCCCAGGCCAGGGGATAGAGGGCTAGCCATTGTTTTTTGTGAATTGCCGCGGCGCTACCCACCAGGGCCAAAAACAAAAAAGTGTACGACCGCTTCATATGGTACGCGATGGTGAAATCTGTGAGTTTATCAGTGCTGCTGTTTTTTGAAAGATGGACCGAGACCAGGTCTGGTAGATTCTCGATCCCAATAAAAACCATTACACCCAAGATCAAAACTGCTAAGAAAATAAGACTCCACAAGAGTGATGGCCAGAGTGACCGCAGCCAGCGGCGTTTATCTGATAAATGAGAAAATGTCGCGATCCAAATCCCCAGTGTAAAGACTGGGGCTAGAAATCCAGTGTATATCTTGACTAATATTGAAGCCCCTAATGCCACGGCGGAACTAATCAGCCAACCCGTTTTGGCATTTTGGTGCCATTTAATCAAAAAAAACAATGCCAGCATCACAAATGTTAGGTTTGGAATCGACTGGCGGACAGTAATACTCAAAATAAGATAATTGGGCAGCATGACGATCAAAAAAAAGCCCCATACGGCTGTTCGCCGGCCCCACAATGCCTGCAAATATTGAAACGTGGCCCAGATCAGGATGCTTGAAAACAACAAAATGATATAGCGCGCGATCCCAACTTTATAACTCAAAACTCGAAATGCAGTGGCTAAAACATAGGTTAACAATGGGGGTTGATCGATCCAAATATCGCTGTAAAGGGCGTGCCCCTGCTCGAAAAGCATCGCCCACATGACATGAAAACCTTCATCTACCGAGAATTGAAACTGTTCTCGTTCTGGGAAAAACAAAACCATCAACAAGAAAACACCCACCGGGGGTGCCAACTGCCATAAAATCTCTCGCATCCAACGCTGGTGAAAAAGTGAGCGGAATTGTGTTAGCATGCCTGATCTCCCAAAAAAATTCTAATTTAGGATCGGGGATACTCGCCCTAAATCGATCTAATTATAATTGGGTTTTCTCTACCCTACATCTAGGATGCAAATGATCAGTCATGGTGTAGACTCTTGT
>CAYVQU010000083.1:0-22118 GCA_964453155.1 uncultured Anaerolineales bacterium | reverse complement strand
GCCTATGTTTTTCGTTAATTTTCTGTTCTACCGCTACTTTTTGAGATGACACGATTTAAATGAATTAGACCGCCATATAACCCGGTGGTTGTCGGTATTGACCAATCGCCTCATCCAGTGACTTCGCCACTGCTAACAAACGCATATCCTGCCACCAACGACCAACAATTTGGATCCCAATCGGTAGCCCGTTTTCTGACGCGCCAACCGGGATCACAACAACCGGATTCCCCGTCATATTGAAGACCGCGGTGTAACTCAAATTAGCAGTGAAATAGGGAACCTGATGACCATCCATCAGGATGGGTTTCCCCATTTTGGTATGCTCAAAGGCCGCACTCACTGTGACCGGGCAAATCCAGGCATCCCACTGCGACAAAAATTCATCTAGTTGCGAAATCAAAAGATCGCGAACGGTTAAGGCCTGGGCATACTGGGGCATCTTTAAACGCAAACCCCTTAAATAGCCCTTTTTGAGCATCGAAGGGTCTTCAATTTGACTAAACTGCAACCGCGTCAGCAACCGGGGGAGCGCATCCATCCCTGAACCAACTTCAGCTCCGGCGATCTGCCCGTACGTTTCCCAGGCCAAATTGAAATCGAAGTTTTGGGGCGCGGCAGATTCGATCTGGCAGCCGGCATTCGCTAGATCGGTGACAACCTTTTGGATAATTTTGCGCGAATCTGCCGAAACTTGCACCTCGCCAAACTTATCGCTCCAGGCGATTCGAAGTGATTGGATAGCAGGGGGATCAACTAAATTTAAAGGGACCGGCGGGGCTTCCCAGCGGCGGCCATCCATCCCAGCTATGAGCGTCAGTGCCAACTCCAAATCTGCGACCGAGCGCGCCACCGGCCCCGGCATCCCCATCCGGCGGACCCCTTGGGGGGCACCCGGTGGTTCAGGGATATGTCCAGCAACCGAGACCAAATGATCAGTCGGCTTGAGGGAATAGACTCCACAAAAATGGGCCGGAATACGTACCGACCCACCTAAATCACTGCCAATTTCTAAAGGGGAAAGCCCGGCGGCAACCGCGGCAGCCCCACCCCCAGTACTTCCACCGGACGTACGCGCTAAATCCCAGGGATTGTTCGTCCGTCCATAAACTGGACTGTCACATTGAATATCCAGGGCCAGCATCGGCAAATTGGTTTTCCCCACTAGAACGACCCCGGCCTGCTTCAAACGTTTCACTACTGTCGCATCTTGAGCCGGGATATGATCCGTCAGCGGTTTGAAACTACTGGTTGTCCGCAAACCTGCGGTTTCGAAGGCATCTTTGATCGTCACCGGGACGCCGTGCAGCGGTCCCCAGATTTCCCCAGCTGCTAAAGCTTGATCAACTTCGGCCGCGCGTCTCCGGGCATTCTCAGAATCTAACGTCACAATTGCATTCAATTTCGGGTTATGCTGCTCAATTTGAGCTAGATGCGCCTCTAAGACTTCTAGGGCTGATACTTTTTTAGTGCAGATCAATTCGGCCAGTTCAGTTGCAGTGCAATAAATGAGCGCGGTCATATTCTCTCCCTAGGAATCGTATCTTGAAAAGTTGAATAATTGTATCGTGAAAACCAACCCTGATCCGCACAACCTTTCTGGAAAAAAGATCGTATATAATGTTGTTAACATATCCCACCAATACCCCAAGGAGGTATTTTCATGGCTGATGTAATCGATTATCAAATTTATGGTGATGACTTGCAACTTGTCGAAGTCGAACTGGACCCTGGTGAGGGCGTGCGAGCCGAAGTAGGCACTATGACTTATATGGAAGACGGCATTGAAATGCAAACTGGGACCGGTGGAGGTTTATTCTCTGGTTTTAAGCGCATGGTTACTGGAGAGAGTTTCTTCATCACCACGTTCATGAATAATGCCCGCGGCAAAAGTCACGTGGCCTTCGCCGCCCCCTACCCTGGCAAAATCGTACCGTTCGATCTGGATGTCTTCAACGGTCAGGTTTTGTGTCAAAAAGATTCATTTCTCTGTGCGGCCCGCGGCACCGAGATCGAAGTTGCTTTCACCAAACGCATCGGTGCCGGCTTCTTTGGTGGCGAAGGCTTTATCTTGCAGCGTCTGACTGGTGATGGGATGGTCTTCGTTCATGCCGGTGGCACCGTGATCGAAAAGGATCTCGGCCCCGGCGAAACGTTAAGGGTAGATACCGGCTGTATCGTAGCATTTGCCACTACTGTAGATTATGACATCCAAATGGTAGGCGGGTTCAAGAACGCCCTCTTCGGTGGCGAAGGTCTCTTCCTTGCCAAGATGACTGGCCCTGGCAAAGTTTATCTCCAAAGTCTGCCCTTTTCCCGGCTCGTAGATCGCATCAAACGCGGTATCACCTACACTAAAGGCGGCGATGAGCAGACTGGGCTGGCCGGATTAGGTGGCGAGATTTTCAAGAATGTGATTTCGGGCGGATAATCACACTTTTTTAGATCCAGATGACTGTCACTGGCTTTCTTTGATAGCCAGTGACAGTCATCTTTTTTTATTCAACCAAAAAACACAAAAAAATGGCGAGTATGCGCGTGATTAGCGGTTCAAACATTTCCACGTAAGGATTTCAACCGATCACTCATCTTAATAGCATCCTAGAAATAATAGAGATAAATCATGGAAAGATCCCCTGCTCTATCTCCCACGCTAGTCAACGAATTTGTTGCCAAATCCCATGGCGACTTTGCCGGAGTCAAGAAATTGCTGGCAGAAAATCCTGCATTGATTAATGCTGCCTGGGATTGGGGTGGTGGTGACTGGGAAACCGGCTTGGGGGCCGCAGCCCATGTTGGTCGGCGAGATATCGCTTTGTACCTGATTGAAAATGGGGCTCGAATGGATATTTTCGCGGCTGCAATGTTGGGGGAACTTGAAATTGTGCATAACTTTCTCACCGCGTTCCCCGATATGGTCTCTGCCCGCGGACCACATGGCATTTCCCTCCTGGCCCACGCCGAAGCTGGCAGCGATTATGCTGAACCCGTTGTGGCTTTGTTACGATCTCTGGGGGCGATGTAAATAGTCGCCGAAGGGCGACTTCGCAAACGTCGCTGCGATTTCAATCGCCTGTTTTCCCAAACACCACCTTAGCTTCATCCCACAAAGCATCCAACTCCGCTAAACTCAAATCCCGCATTGCCTGACCATTCCCCCGTACAGTTTTTTCGATATAGGTAAACCGCTGCCGGAAGCGGATATTGGCTTCTCGGAGGGCGCTTTCAGCATCAATTTTGTACCATCGGGCCAAATTGACGAGTGAAAATAAGACATCTCCCAATTCATCTGAACGATCCTGTTCGGTTTCGGCCAGTTGCATCTCATCTATTTCTTCACGGACATCATCCAATACCCCTTCAATCTCCGGCCAATCAAAACCCACTCGGGCCGCCCGGCCCTGATACTCTTGGGCCTGGGTCAGCGCCGGGATGGCAATCGCAACCCCATCAAGCAAGGATTTTTCTGCCTCGCCATTTTCAGCGCGTTCCTGAGCCTTGATCTGCTCCCAATTCTGCAAAACTTCTTCTTCACCGGTGACATCCAAATTTGCAAATACGTGAGGATGGCGGTGAATCAATTTTTTGCTAATTCCCTGCAGCACATTCGCACTGGTGAAATCGCCATCTTCGGTCCCTATTTGCATCAACATCGTGATGACCAATAGCAAATCCCCAAGTTCTTCCTGAATTTTGGCCGGATCATCGGAGTCAATCGCGGCTAAAACTTCGTAGGCTTCTTCCAGGAGATGGGGGCGCATCGATTGTAGAGTCTGTTTTTGATCCCAGGGGCAACCCTCGGGAGCCCGGAGATGGGCGGCAATTTCCTGCAAGCCTTCGAACGCGGTTTGAGCACCGAGGGGCGGCAAATATAAAACTGTCAACAGGCCAATGTGGGGGCTGCGATCAATCTCGTAAAGGGGCAGGTCTTCGATAAAGGCATTCTCAGTACCCGCGGCATGAACAAGTTTTATTAAATGCCCATCAGGGTAGAGATTCATTAACGACAGCTTCACTTCTGCGGCAATATGTGGATCGTAGATTTGCGCAATCAGGGCCGGAGAATCGGGGGGGAATTGGGGGTGGTGCCAGGCCATCAAAGTCAAAGCATCCACCAACGCAATGTTCGGAAACGGGTCCAACCCCAGGGTTGAAAATACCGGTTCCAGGAAACTGATCCCCTCACAAATCCGCACTGAAAGGCCCAATTCCTGGGCACGACGGTAAATCTCTGGGCCGGTTGATTCAGCAATAAACGGATGTCCCGGCACCCCATATATCACCCCTTCCGGCTGCTTTCCCAACGTCAATACCTGCTCGACAATCTCGGCATACACATCTTCAAATGATTCGGTTTCTTCATACAGATGATCAAATGAGTGAACCGTCAAATTGGGTGGAAATCCAGCCACAGTGGGATGCTGGTTCGTCCGCAGATAAATTTCATCTGCATCTTTTAGAATCTGCCAAGCCTGACGAGTGAGTAAGTCAGGATCGCCAGGTCCGAGGCCGAGGAGGGTAATGCCAGGAGAATTTTCCATCATATTGAAAGTTTTTATATTGTCATATTCCCCCAACATGGGGACTTCAACTTCTCGAAGTCAACTAACTTCCACCCGAAATCGGGGAGATTAGAGGGGGGTCTAAGTTTTTAAAACAAAAACGCATTGCGAGCCACGGGTGAAACCCTCGGGGAGGACCTCATCCGTAACCCGCAACACGTTGCACGTTGCACGTAATAATTTAGCGCTTGGTGTAGGTCGGGGCCTTGCGGGCGCGTTTCAGACCAGGTTTCTTGCGCTCTTTTTCGCGAGCATCGCGAGTGAGCAAACCGGCTTTGCGCAGGGCGGGTTTCAGATCGGGGTTCATTTTCATGAGGGCCCGAGCGACACCCAATTGGACCGCAGCGGTCTGACCAGTAACGCCACCGCCTTGAACCATAACTGACACGTTCAGGCTATTGCGTTGGCCAACGGTTTCCAGCGGTTGAACGACCTCAGCAGCATCACCTAAACGGGTGAAGTATTCTTCCAGGGTCTTTTCGTTAACAACGAATTCACCTGAACCGCCACCCATAATGCGGACACGGGCGGTGCTGCGTTTGCGGCGACCAATTCCTTCAAAATATTTATCAGCCATCAATTACTCCTTACTTCGAAGGTAGAACTTCTTCAATCGGTTTGGGTTCTTGGGCGGCATGGGGATGATCCGGCCCAGCATAAACCCGTAGTTTGCGCATCAGGTGGCGGCCCATGCGGTTGTGCGGGAGCATGCCCCACACGGCGCTCTCGATCACGCGCTCGGGGTGCTTGGCCAGTTGGTCGCGCAAGTTAATCTTCTTGAGACCACCGGGATAGCGGGAGTGGCGATAGTACATCTTATCGTCCATTTTATTGCCGGTCACAGTAATGCGTTCGGCATTGACGACGATGACATAATCACCCATCTCAACACCCGGGGTGAAGCCCGGTTTGTGTTTGCCCAATAAAACCTGGGCAATCTGAGTTGCCAGTCGCCCAAGATTCTGATCGTTGGCGTCAACCAAGACCCAATCTCGGGTGATTTCTTCGGCTTTTGGATAGTATGTCTTATACACGGTATTAGTACTCCGTTTTACTTCATTCTGTTACGGTCTTATTCTCGCTATTTTCAGAGGGATAATCCACTCTGATGAGGGCTAATCCCTGCGGCGGTGCTAAACCCTGGATCGGGGGATCCTGAGGCTGCTCAATGTGACGCTGGACTTCAGCCAATGACAGGTTTCCCTGCCCTACGGCTACCTGGACAAAAGTCAGTCGGCGGACCATGTGATACAGGAAAGCGTTGGCGGTGACTTCAAAATGAAACTCATCGTCAACCTGCTGCCAATCAGCCTGGATCAGTTTTCGGATCGGGCTGCCACCGGGACGGGTTGGGCGACCAAAGGAGGCGAAATTATAAATTCCGATAAATGCTTTGGCAACCGCCTCCAATTCCGACATTGCGGGGGGCGGCCAAACCCGCCAGGCGAACCGATCCCGCAGGGGATCACGTTCCGGCTGGCAGTAAATCCGGTACCGGTAGCTCCGAGAGAGAGCGTCAAAGCGAGGGTGAAATTCCGGGGAACTCACCCGCACCGCTGTGACTGCTGTATCTTTGGGGAGCAGGGCGTTGAGGGCGTTCTGCAATTTCTCGGGGCCGTGGTTCCATTCTAAATCGAAGGCCACCACCTGTCCCGAGGCATGCACTCCCGCATCCGTCCGACCGGCAAAAACGACTGATTTGTCCGTCCAGTTCAGCTTGCGCAGCGCCGCCTGTACGACACCTTGCACCGTCCGGGTATCAGTTTGATACTGAGACCCGTGAAAGTCGGTGCCGTCGTAGGCGAGAATAATTTGGTAACGTTCCATTGGTCAGTCAACAGTGGTCGGTGAACAGTGATCAGTCTAAAAACTGGTTACTGATTTCCGATAACTGATCACTGATCTATTCTTCCACTAGTTCTAAAATAACCATTTCAGCCGAATCGCCGTAGCGGGGACCCATTTTGATCATGCGGGTATAACCACCGGGACGATTCTCAAACCGAGGCGCGATATCTTCAAACAGTTTTGAGACGATTTCTTTATCGCCCAGGCGAGCAACCGCCAGGCGACGAGTGTGAACGGCTTCAGCCCCGTCAGCACCATTACCGCGTTTAGCCAGGGTGATCAACTTCTCAGCCTGACCACGAATAAACTCGGCTTTGGCACGGGTGGTCTTAATCCGTTCGTGCTCAAACAACTGTTTAATCAAGATTCGACGCAAGGCGTTTCGTTCGTCTTTGCCTCGGCTTAGCCTTTTACCAGCTATTCTGTGTCGCATCTTCTAATTACTCCACTTCAGCTTCTTCGGCGTCTTCGTTTTCGAGATAACCTTTTTCGATCATGCGTAAACGAAGTTCGTCGAAGCTTTTATCACCAAAATTACGGATAGACAGGACCGCTTCCTCACCTTTTTCCATCAGCGTGATCACTTCACCAATCGTGGTGATGCCGGTGCGCTTCAAGGAGTTGAAGACCCGGACAGAGAGATCAAGACTCTCGATGGGGGTTTCGATGATTTCACTAGTCAGGCGGTCGTCCTCTTCCTCCACTTCAGCTACGACGGTCAGCGATTCTTCGCTAACGCCAGCCAGATGCCGGAGATGATCGATGATCAACTTGGCGCTGGTGCTGAGGGCGGCTTCGGGACCGACGGTGCCGTCTGTCCAAATCTCCATTACGAGCCGATCAAAGTCGGTGCTCTGCCCAACACGGGCCGATCCGACTTCCCAATTGACGCGCTTCACAGAGCTGTAGATCGCGTCCACCGGTAATTCACCGATGGGCAACCGCCCGGTCCGCTCGTCAGCGGGGGAATAACCACGCCCGCGTTCAACCGTCATTTCGATTTCCAGGGGTTCTTCCCGGTTATCGACGGTAAACAGGTAGAGTTCGGGGTTAACGACCTCGACCTCGGGGGGCGCAATGATATCGGCAGCGGTTACCACACCTGAACCCCGGACTTCAAGATGAATCCGGGCAGTATCGACGTCGTGGAGGATCATCCGGAGTTGCTTGACTTGCAGCATTACACGGATGACATCTTCGCGCACACCGGGGATTTCGCTAAACTCATGCTGAACATCCACGATCCGCATCGAAGTAACCGCAGCGCCTTCCAGGGAAGACAACAATACCCGTCGCAGGGCATTGCCGAGGGTAATCCCATAGCCGCGCTCCAATGGACTGATAACAAACTTACCGTAATTTCGAGATTCTGCTTCACGCTCGATTTTCGGCGTGACCATATTACTCAAACCTAACACGGTTCACCCTTTCACATATTTCTTGCTATACGATAAGTCGCAAGGTTCTAACCAGCAACTTCTAGCATTACCGTCGAGAGTAATACTCAACAATAAGCTGTTCATTCAGGTTGCCATCAATCTCAATACGTTCAGGGAACCGCATCAACTTACCTGACATTTGGGTTACATCACGACTGACCCAATCGGGGGCCGTGCGTTCCTCAGCCAGAGGGCGCAATTCCTTGAAATAAGTCCGTTTAGATGAACCTTCCCGAACGGAAACCTCATCTTCAGGAGATAACAACATCGATGGCACATCCGTGCGGCGGCCATTGACATCAAAATGTCCGTGAGTCACCAACAGGCGAGCCTGAGCCCGGCTATCGGCATAACCCATGCGATAGATCACATTGTCCAACCGAGATTCCAAAATTTGGAGCAGGTTGAGACCGGTTAATCCACGGCGTTTTAATGCTTCTTCGTAATAGCGACGGAACTGTCGTTCCATCACGCCATACACGCGGCGGGCTTTTTGTTTGGCCCGTAGCTGACGACCAAAGTCTGATTCTCGTCGGCGGCGGAATTGCGCGCTGCGGCCATGTTGGCCTGGGGGGTAGTCGCGACGTTCAAAAGAACACTTTTGTGAGTAACAACGCGCTCCCTTTAGGAACAGCTTTTCGCCTTCTCGCCGGCACAACTTACAAACTGGCCCACGATACTTACCCATAAGATATTTCCTCTAGTAATTAAATATTTAGATTAGACGCGGCGTTTCTTCGGCGGCCGACAACCATTGTGCGGCACCGGGGTCTCATCCGTAATGGAAGTGACTTTAACGCCTAGTGCTTGTACGGCTCGGATGGCGCCTTCGCGACCGGGTCCGGGACCTTTTACAAACATATCAACTTCTTGCAAACCCATCCCTTGAGCTTTCTTGATCGCTTCTTCAGCGGCCAAGCGAGCGGCGAAGGGTGTGCTTTTACGCGAACCTTTGAAACCAGCGGATCCACCACTGGCCCAACAAACGGTGTTACCCTGTTTATCAGTAATGGTAACAATCGTATTATTGAAGGTAGCATAAATATGCACCTGGCCGGATGACAAGGTGCGCTTGGTTTTGCGGGCACCGCCTCTGCGGCGCGGAGAACGTGCTGATTGAGCCATATTACCTCGCACTCATTCTTAGTTTAGCTTACACTCTGGGTCAAGACTCGCGATCTGCAACCGACCAGCCACGGAGGGAGGTGATTCCCGTTCCAGTTGACAGAGCTTATCTCGAAGAAACCTGGATCCACTTCATTGGGAGTGCACCTCCAACGAGGAATTGGAGATCCCACAGTGAACCCAGGAAACCCACCCAAAAGGTTATTTCTTGGTAGCACCGCGGCGGCGACCACGACCGGCAACTGTCTTTTTGGGACCTTTGCGGGAACGGGCGTTGGTCTTGGTTCGTTGACCGCGCACGGGGAGGTGACGGCGATGGCGGAGACCCCGGTAGCAACCGATTTCCATCAGGCGCTTGATGTGTAACTGGGTCTCGCGGCGCAGGTCACCTTCGAGCTTGTAGTTTGCAATATGATCACGAATGCCGTTTACTTGGGCATCCGTCAAATCTTTGACGCGGGTGTCGGGGTCAATCCCGGCGACCGCGAGGGTTTCTAATGAACGGGTCGGACCAATACCATAAATGTAGGTCAAACCAATTTCAATCCGCTTATTGCGGGGAAGATCTACGCCTTCAATACGTGCCATAATTCAATTATCCCTGTCGTTGTTTGTGTCTCGGATTTTCACAAATCACGTACAATCTGCCTTTGCGCTTAACAATTTTGCATTTCGCGCAGCGTTTTTTAATCGATGCTGATACTTTCACAATTCACTCTCCAGGCTAAATGGGCAGCCGAAGACCGCCCAGCCAAAGTTTATGATTATACCTATTCTTGCTGGTTCCGTCTACCCTATTAGGTGTCCAAAACGTCAATTTCTTCTCTTGTTTGGACACTTTTTAGAGAATATCCGGTCGCAAAACCAGAGTTATTCTAACTTCTTTCAATCATCACCTAAAAGGGTCAAAATTCGCGGCCCATTTTCGGTGATAGCGATGGTGTGTTCATGATGTGCCGTCAGCGACCCATCGGCAGAAACCACCGTCCATTGATCGGCAAGCACCCGGGTTCGATAGGTTCCGACCAGGAGCATCGGCTCTACGGCCAATGTCATTCCAGGACGGAGAACCAACCCCCGACCAGGGCGGCCATAATTGGGAACCTGGGGCGCTTCATGCATCTGCCGCCCCACCCCATGCCCGCTGTATTCACGAGGAACATGATAATTATGTTTTTCAACATATTTTTGGATGGCGGCAGAGATATCACCAACCCGGTTTCCAGCCTGCATCTTTTTGATGCCTTCATCTAACGATTTTTCGGCCGTTTTGATCAAGTGTTTGGCGGCCTTGGAAATTTCACCAACCCCAGCTGTAAAAGCTGAGTCGGCGACGAAACCTTTATAGGTGGTGCCACAATCGACGGAGATAATGTCACCAACTTTCAAGGCTCGTTTTCCAGGGATGCCGTGGACCAATTCTTCATTGATGCTGACCGTCAGGGTTGCGGGATATGGATAGGGGCCACCATACCCTTTGAAGGTCGGCGCCCCGCCATGATCCCGGATGACCTGTTCGGCAGCGGCATCCAGCTCAGCGGTGGTAACCCCAGGACGGATCAGGTCTCGCACGGTTTTCAATGTTTTAGCATTGATCTTACCGGCTGCTCGCATGATCGCGATCTCAGCGGGGGTTTTGATGACGACGTTGCGTTCCCAGGCCATAAGATTACTCGGTCGGCAGCGCGGCCAATAAATCGGCGGAAACCGCCTCAATGGCCTGTGCCCCATCCACTTCGAGGAGGGTGCCCTGATTTTGATAGTAATTAATCAGGGGTTGGGTTTGCTGCCAGTACACCTGAATCCGGTTGGTTACGGTTTCAACGGTGTCATCTTTGCGCTGGTAAAGTTCAGAGCCATCAAAGTCACATTTTCCGACTGCTTTGGGCGGGTTGAACAGGGTGTGGAACACATGCCCGTTCTCCCGGCAGGTCCAGCGACCGGTAAGGCGCTCGATCAAGATTTCATCGGCCACTTTGATGTAGGGGACCGCATTAACGCGGCCATCTAATTCGGCCAACATTTTATCTAGCGCTTCGGCCTGAGCCGGAGTCCGGGGGAAACCGTCCAACAACGCGCCCCCCTCGCAGTCTGGGCGAGAGAGGCGATCTTTGATCATCGCAATAGTGACATCATCAGGGACAAGGTTGCCCTTATTGATGTAAGTTCCAGCCAATTTACCTAACTCGGTTTCATTCTTCAAATTCTCACGGAAGATATCGCCGGAAGAAATATGGGGTAAACCCAATTTGTTGGAAACCGTCTTGGCTTGTGTGCCTTTGCCAGCCCCAGGAGGGCCAAGTAACACTATGAACTGCGCCATCGTTTTTTTCCTTAGCGGACCAACAAGCTGTCTTCGTAGCCGTGTAGCTTTAATTCAGCATTGATGTTGAAGAAGGTATCGCGGACGACACCGACCACAATCAGCAAACCTGAGGAAGAAACCAGTAGCGTACCGGTGTTCGTTCCGAGCGGCAAGATCAAGCCGATGAGGAAGGGCATAATCGCCACGACGCCCAGGAAAAAGGCACCCGGGAAGGTGATCCGGCGGAGAACCCGCGTCAGATACCGTTGGGTGGGCGCACCTCGGCTGACACCTGGGATTTGGGCCCCGGCGCGTTTGAGGTTCTCGCCATAGTTCTGTTGGGCAAACAGCACATCGGTGTAGAAGAACGTAAAGCCGACCACACCCAGGAAATAGAACAACCAGTACCAACCACTGTTACCACCAAAGATGTTTTGAACATTAAAAGCCAGGCTTTGGACCCACTCCGTCTGCGATTCAATGAAGAAACTGGCGACGATCGCGGGTAAGGTCAACAGTGACTGAGCGAAGATGATCGGGATCATCCCAGCCATGTTCACGCGTAAAGGCAGGGTGCCTTTGACAGGCATGGACATGCGGTTACCCATCCGGCGGCCGGGGTACATCACGGGGACGTTCCGCTGACCTTGCTGGATGAAAACGATCACCGCAATGATCAAGAAAGTAATGACTGTTACCGTCCCGAAGACCCACCAGCGCACGTTGGGGTTGGGGTACCCATCAGGGTTTAATAATTGCCCAAAGTTAGCTGGCATCCGGGTGACGATACCGGTAAAAATCAACAAAGAGAGACCCTGATTCCGAATACCGTATTCAGAGATCATTTCACCCAGCCAAATGGCGAACATCGTACCGGCCGTCATACTGACGATAATTGTCAGAGTCGGCAACCAGGCCTCGGCGGTGAAACCGAAGTTATCGATGATGGGCATCCCGGCAAAAGATCCAAAGATGCGGATCTGGGAGACAGCCTGCAACGCGGCCATCGGAACTGCCAGAATATAGGTCCATTTTTCCATAAATTTCTGACCTTCACGGGGGTCATCATCCATACGCTGCTTGAGAGCCGGGATAATCGGCATGAGCAACTGCAGGATAATCTGAGCCGTGATGTAAGGGTAAACACCCATGGCCAGAACAGAGAAGTTAGCAACGGTACCACCAGACAACATGTCCATGATACCAACCAAGGTGCCGGCGGCCCCACCACCTTCCATCAGGGTCGCGATGGCTGCTCGGTTGACGCCCGGAACGGGCACATGCGCCACAAAGCGATAGATCACCATGAGACCTAGCGTGATCAGAAGTTTACGTCGAATGTCTCGTGCTGTCCACAAATAGCGCCAAGCAGACCGCTTCATATTTTGGCTCCTTAATGTAACTACTCGATGATCTCGACACTGCCACCGGCAGCTTCGATTTTCTCACGGGCACCTTGGGTGACTCGATGAGCTTGCACCTTGTAGGCTTTTTTAACATCACCACGTCCCAAAATGACAACCGGAAGCCGCTCATCTTGCAGCAGGCGCGCTTCGGCCAATTTTTCAGGGGAAATCACGCTCTTGGCGCGGAAACCTTCCAATTGATCGAGATTGATCTCATTATATTCAACTCGATTGCGAGGGGTAAAACCTCGTTTGAAAGGCAAGCGGCGGAAGAAAGGTAAGTTACCACCTTGGTGCCACAAAGAAGTGCCACCACCCGCGCGCTGTTTCTGACCTTTATGGCCCCGTCCAGCAGTTTTGCCGGTACCGGAAGCCGGGCCGCGTCCAACGCGTTTGCGGTTCTTTTTAGAACCATCGTTTGGTTTAAGTTCATGTAATTTCATGACGCTTCCTACTCTTCAACCACAACCAGGTGGCTTACTTTGGCAATCATACCGCGCAGAACGGGGGTATCAACCTGTTCGACGGTTTGATTCATACGGCGTAAACCCAAGGCACGGACAGTACCTTTTTGGCGTTTTGAATACCCAATGGGGCTTTTCACTAACGTAATGCGCAGGGTTTTTTCTTTTTTCTTAGCCATGTCGCTTCTTTCGCTCCCAGAACGGCAGTAAGTCTTCTACCGATTTACCACGCTCGGCAGCAACTTGCTGCGGCGACTTGAGTTGGTCCAGCGCATCCATGGTGGCGTAAACCACGTTGAGGATGTTGGCGCTGCCCAAAGATTTCGTCAGGATGTCGGAGACACCGGCAGCTTCCAAAACAGCACGGACACCACCTGCGGCGATAACACCGGTACCGGGGGAAGCGGGTTTCAGCAAAACTCGCGCACCAGCAACTTGACCCGTCACCTGATAGGGGATGGTGGAACCGAATAAAGATACCCGGTGCATGTTCTTTTTCGCTTTTTCGGTCGCTTTGCGCATGGCATCGGGAACCGAATTAGCTTTCCCAGTACCCACGCCGACGCTGCCGCTGTTGTCACCCACAACCATCGTCACTCGGAAAGAAAAGCGGCGGCCGCCCTTCACAACTTTAGCGACGCGATTAATTTCGATGACTCGCTCGTCGAATTCTTTTTCAAAATCAGAACCTTGATAGTTCGTCATATCTTTCTCCTAGTGGTGTTAGAACTTCAGTCCGCCTTCGCGGGCGCCATCAGCCAACGCTTTGACGCGGCCAATGTAGCGATAACCACCGCGATCGAACACCACGGCTTCAATACCATTTGCTTTTGCTCGTTCAGCGACCGTCTTGCCTACCAGGGCAGCCTGCTCAGACTTGCTGAGGCCGCTCATCTGGGAGCGCAGCTCTTTATCGATGGAAGAGGCTGAGACCAGGGTGTGACCAGCTTCATCATCAATAACTTGAGCATAGACATCTTTCAAACTGCGGAAAACGCACAAACGCGGACGTTCGGGGGTTCCGGCAATGTGTTTGCGGATTCGACGATGGCGTCGAATGCGGGCAACAGCACGAGATTTTTTATTAGCCATTATTGCACCTTACCAGCCTTACCAGCCTTGCGGCGGATATGCTCACCCTGGTAGCGAATGCCTTTGCCTTTATAAGGCTCCGGGGGCCGGACTTTGCGGATATCGGCAGCAACCTGCCCCACAACCGCTTTATCGTAACCCTGAATCTTAATCAGGCGGGCGCGGGTATCCACATCAAAGGTGATCCCTTCATCGGGGACAATTTCAACCGGGTGGGAGTACCCAACATTCAATACCAAATTTTTACCACTCATCTCTGCGCGGTAACCGACACCTTCAACTTGCAAAACTTTCTCAAAGCCTGCGCTGACGCCGGTAACCATGTTATTAATCAGAGCTCTTGTCATTCCATGCAGGGCACGATGCTCTTTCGCGTCGGAGGGACGCTCCACCGTAACGACACCACCATCCATGGTGATCTTCATCGCAGCAGGAAAGGTGTGCTCGAGCTGGCCTTTGGGGCCTTTTACACGCACGAACGAACCTTTGAGTTCGACATCGACACCCTGCGGCACTTCTACTGGCATACGACCAATACGTGACACAGTAAACCTCCTAGGGACTTGGGCGGAGAGAATATAAGTATATTCTCACGGCTCAAATCTCTTTTTTACCAAACCTTACAAACAACTTCACCACCGACACCTTGTTTGCGAGCGTCTTGGCCCGTCATGATGCCTTTGGGGGTGGAGATGATGGCAATACCCATACCCGACAACACCCAGGGGATGTCGCGTTTACCGGTATAAATCCGGCGGCCGGGGCGGCTGACGCGCTCTAAACCGGTGAGTACTGGGCGACGCTCGCGGCGTTCACCAATGTACTTCAAACGGATGCGGAGCACCTTGTGACCAGGTCGTTCACCATCAACAACTTGATAGCTTTTAATAAAGCCTTCGTTTTTCAAAATTTTAGCGATATCAGCTTTCATCCGCGAACTCGGCATGGCGGTCACAGCGTGTCCGGCCATAACGGCATTACGGATTCGGGTCAACATATCGGCAATAGGATCACTAACACTCATTCGTAAACCCTCCACCTGTTACCAGGAAGATTTCACCACGCCGGGGATTTGGCCCTTCAGCGCTAACTCACGGAAACAAATGCGGCACAAACCAAAGCGGCGCATATACCCTCGGGGACGGCCACACTGCTTGCAGCGATTGCGCACACGAGTCTTGTATTTACGACGGGTTTCGCGGACTTTCATAGATGTCTTAGCCATAGCTTAACCTTCCTGCCTAAAGGGCATACCGAGCATCCGGAGCAACTCCCGACCCTCTTCATCAGTTTTACCGCTGGTTACAATACTAACTTCCAAACCACGAACTTTGTCAATTTTGTCGTAGTCGATTTCCGGGAAAACCAATTGTTCCCGTAAACCCAGGGTGTAGTTTCCCCGGCCATCAAAGGAATTCGGGGAAATCCCACGGAAGTCACGCACACGGGGCAAAGCCACGTTCATCAGACGATCTAAGAAAGACCACATCCGTTCGCCACGGAGGGTAACTTTGACGCCGATCGCGCGCCCTTCACGCAGTTTGAAGTTAGCGATGCTCTTGCGAGCCTTGGTAATGACGGGTTTTTGGCCCGTAATCTTGGTCATGTCGTCAACGGCGCCGTCGAGGGCCTTGGCATTATCCAAGGCTTCACCAACGCCAATGTTGACCACAATTTTTTGTACGTGGGGCACCTGCATGATATTTGTCAGATTGAGTGACTTCATCAGGGCCGGTACGATTTCTTCGTTGTAACGCTCTTTTAGAACAATACTCATTTTTACACCTTCACCGGCCTTAGTCGATCAGCGCCTCGCAGCGTTTGCATACCCGGTGGGGGATGCCGTCTTCATCACGCTGAACACCGACACGAGTGGCTTCCTCACATTCGGGGCAAACCAGCATCACGTTGGAAATGTCGATCGGGCCTTCAAATTCGATGATCCCGGGGTTCATCTGACGTCCCTGGGTTTGAACCTGGCTCTGATGCTTTTTCCGAATGCTGACGCCTTGGATAGTGATGCGCCCTTTTTTCGGGGTGACCTTGATGACTTCACCGCGTTTGCCTTTATCTTCAAAGCTGCCGCTGATGATTTCAACAGTATCGCCTTTTTTTATTTTTAGCTTCACGATAATACTCCTACCAACGATCCCAGGCCCTAAAGTGCTTCAGGTGCCAGCGAGACGATTTTCATATAACCCTTCTCGCGCAGCTCTCGGGCAACCGGGCCGAAGATGCGGGTGCCTTTGGGGTTAATACCATCATTATCCAGGATCACCGCGGCATTATCATCAAAGCGGATGTAAGAACCATCTTCGCGGCGGTATTCTTTCGAAATCCGGACGATGACAGCCTTGACGATATCGCTTTTCTTGACCGAGCCTTGGGGGGTCGCGGCTTTGATAGTCCCAATGACCACATCGCCTACGGAGGCATAACGCCGCCGGGTGCCACCCACAACCTGGATCACCAGTAACTCGCGACCGCCGGTGTTATCAGCAATTTTTACACGAGATTCCCGTTGGATCATTTTAGGCCTCTGTTTCTTCGGTCCCGCGGGCCGCCTCGTTGCTGCGGAGGATTTCCTCCACAACCCAACGTTTATGGCGCGAGATCGGACGACTCTCCACGATGCGGACCTGATCGCCGACCTGGCAACCAAGTTCATCGTGGGCTTTAAAACGGGTGTGGTTGGTTAGAACTTTCTGATAAAGACGATGTCGATAAGTCCGGGACACATCGACCACAACCGTTTTTTGCATTTTGTTACTAATTACAAATCCAGTCAGACGACGGCGATTATTCATGCTTCACCTTCCAAGGCAGTTTCTTGCTCACGTTCTTTTAGAATTGTGAGCAGTCTGGCAATCAAGCGGCGGGTGTAGCGCAAGCGGGTAAAATCTACCAACTCACCAGTTGCCTGTTGAAACCGGAGATTCATCATCTCTTCGCGGGTTTCTTCTAACTGAGCTTGAATATCCTCAGTGGACAAAGCACGGATTTCTTCAGTTTTCATGATTCATCTCCGATTTTGTCGCTGGCAACGATTTTGGTCTTGACCGATAGTTTGTAAGCCGCTAATCGCAGGGATTCTTTGGCTACATCTTCGGGAATACCGCCACCAATTTCAAACATAATTCGACCAGGTTTTACAACCGCGGCCCAGTAATCCACATTACCTTTACCCTTACCCATTCGGCTTTCAGCAGCACGCTTGGTGATGGGTTTATCGGGGAAAATGCGGATCCAGACTTTACCGCGGCGTTTCATATGACGTACCATCGCACGGCGGGCAGCCTCGATTTGGCGGGCGGAAACCCATCCGGGCTCCAGGGCCATGAGACCAAAATCACCGAAGTGCACTTCGGCACCGCGCTGGGCTTTGCCCTTCATGCGACCACGCATTTGTTTACGATATTTGACACGCTTTGGCATCAACATAGTTGACAACCTCTCTTTTACTCGCTAAACCAGTGGTTTAGTTCAATTATTCACTAACGTATACGCCTTCAGTTGGCTCGGGGCTGTCATCTACGTTGGAGAGAACATCACCTTTGTAGATCCACACCTTGACACCAATCTGACCGTAGGCGGTGGTAGCCTCTGCGATGGCATAATCAATGTTTGCCCGCAGAGTCTGCCGGGGCACGCGGCCTTCACGCATATGGATGGTGCGAGCCATTTCGGCGCCGGTCAAACGTCCGGCAACCTGAACACGGATACCTTCGGCGCCCTGGCGCATGGCCTGGCGAATCGCGCGTTTCATGGCGCGCGAGAAGCTGATGCGGCGTTCGAGTTGGCCTGCGATGTTCTCAGCAACCAGTTGGGCATCCAGATCGGGTTCTTTGATCTCTTTGATATCGAGATCAATTTTCTTGCCGACCACGCCTTCGAGATTGCGGCGCACACGTTTGACGTTTTCGCCTTTGCGACCAATGAAGACCCCGGGTTTTGCCGAGTGCACGATCACTTTGACCTTGCCGGGAAACCGTTCGATCTCAATTCGGGAAATTCCAGCTCGAGGAGAGCCTTCTTTGATCAGATCCCGTAATTCAATATCTTGCTGCAGCTGATTGACGTAATCATCGCCTTCAGCGTACCAGCGACCGTCCCAAGTTCGATTAACCTTCAGACGAAAACCAATAGGATTTACTTTACGACCCATAATTTCTCCTGGCGTCTATTCCTTCTGACGAGCCTTTACTCACGTTCCTGGAGGATAACGGTGATATGAGATGAGCGGCGCAGCCACGGTTTGAACCGGCCTCGGGCACCAAAGCGGCGCCAACGGCGGGTAGGACCTTCATCCGCATAAATCGTGTGAATGAAAAGATCATCTCGGCTGACCCCAAAGTTCTCTTCGGCGTTGGCCATTGCCGAGGCAATAACCTTAGAAACCGGAAGAGCGGCTTTGCTGGTTTCGAATTGCAAAATGTTCATCGCATCGAGAACATCTTTGCCGCGCACTAAATCAACAACTAGACGCACCTTTTGAGCCGAAATCGGGACCTGACGAAGGTGAGCACGAATATCTTCAGCCATCGTTTATCTCCGTTTCTTCTCAACAATATGCCCGCGGAAAGTGCGGGTTGGTGCGAATTCGCCCAGGCGATGACCAACCATAGTCTCGGTGATATAGATCGGGACATGGCGGCGGCCATCATGAACCGCAATCGTGTGACCCACCATTTGGGGGAAGATCACACTGGCTCGACTCCAGGTGCGAATGACTTTCTTCTCGCCACTATCATTCATGGCTTCAATTTTCTTCAAGAGTTTCGGGCTAATGAACGGCCCTTTTTTCAGTGATCTAGACATAATTCCGTCTCCAAACTACCGGCGCTTCTTACCACGGCGGCGGACGATGTACTTATTCGTCTGCTTATTGCGGCGAGTCTTGGCACCCAAGGTGGGTTTACCCCACGGGCTTTTCGGACCGGGCATACCAATCGAGGAGCGACCTTCACCACCACCATGCGGATGGTCGCGGGGGGTCATCGCAGAACCACGAACGGTTGGGCGGATGCCCATGTGGCGTTTGCGGCCAGCTTTACCAAGTTTGATATTGCCGTGGTCGAGATTGCCAACCTGGCCGATGGTCGCGTAGCAGGCTTGGCGGACCAAGCGAACCTCACCCGAAGGCAGACGAATTTGAGCGTAATCGCCCTCTTTCGCCAAAACCTGGGCAGCACCACCGGCGGAGCGGACCATCTGGCCACCCCGGCCTTCTTTCAACTCAATATTGTGGATCATGGTACCGGTAGGGATATTGGCAATCGGCAAGCTGTTGCCGGTGCGAATATCGACATCGGGTCCGGCATTGACCATATCGCCAACTTGCAGACCAACCGGAGCCAGGATATAGCGTTTTTCACCATCCACGTAATACAACAGGGCTAAGCGCGCCGTGCGGTTGGGATCATATTCGATCGCGGCCACGCGGGCGGGGATGCCACGTTTGTTGCGTTTGAAATCCACCAAGCGGATTTTGCGTTTGTGACCGCCACCACGATGGCGGACAGTGATCCGACCTTTGGCGTTGCGACCGGCGCGATTGCGGCGGTGCTTGACCAGCGAACGCTCAGGCTTGGATTTGGTAATTTCTTCAAAGGTATAACCGGTGCGTCCCCGCATACCTGGGGAAGTCGGTTTATATTTTTTGACTGCCATTATCGAACTCCTTCGAAGGCCTCAATGGTATCGTCGGGGCTTAAGGTCACGATGGCCTTTTTATAGCCGCTGCGACGAACCAACAATCTTCTGCTGCGAGCTCGCCGAGTTCGCTTGGCAGGAACATTGATAATGTTGACTTTAAGGACGGTAACATCAAACAGGGTCTCGATAGCGTCTTTGACCATGCTTTTGTTCGCATCCCTGGCCACTTCGAAAACATACTGGTGCAATTTCGCGAATTGGTGGCTCGACTTTTCCGTCAAAATCGGACGGCGGAGAACTTCATAAATCGTTGTCATCGCTACCTCGCTCTACCCTAAGTGATCCGTGATCGCTGCTAAAGCTTGAACCGGAAGGATGATCTTATCGAAGCCGAGTAAATCCCGAATATTGAGGTAGTTCACCATCAAAGTTTTCGCTTCGGGAAGATTGCGGGCCGATAATTCAACTACCTGGTAGCCTTCGTTTTTCTCAGGGAACACAATCAACACGCTGGCATCGCCAACCAATTGATCGAGGGCCTTGGCCATCAAACGGGTCTTAGGTTCAGAAACTTTCAATTCATCCAGCACTACGATTTCTTGGGCAGCAGCTTTGGCCGAGAGGGCCGAACGCAGGGCGGCCCGGCGCATCTTGACGGGCATTTTCTTGGCGTAATCGCGGGGTTTGGGGGTGTGGATCTTACCACCACCAACCCATTGAGCAGAGCGGATAGAACCCTGTCGGGCTCGACCGGTGCCTTTCTGGCGCCAAGGTTTGCTACCACCACCACGGACTTCACCGCGGCGCTTAGTGCTGTGGGTTCCCAGGCGGGCGTTCGCCATCTGGCGGACATAGGCCTGGTGCATCAAATCAGTGTTGATGGAGGCTTCAAAGACCTTGGCGGGTAATTCCACCGTGTCGACCTTTTTACCTTCCATGTTTAAGACATCTACTTCCATGATCGTTGCTCCAACCTCTATTGTTTACGCGCTTCGTTGATGACCAGCAAGCCACCCTTCGGGCCGGGCACGGAGCCGCGGACACCAATCAGGTTGCGCTCGGCATCTACCAGGACAACTTTGAGGTTAGCAGCGGTCACGCGTTTGTTTCCCATGTGTCCGGGCATTCGTTTGCCAGGGAACACGCGGGCGGTACCAGACGTCGCACCAATCGAACCAGGGGCGCGCTGTCGGTCAGATTGACCGTGGGTTTTAGGTCCACCGGCAAATCCGTAGCGTTTCACAACACCGGCAAAACCTTTACCTTTGCTGGTGCCAATCACATCTACATATTCGCCTTCGGCAAATACATCGACCATAACCTGATCACCGGCGCTGAGATCGGTGTTTTTGGTGCGAAACTCGCGCAAAACCCGCAGCGGCAGCATATCATTGACCTTCAAGTGACCGAGTTGGCCACCGGTCAGGTGTTTGGGTTTGGTCTCGTCAAAGCCCAATTGCACAGCCGAATAACCTTCGTTTTCAACTGTGCGCACTTGGGTGACATAACAAGGCCCAGCTTCGATCAAGGTTACCGGAACAGCCGCTCCGGCATCATCGAAAATCTGGGTCATGCCAACTTTCTTTCCAATTAGCCCTTTCAACATCAGTTTTCTCCTACAAAATTTGATAGGGACTGTAAGCCAGGGCTTGGCTACATCATCCCCGGATACTGCAGTCAGACGGTCTGGCGCAAAACTGTAATTTGTTGTTTGCGAGACAGAGCCGCTCTTACGGCATCCAAATTTATTTTCCCAAGGCCAGCCCCGCTTCAATTGAAGCGGGGCCAATCGGCATTAGGAGGCGCATCCCCCAGAGGGCATACGCAAATTACGCAATAATGGTTTTACTACTAAATCTTGATCTCGATATCAACACCCGCGGGCAGGTTCAAGCGCATAAGCATATCGATGGTTTTGGAATCAGGATCCAAGACATCGATCAAGCGGTTGTGCGTGCGGACTTCAAAGTGCTCGTGAGAGTCTTTGTCAATGAAGGTTGAGCGGCGAACGGCAAATTTTTCAATTTTGGTGGGCAGCGGTACGGGACCAACTACTCGCGCGCCGGTGCGCTCAGCGGTGTCAACGATACGCTTGGCGGATTGATCCAAAACGCGGTGATCGTATGCTTTCAGGCGGATGCGGATTTTCTGCTTGGCCATTTTTTACCTATTTCTCAATCGCGGTGATAACACCAGCGCCAACGGTCAGACCACCTTCACGA
>CAYVQU010000082.1:0-22375 GCA_964453155.1 uncultured Anaerolineales bacterium | reverse complement strand
TTCACAGACCCAACGATGGCGAACTGCCGCTGCTAATTCTGCATAAACTCTAGTAGATAGGCTCGAAAGAGATCCAGTTGGCGGGGTCGACGGAATAATCCTCGCAAGGTCGAGTGGAAACACATGTCGCCGCGTTCGAAAGCGTATCCTAAAGTCGTTCCGGCAATAAGGGCGAAAAGAAGGGGCATACTTAAATTCCTGATTTGAAAGGTTGGTTTTTAGATTGGTTTCTACAGGTTATTCTTACACAAAAAACACCAATTTTGCAAATCTTCAGAGACAATTTTATTCCTTGTAGAAATTTTCTAGTTAGGAAACATATTTTTTGGCGATGATATCCCATAATCCCCAGCCTAAAAGGATATAGGTCGGGATATACTCCACCAAGCGCACCCAGGTCGTCTCGCGTAGGTTTTCAGGATCAAGATAGGTAAGGTAAGAAAGCGCAACGGTGATCGAGAAATAGATTCCCGCCCACAGAAAGGGTTTGAAATCGGATTGCTCAGTTTCCTTCGAGAGCAGAAAAGGGAAAAAAGGGATAACTAATGCAACGTACCAGGGATGGACTGTGGCGGTCAGGAGTAAAAATGCGGCTAAGGGAATCAAAACCAACCCCAAATTAGGCAAATAGGGGCGGTGTTTCCTGGTCACCCCGGTCACAATGAGCAAAACAATGCCTAACAATCCGATAGTGAGTCCTTTCGTGATCAAAATCGGTTGCTCACCCACAATTTCTACCGGCACTGCCCCAGGGGTTGGGTAACCCGAAATCCAGACTTCGAGCCAGTGATAAATCCCACCGTTGTAATTCCATTTTTGAAGATAAATGCGTACTGCACCAAAAATTCCCGTCCCATCAAGAGGGCCGGTCAGACCCAAACCGGCACCCGGGATAGAAATGCCCAAAGCGATGAGAATGAGAATCCCAAATAGAATGCGCTGCTGCCAATTCCACCGCCAGAAAAAGATGGGAAGCACCAAAATGGGCAAAAATTTCGTAAGGGTTGCAGCCCCCAAGACAATCGCAGAGCGAGTATTAGCGCCGGTTGCCAAAAACCACACCGCCAGCATCAGCAAGAATACCATTAGCGCATCGACCACATGGACCCCATGCGCCATTTCAACGATGACCAACGGGTGCCAAAAATAAATTAACGAATTCTGCCGCCGTAATCCGACGGAGGCCAATAAGCGGATAATCAACCCACCCGTGAGTAAATCAAATATCACCGCGGTGAGTTGAAAAGCCCAAACACTTTGGGGTTTGATAAACGTGATCAGGGCAAACACCCCTTGCGCGGTGGGCAAATAGGGGGAGGCCATCCAGTTATGGTTGACCAAGGCGCGCGGGGGAATCGCGATGCGATCCAAATGGGGTGAATTTACCGGTAAGGCATAAGGACTTTGCCCCTGGTTGAGCAAATGACCGTCCCAGATATACCGGTAGACATCATCCGATAGACTCGGTTCGGTGAACAATAAAATCACCCGAAAAACGATCGCGCTCCCCACAATCAGCCACAAGGAAATTCCAACTTGCCCGAGTCGCCAAATCGTCCAAACATACACTCCCGCGGCCAAAAAGAAAAAGAAGAGAAAAGTGGGCGTCTGTGCGCCCCGCAAGCTGGGCAAAGCACGCATCCCGAGATAACTCAGTGCGCTGATGACAATGGCAAAGATGGAAATCTTTTCTTTGGAAAGGAACTGCTTTACAGCTGCCATCGACTTAAGAACCGGCGGGTGTGGGTCAATTTATCCGGTGGCAAGGTGGCTAACTCCGCCCGTAAGCGCTCGACATCCGCCGCGGTATCCACATCGTACCAGGGTGGTAACAAATGGACGGATAAACCTAGTTGGGCCGCTTTCTGCAAAGTTTGCGGCATGACCTGGGCAGTGCTCCACTCGATATCTGCAAAAATCTCGGGTTCCAACTTTTTGAGGCCTACCAAATAATAACCCCCATCTTCGGCTGGACCGAATACCAGGTCATGTTGATCTAAAACACGGACAGCTTTTTGAATGTATCCAAGTGGCAAGGAAGGCCCATCTGAGTTGAGGGCCATCACGCGGTCATAACCTAACCCGAGTAATTGATCGAGGACCGTGGTCAGACACTCCCCGATATTGACACAATCAACCGGGATGAAGCGGGTGCCATCAGGAGAAATCTGCTGAAAATAGGCGATTGATTCGGGTGGCGTAACTGCAATGATGAGATCAATCTCCGGGATTCTAGCGACCATTTCAATCGTGTCCCATAAAAGCATTTCATACAATTTGGCCGCATCATCCAAAGTCAACGGCGGACACAAGCGGGTCTTGGTTGACCCCACTTGGGGTTCTTTGGCCATGATGATGAGGGCAGTTGAGTTCATATTTCAAGGATACCATTCGATCAAAAAGCATATTTCAAAATCGTTGACAAAATATAATAGGTTGCCAAAATTGTCCCCCGGACGGTACCGCTAATTTTGGATTCACCCCCGTAGCGCGGAAAATAATTAACCGGAATTTCAACAGTTCGCCAGGACTTACGGGCAGCTTTGGCAATCATTTCGGTGGGCCAACCATAGGTCATTTCCGTCATTCCCAGGGCCAACAATTTATCTCGCCTTACGGCCCGAAAGGGGCTGAGATCGGTGACGGGTAATCGGTACAATAACCGAATTAACCCGGCCGAGAACCAGTTCCCAAAATGTTGATGCCAGGGCATCGCCCCTGAATGGATTTTTCCAGCCAGGCGGGAACCCAAAACCATATCAGCTTGATTTTGCTCCAGGGGCGCAATCAATTCGGGAATTTGAGTCGGATCATCAGCCCCATCGGCGTCCAGGAAAACAACTATCTCCCCAGTTGATTGCATAAGACCGGTCATACAGGCTTGGCCGTAACCTCGCCGAGGTTCAGAAATTACCTGGGCCCCACTCGCACTGGCCAACGCAACAGTTTCGTCCCCAGACCCACCATCGACCACCAAAATCTCATAGCGCGCTCTGTCTGGAATTTTCCCAATGACATAGGCAATGCTCTCGGCTTCGTTATAGGTGGGGATAATTATGCTGGTTTTCATTAGCTGCTAGATGTTGGTTTCAGATTTCATCTTACCAGGATTTAAGAACTAAGTCCTTACGGAGTGTCAAAAACAGAAATTTGCGACTTAATACCAAGTAACAAAAAACCACCCACCTTTGGGTGGTTTCGTGTAATCCCGGTAGGACTCGAACCTACAACCTAACATTCGATTTTTAATGTTTTATAGGAGAAAATTATGTCTATTATGTTCACATTCTCTAGCGAACTGGGGAAAAAATGATCAATATTATCTATTGTTTCTATTGATTACACCCTAACTGCACCCGGAAAGGCGATTTTCATCTGCTCTGCTTATTGAGGTGACCAGAACAAATTAAACACGATGATGAAGGCCGTTTCTGGGATCAGTCAATGGGTGCTTCAGCGGCATTTTGAGCGAATCCCGAATTGCAACTCAATGGTTGGTGTGATCTGCCCACCCATTTGGTGGGCCCAAATGTCGCCAGGTTCATGAGATTATCCCAAAAATCTGAAAAAGCACTTGCAAAGGGATCAAGCGGCAAATTTAAAAACACTAAGCAAGTTTCTAAACACCGGTTTCGGAAAATCCATTCGGTGGAATTTGTCTCCTGCGCAGTAATCCAAGAAATTAACGTAAGTATTGTGCAATCAGAGCCCAAAAGGCTCAAAAATGCGAAAAATAAACGGATTTGAAAAGCGGAAGAGGCAACTGAATAACACCGCTTCCGATACGCAGGGAATGCCCTGCATAACAACTCTGCTCGGTGAACCTTAATAACCAAACATCATTCTGACGACAAACCCAAGCGGATGTATGTGCACCGACTTGAACCATCTGTTTGACGGAGTTCGTCGGGATTGTGGTCGGTTGGACCTCTGTCGTCAACCAGAATGCGACCAAGCGCACAAAATTGGCGGCAAAACAGGCCATGTGCTCCTGTAAAAGCAAAGCATGGGGCGAACGGACTTTGAGATGGTGCATCTGGAAGACATTCTTGCCTTCCTTGATGCCCGCTTCGATGGTTTGACGGCCGTTATACCGATGGAACCAAGCGTTCAAATCTGCGGTGACCTCCTGCTGGCCATAATGTAACAAAACAG
The DNA here is from genome assembly GCA_964453155.1 of uncultured Anaerolineales bacterium. Taxonomy (GTDB): domain Bacteria; phylum Chloroflexota; class Anaerolineae; order Anaerolineales; family UBA11858; genus CAYVQU01. The sequence goes on along the minus strand of CAYVQU010000082.1, from coordinate 18,220 downwards.
CCCGACGAACTGAGTTACCAGTCTGGTAGTTTGCCAAAGCGACATTCATTGGATAGGCAAAATAATCATCGACGGTGGTGTTGGCCCAAGCTGTCAAAGAGGCGTTACCACCAACCCGTTCCCATTTCGTCTGTGGAGTGACTGCTGCGCTCAAGGCGTCCCGCACGGTTGTGCTGCGCCCACGAATGTAAATGTCATAACCCATCTCAATCAACCAGGCGATGTTTTCTCGACTGGCGAAACCACCGTCTAGTCGAAAAGTAGCCCGAATGGGATTGGGGTTAGCCTGATTGTCAGCCAAAAATTGCTGGTAACGAGCCGCTAAACGGTCAACCAGCGCCTTGGCTTCAGCCGATTGGGCTTCATGTCGGGTCAAACGTCGCTCAGCGATGCCTGCTGTCTTTTGGCAGCGCGGCAGACGTCTGGCATAAGTCGCTACCTTTCGCTTGGCGCGCACAAGTTGACAGTGAGCGGTCGGCTGGCGGTTTTCTCGCTCGTAATCAGCAGTCAAGATCTTGACCGTGTGTTCCCATTCAGCTGACAGGCGGGCGGTAGCTTTGATTGCCAACTCAGCATCCCGAAGTTGATCGAAACTGCAGTCACGTTTTTGCTGAATGGTTTCCCAGGCTGCTTTGGCTTGCGCCAAACGGGATGCTAACAAATCCGTTCGTCGTCTTGGTCGGCGCCCAGTGCTGTTTTCAGCAGCAATGACCAAGGCTTGGGCTTCAGTCATGCTAACCGTATCACCTGGATGGAGTTGATTGACTAGCCACAGGCGGCCAAAGGTTGGGCTATGGAAACTCACCAAGGCAGCTTGATACCCCAGGCTAATCGTATCGCCCATATAGCCAAAAGCCGCATCAGGATAACTCGTGCTGGTACTGGATACCGGTCGCCCGGTGAGATCAACATCATAGACCAATTCGCCATCTCTCCGCAGAGCAAGCTCTACTTCCTGGTCGATAAACGGTTGGCTGATATTATTCAAGGCCCTGATGATCTCTGTGGTTTCTTCAGCGTTGAGCTGTTTCAATGTGCGACTGATCCCACTGTAGTCAGCCCAGGCTCCTTGCCCCCACGCTTCTGCCAACATGTGGTCTTGATCGAGCGGATGCGCTGATCGGCTGATGTCTTGCAGATGCGGCAACCCAGCCAAGATGGCTACCAAGAATTCCAGTACTTTTGTCTGCGGCCGGTGGGTGCGTGTTTTTTGGCGCAGTTTGACTTGTTCTATTGCGTTCACCAAGCCAATTCGCCGGGCATACAAGCCCCAGACTACCAACATGGCATGCGGCGTGAGTTGTTCGGATTTTTCAGGTGTTGTTTGGGTTTGGCTCATAGCGACCTCGTTGTTTTGTATCGCTATCAGCTTGCCACATTTGAGCAGTTTGTTAAGGTTCCACTTTTATTTTTGGCGATTTTTTATGATTTCGTCGCCAATTGCACAATACTTACGCTAAGCAAATCCCCGTTTTAGGTTTGCCACTGTTTAGCTTAAGAAATAACAAATTATGGAACTCAGAAAAGATTATTTTGCATTATAATTCTGATGAGGTTATGATGAAATTAGAAGATATCCAAAAAATCAGGAACCAACTATATCAAATTGCAGCTAAACATGGCATTCGGAAAGTTTATGTGTTTGGCTCAGTGGCGCGCGGGGAAAGTCAGGCTACCAGTGATATTGATTTTTTGGTCGAGTTAGAAACTGGCGCTTCCGTATTTGGGATTGGAGCATTTCAGTTTGAAACCCAAAAATTGTTGGGCATTCAAACTGATGTGATCCCATCGTTTACGCTTCCCCATGTTGAAGATCGATCCTTTGTACAGGCGGTGCAAGCTGAGGCCGTTGCTTTATGAAAGACCAACATAGACTGAAAGATATTCTAGCTGCTATCGAAGCGATTAAATCGTATGGAGTTTCTAGTTACGACGAACTGGTTGCCGATCACAAAACACAGGATGCTATTCTCTACAATTTGATCATCATTGGAGAGGCGGCAAACCAGATTTCTGACGAATTCCAAGAAAAGCATTACACCATCCCATGGTCATCCATGATTGGAACTAGAAATATCATTGTGCATGGCTATGATCAAGTAAAACTTCAAATCGTGTGGGAAATTCTCCAACGTGATTTAGATCATTTAAAGCAAGAGATTTCAGCCGTAGTTGGCTAATCCCAATAAACCAGATAGGTTTTCCCCCGTCCATTGGTTAGGTGGCTTTTCGTTTTCATCTGAAGTTGCGCATTTACCAGAATATGAGTGGGAAATTGAGTATCAAATAAACTTTGATCTCCAGCGCATTAGACAGACTGTAGTCCACCCCAAGAGACCGATCTTTTTCGACGACGCACACTCACTCCCGTTGCACCCAAACTGCACCCGATAGACTATCCCAGTCAATGAAAGTGTCAATATACCCCTGTATTTGGTGGAGATTTAAAGAAAAAACCCCACATATGGGGGTTTGTGTGATCCCGGTAGGACTCGAACCTACAACCTAACGATTAAGAGTTGCTCTGGATGGGGATAACAATTGAGATACTAAAGAATTTACTCAAGAAGATGAGATCAGAATATTTTACTGAAAGAGTTTGAATAGATTATTTTTGCACCAGTATTGCACCAAATTAAAAAGGGAAAGATTGGGATAAAGACTTATTGATCGTTGGTCCATACAGCAAACTCCACTACTAAACGTTCGATACAATTAGATGCTACTTCAGTAAAACAATCATAAAAAACATCTAATATTCTAATTTCGAGTAAGATATTGTTTGTATGAAGTTTGTATTTCTTTCCAACTTCAATCTTGAACGGTTTACCTATAGTTGACAATCGTGATCGAGTTTCATCATTTTGATATGAAATATCGGTCACCAATACTATAGACTTGGTTTCGATCTCATTTTTATCAAATAGCCAAATATCAAATGCTGAAATCTGTTTAGGTGGGCCATCATTGATTACATGAGCTACATCAATCCCACATTCTCCTAGGAATTCTCCTGGCGTAGTTTCTATCGAAAAACTCTCTCGGTAAAGATCATCTCCTAGTTGGTAACTGGCCAGGAATGTCGAGTGAGGAGATACTTTCTTTTCAATTGTTTTCTTGGATATTGTAGGAGTTTCAGTGCGAGATTTTTTGTTTTGTAGTTGAGTTACCGCTTTGATTTGAGTGTCGTAGGTAAAATGGGGCTGAGATATGTGATTGATTTTGTTATTGAGATGATAAACTAATACTCCCCCACAAAGGATAGTAATCACCCATAAATAGATACAAAAATTACTACTTCCAACATTTCTAGTCGGTTCATTTGCAACAGCCAAACATTCAGAAGAAGGGATAGCGTTCTTTTCAAAAACAGTTTTTTGCAAATGAGCGATAGAATCGGGGGTTTGATTTCCTGGATTCGCTATCACTTGAGCCAAAATTGCTGGACCTGCAGCCCCTAAATTTCCCCATCGATCCTGTAATTTTAGGGAGTCGTATGTATAGGTATATTGATCAAGAGCCATTCGCAGATAATCTTCTTGAATGTCTTCTCTCGTTTGCTCAAAAGGAACATTAATCCACTCTACTGGATCAATTAGATAACTATAGACTAACCCAAAAACTAAACCGACTAATAAAAACAAGCCCCCAATTATTATTGGATTTTGAAATTTTTCCCTGCCTTTTTTTATACCCATGTCCTAATTTTATCTCAAATCTTCATTTTGATGTCAATACAATTGTAGTGATTTAACTGGGATGTTTATGCTAAGAGCTATTATCGCAAGAAGGCTTTCCACATGTAGGAAGGCCTTCTTGCGATAGATGTTTACTCAATTTAAATTATTTGGTGATGGATTATTATCGTCACTTATCCCTAAAATTTCTTCAAATTCACGTTTTATTTGAAATCCTTCGTTGAGAAGCTTGCGAAGATTAATTAAATGCAGAATAAGATGATCGTAGACTTCCCTAATTAAAGGGATTGCACCATCATCATCAATATTAGGATGGGCACCAAGTTTAATCATTTTATCGTTTAAATTGAGCCAGGATTCTAGAAAAGATGATTGTTGTTTGATTGTTTTAGCATCTGCGTTCTGTATCTTAGACAATAAGCTATCAAGGCTTTCCCCATACTTTTCACTACCATAAAAATATTCAATTGGTTTTTCTAATAATTGTGCTAATTGATATAAGTCTACGGCAGAAATATTGATAAATCCCTTTTCTAATTGGGAAATTGAGCTTTTTGATCTATCTAGATGTTTGGCTAATTCATTTTGAGTAAGATTTTTTTCTAACCGGGCTTGTTTTATTCTCCCCCCCATTTTTTCAGTTGTAATTTTCATAATAGCACCATTTTAAACAAAGAGAAACGCACTTGACCAGAAAGTAAAGTAAGATTATACTGTTTGGTAAAGTAAAATTAAACTTTGTATTGGCTTTACTGTGATATTTGCTTCAGTTGGATTTTACCATGACAAGAAGTGAAAATCCCTTGTACACAATGTCTTTTTTAGTAAGTATTTTTTGGTGTTCAATGACAGAAGAAATTGTACGTTTATCCTTTCAAACAAGTAAGCAAATTAATTTGTTGGCTTCGTACTATGCCGATGTGGCTGGAATGAGAAAAGGTGCTTTCTTGCTCTCCTGTGTCATTCGCGGGTTGTATTCATTTTCTCAGGAATTGGGGCCAATAGCTGCCCATAGAAATATTCCCAAATCCCTTCAATCACCGGAGCCACCGGGAGTATCCACGTAGGCCAACGACCATCACGCGCAGCGGAGGGGCAATCTGCGCGGACGGAACGCCGTGAGAAGTCCCGCCCGCAAGCAGATTCCCCCGGAGCGAGCATGGTGGTAAAGTGGGCCGAAGGGGATACGGAAGGTGATGTAGGTGGGGGAAGGGATGGGGCTCCCCTTCAATCACGGGAAACCAGAGAAACACAAAAAATTGGAAGCACCTAAACCCCCCTATACTAAAAGGGGGGTAGAGTTAAGGAGAATAAGAGTAAGTATGACCGTTGAATTTATAGTTGATTACTTACGAGTTACCATCCATGCGCCTACTTGGGAATGCATTGATTTGTACAAAGATCATTTTCAACTTGCATTAGGAGCACTCAGCGATCTCGAGCATGGTGCAAGGGGTTTCAAGGGAGTCTTGGGTGGTTTGAGTGGTTTTCAGCTTAGGCATTCGCCTGGGTCTGGTCGAGAATATTGCTCTTTTGAATTTCCTGGTGAAGCCTGCAAAGCCATTCCCCCTGAGTTTTTCAGGTTGTTCTATCACGATCTCATTCTGATGGAGCACAAGTTTAAGGTTACCCGACTTGATCTCGCTTTTGATAATGTCCCTTTTACTCCGGAACAATTTGAGCAGGCTATTTTAGATGATGTCAACCGGGCTGAAAATGAAAAACCAGTGGTTCGATCCCTAGCTAATAGGAAAACCCTAAAATGGTATTGTGAGTCCTTGAAAATGCGAGAAGATCAAAGTGAAATGGGACGGGATACGTGCTACTTCGGATCAAGGCAATCGGAACGGTTAATGCGAGTTTATAACATGCGGGGGCCGACGCGCGTTGAGCTAGAACTCAAGGGTAAGATATCGGATATTGTTGCTCGAGAACTTTTTTCTAGAGAAATTGACGATTGGCCCGAAGTTTCTATTTCTCATCTACAAAACTTCATCGACATTGATCGCTCCTGGTGGGATGAATTCATCGGTGATACAGATCGAGCTTACACAAAGCTACATGATGCTAAAGAAATATCTCTGGACAAAATCAAAGCTTGGTTACTAAATCAAGTTGCTCCAGCATTGTCTGCCGTATCTGAATGTACTGGTGGGGAGTTCCTTCTCCAAATGGATATTGAAGGACGAAAGCGAATGCATAAGCGTTACGGTACGCTTTTAGCTGCTCATGAGAAAGATATCGAATTCGAGTAGGTGAACTCTTATGTTTCAAGAATACCAATTCCAAAACCCGGTGAAATCAGCGCTGGAAGTAATCGCTCCGACGGTTGCAATACTTTGGGCTTTACTAACATCCCAGGAGTCGATTTGGCAGTATGTGGCTTTGATTTCCGGCTTCGTCTTTATCTTCTTTATCCTTTTACCTGCTTGGGCTGCTTGGATTGGACGTTTGATTATTGAAAGTCAACGAGAAATCAAAAGAACAGCCATCATCACTCCAACTACCGAAATGCTGAAACAGCTTGGGAAATTGCGACCCCATCAGATTGAAGCCTGGTTATCTATCCCGGCCAAGTTCCGCATGACTCCGGCGGTGGCGGGTGCTATTGCTGTTTACGATATGGATGGTGAAGAAATCCCCGCAGATTTCGTTTGGGAGTTTCTAGAAGAATGTGGTGATGCCTATCTCAAACCTATCCGGTCTTACTCTGACGGTTCAAATGGGCGGGAATGGGCTAAAGCTATCACAGCGTTTTTTGTGTTGCGTGGGTTTGCTGTGGATAGTGCCGGGAACCTTCCCGCAAGATGGACGAAAGGAAAGGAACAGGCGTTATCCTGGTTTTATCTTGAAGAAAATCCCCCTACCCTACCGAAAGAAGATACCGAGGAGGGGGTTTAGACCTGTAACCGCACGCAAAATGGCAAGAAAGAAGCGAGGTAGAAATGAGGGCTCAATTTATAAACGTCAAAACGGTACTTGGCGTGCTCAAATTTATATTGATGGTGACCGACTAAATTTTGGGGCTAAAACAAAGTCAGAATGTTTGAAATGGCTTCGAGAAATCCAAAGCCAAATTGATTTAGGTCTAAATTTCAAAAGTGGGAAAGTGTCCCTTTCTGATTATTTAGCTTCGTGGATGAGCACTCACGAAATTACATTGCGTGATCATACGATCAATCGTTATAAGCAATTAATTCGGAATTACATTGATCCTGATATTGGGGAAATTCAGTTGTTCAAGTTGCATCTTTCGAGAGTAGAACAATATTATGTTGAACTAATTGAGCGTAATGTGGGGGTTCGAACCATTCGAGAAATTCACGCTATTCTTCGTAAAGCACTAAATAAGGCTGTTACTTACGGCTACATTGTTAGAAATCCGGTCCAAGGGGCTGCATTACCGAAATATCGTCATAAGGAAATGCAGGTTTTGAATGAAAGTCAAGTGGGGCAATTTCTGATTACAGCCCATAGCAGCCCAAAAAGATCGCTATATCATTTAGCAGTCATTACCGGGATGCGACAAGGGGAATTATTTGGTTTACAGTGGGATGATTTGAACTGGATACGGGGTGAAATTCAAGTCAAGCGACAAGTCCAAAGAGTGCCCCGACAACCTTGGAAATTTGTTGAACCAAAAACAAAAGCTGGGCGGCGTTCGATTTTATTGGGGGATGCTTCTTTGGGTGCTTTACGATGGCAAAAGGAAAATCTAGAAGTTCTGAGAAAGGCTGCTGGTAAAAAATGGCAAGAATTCAATTTGGTTTTTCCATCAGCGGTTGGAACTCCATTTAATCCAAGTAATCTGCGGATTGATTTCAATCGAGTATTGGATCAAGCAGGTTTACCGAGAATTCGATTTCATGATCTCCGGCATACCGCCGCTTCGATCATGCTCAATCATGGTGTCCCCGTTATCGTAGTGTCTAAGATTTTAGGCCATGAAAAACCAAGTACGACCATGAATATTTACGGCCATCTCATCAACGAAATGCAGCAAGAAGCGGTGCGGGTGATGGATGATTTATTGACCCCAATTCAGGTAAAAATTGAAGAATTGGAGAGTGTAAAAAAACAAAAATGAAAAGTTCTGCACCAGAATTGCACCAAAAACGGCATTTTTTGCACCAGAGTTTGATTTAAGGTAAATTCCAGTTTTTTCACACCCCCACCCCTGGGGATATTAAACAGAAAAACCCCTGTATATAGGGGTTTTCAAGTGTGATCCCGGTAGGACTCGAACCTACAACCTAACGATTAAGAGTCGCTTGCTCTGCCAATTGAGCTACGGGACCGTGTGCGGGGAAAATTATACCGCAAAGGGATCGACTGTCAACGATTGTCTGGTGCTTTTTCTCCTGTTAATCGATCTCCCAGGGCGGGGTTCCGCTACCGCCTGATCCTTGCAATGAGGCATTGATTTCATCCTTAAATTCCGGCAAAACATCACCAACCGCGGCCAACAAGCCAAAGCAGCCCGCGATCATCATATCCCCAAACGGCGCGGGGAAATAAGGGCGCAAGTTACTCGCCGTAGCCTGCTGAAACATACTCCGTCGCGGCCCAGTCACAACCACATCGAAGGCTCCGTTACCCAAGGGCAGTGGTTTTTGTTCGTAGATCAAGGCACCGTGCCCATGATGCCCAAAGACTTCCTCGTGGGTTAACGTGCCGTCGGCGAGGGTGCGAAGCAGGGTTTCGAGTTGGGGCATGTCGAGCAGGCCGGTATGATGTTCGAAGACCCCTTCAATACCAGTCGGTCCCAGGCGGAAGGCCAAAGTGTGGAAATTGCCCACATTGGTGATCAGGACGCGTTCTTGGGCCCGGACAGCTCGATCCAAAGTGGCACCTAATACGGCCGCGGGCGCGGTGTCCATCACAACCAGGGGGGCATCGAACCCGGCGGCAGAATCAACCACCGCTTGCAGGCGGGTCATGATCGGGGGAATCTTATCCGCTTCAAAAGCAAACGCGGAGAGACGATTTTTGGCCAAAATGTGCTCATCCAAATAATCAAAGCGGAATTGGCGGTCGGAGATATCGGGCGGAGCGGCCCCATGATCAAAAACGGCAACCGCGACGGCGTCAAGATCATCCAGCGAAACGCCGAATTCCCCAAAAGAGCGGGCGATTCCCTCAAAGTCGAAGTCTCGCAGTTCCACTTGGTTAACCCCAGCGCCCAGGGCGGCGATTTCATCTGCACTGACGATCTTGATCCCCTGCGATTCGACATTTTCTAGATTATCATCAAAAGTCCGAGCCGCATCCGGCGTGGCATATACTGGATATCCTGCTTTGGCATGATCACGGGCCGCCCAATGACTGGGCCCGCCGCCCATCGTGACGCCCGTCAAAGCCAAAGCTTCACCGCGTTGGGTGGCAGCCTTGATCTGCCGGTGGACCATCATTGTTGGGGAGGGAACCACTAATTTGAAACCATTTTCGACATCCACCCGAGAGTCGTATAAATAAATATCTTGGGTACCGGTACCGACATCGACGGATAAAATTCGCATCTACTTTTCTCCAGTTGGGTTATACTTTCCAAGCGCAATTATTTGCATCGCACACTTGAAAGGGTTGCGCAATTATACTGCGGTGAGGAAATTATGAGCTTAGAATTTGAAAAGAAACGCTGGGAAGCCGAAACCCTGAAGCCAGTGACCGACCGGTTTCCCGAACGGCGCGCCGAATTTCGGACGTTATCGGGGATCCCGGTGCCACGGGTTATAACTCCGCCTGATGATGATTCCGATCAATATGCAGCGAAGTTAGGGTTCCCGGGGGAATACCCCTACACGCGCGGTGTTCAGCCGACGATGTACCGCGGCCGCCTGTGGACCATGCGCCAGTACGCCGGATATGCCTCCGCCGAAGAATCCAATGCCCGTTACCGCTATCTATTGGCCCAGGGCCAAACCGGACTCTCGGTGGCCTTCGATTTGCCGACCCAAATCGGTTACGATGCCGATGATCCGATTGCAACCGGCGAAGTCGGCAAAGTAGGGGTTTCGATCTCATCGCTTGAAGATATGGAAACCCTGTTCCGCGATATTCCCCTCGACAAAGTGTCCACCAGCATGACGATCAACGCTCCCGCGGCGATATTACTGGCGATGTATATCGCTGTTGCTAAAAAACAGGGCGTCGAGACGCGTAAATTGCGCGGTACGATCCAAAACGATATCCTAAAAGAATATATTGCCCGCGGGACCTACATTTTCCCGCCAGCACCCTCCATGCGGCTGATCACCGACATCTTTAAATACTGTCAGGCCGAAGTACCCCGCTGGAATACGATCAGCATTTCGGGTTACCACATTCGGGAGGCCGGCTCGACCGCGGTCCAGGAAGTGGCTTTCACCCTCGCGGATGGGATCGCCTATGTCCAGGCTGCAATCGATTCTGGGCTGGATGTTGATAGTTTCGCGGCCCAACTTTCCTTCTTCTTCAACGCCCACAACAATTTCCTCGAAGAAGTCGCCAAGTATCGGGCCGCGCGGCGATTGTGGGCCAAAATCATGAAGGAGCGCTTTGGGGCTAAAAATCCCAAATCTTTGAAACTGCGCTTCCACACCCAAACCGCGGGTTCCACCCTGACGGCTCAGCAACCCGAAAACAACGTCGTCCGGGTGACAATGCAGGCCCTGGCAGCCGTTCTGGGCGGGACGCAATCGCTCCACACCAACAGTATGGACGAAGCCCTCTGGCTCCCAACCGAAAACGCCGTCCGTGTCGCCCTCCGCACTCAACAGATTATTGCCCATGAATCAGGTGTGGCCGACAGCATCGATCCCCTGGCCGGTTCCTATTGGGTCGAAGAACTGACGGATGAAATTGAACGTCAGGCTGAAGAATATATTCAAAAAATCGACGATTTGGGTGGCGCGTTACCGGCTATCGAGCGGGGTTATATTCAAGGTGAAATTCAAGAAGCCGCGTATCAATATCAGCAAGCCGTGGAGCGGGGTGAGCAAGTGGTGGTCGGAGTTAACCAGTTCGAGATGTCAGAAGAAATTGATCTTGACCAACTTAAAGTTGATCCAGCGATTGAGGTCAATCAGCGCCAGCGTTTAGCCGCTCTCCGAGCCCGCCGGGATGAAGCCAAAGTTAGTGAATTACGCACCCGGCTGGATTCTGCCGCCCGCAGCACAGAAAATTTAATCCCCATCATTCTTGAAAATGTAGAAAATGATGTCACCCTGGGCGAGATTTGCAACACGCTCCGGGGTGTCTGGGGTGAATACCAAGCCGAGAGTTTTTAGCAAATGAAAGTCCTCAAAAAAACACTGATCAATACCATTCTATTCTTTGTTTTAGGGCTTTTGCCAGTCATCCCAGTGATGTCTGCACCGGTGATCCCCGATCCAGTCTATCGCTTGGAGTGGATCACGGGGATTGGTTTCTTGATCATCGGACTGATCCCAATGGGCGGCATGAGCTATCAGTGGCACTGGTATACGTTCGTGGCCGCTTTCGCACTCATCATTCTCGCTGGTTACCTGCGCAAATGGATTTTTGTCAAATTCAACCTTATGTAGTAAAAGAGTGATTAAAAATTGTCACTCATGTTACGCACGATATTCAAAATGAACTAGAAAATTCATCCTGAGTAGCGCTAGCGTATCGAAGCGGTGTCCTGAGCTTGTCGAAGGAATGCTTGTTGCGTAACATGAGTTATCAACAAAGAATACGAATTGAACGAATATCGCGAATATAACTTCGTTTGTGTAATCGTCAACAGAAGGTTGAACACATCCAACGTTAACGTCACTGCGAGGCAGTTTTTCCGCCGAAGCAGTCTCTGTCGTACCAAGCTTCAGATTGCCGTACTACGCTCCGCTTCGTTCGCAATGACGTTAATGTTCAAGGTTCTATTGACCACCACAATATAACTTCGTTTGGCATTCGAGCTATTCGGAGCATTCGCCAAATTCGGGTTGCCGATAATCACAATTTAACAATACGAGCAAAATAGAGATATATTATGGAAATTCACTTCCGCGGTCAATATGACCGAGAGACATTTTTCAAAGCTGTCCAACTGGCTAATCGGAAGGATAAAAATCAACGCCGGATTATTTTGGTTGCAGCTGGCTTTGCCGTGGCAGCAACTGTGATTCTGATCTCACGCGTGATCCAGACCGGTGATTGGGCCAGTAATATGATTTGGCTGTTAGCCGCGCTGGTGTTGGGGGGTGCGGTGACCTGGATTTATCTGAATCCCTACTTTGCAGCCCGGAAAATGTGGGCGAATCCCGGTACTCGGCGCGAATTGCAGGGCCAGATTACAACTCAGGGCATTGTCTATATGCTGCCAGAAGGGCGCAATGAAATTCCGTGGAGCCGGATTACTCGGTTTCGGATGACCCCAGAATTTGTCACCCTGGTCCGCAATGATGGGCTGCTGCTGGTTTTCCTGCCGCGTTTTTTCCGGAAATCGGCCAATTGGCGGAAATTCATTAAATTCTTGGAGCGAAAATATGCCCAAAATCAAAAAGATTAATCATGTTGCTTTAGTCGTTGCCGATATCGACTCCGCCCTGGATTTTTGGCAAGACGCTTTAGGGTTGGAACTCGAAAAAATCAAGGACGTCCCCGCCGAAAAGTCTGCGGTGGCTTTTCTACCGGTGGGCGATAGCGAAATCGAACTCGTCCAGCCAACCTCGGACGATTCCGGTGTCGCCAAATATCTGGACAAACGCGGCCCAGGGATGCACCATCTCTGCCTAGAAGTCGACGATATCGAGTCTGCCATCGCTGAATTGAAGGAAAAACAAGTCCAACTCATCCACCTGGAACCCGTCGTCGGAGATGACGGGCGCAAGTATGCCTTTATCCATCCCAAAGCGGCCAACGGCGTTTTGGTGGAGTTATACCAATTACCATAGGAGGCAAATCATGGAATATCGTTCATTAGGTCGGACCGGCATTCAGGTCAGTAAATTCTGCCTGGGCTGCATGACGTTTGGGGCTGCCACCTCGCCCGATGATTCGTATGCCATCATCGACCGGGCGCTGGAGGCCGGGCTCAATTTTCTCGATACAGCCAACGTTTACAGCCGCGGCCGCAGCGAAGAAGTCACTGGCGAAGCCCTCCAGCGCAACGGCCAGCGGGACAGCATCGTCCTGGCGACCAAAGTTCATGGCCGGATGGCCGATGATGATCCCAACGCCTGGGGCAATACCCGCCGTCATATCATTGAGCAGTGTGAGGCCAGCCTAAAACGGCTGCAAACCGATTACATCGATCTCTACCAAATCCATCGCCCCCAAGCCGCGATCCCCATCGACGAAACCCTCCGTGCCTTGGATGATTTGATCCGGGCTGGCAAAGTCCGCTATATCGGCACCAGTACCTTCGCCGCCTGGCAGTCGGTGGAGTCATTATGGGCTTCGAAAGAATTGGGCCTGAACCGGTTTGTCTGTGAGCAGCCCCCCTACAACCTGCTGGATCGCCGCATCGAACGCGAATTACTCCCGATGGCCCAGACCTACGGCTACGGGATCATTCCCTGGAGTCCGATTGCCGGGGGTCTGCTGACCGGTAAATACCGCCGCGGTGAGGCCGCGCCTGATGGTACCCGTTTCGCCAACGTAGCTGATAAACCCTGGCTCCAACGGCGGATGACGGAAGGTGTTTACGATGCGGTTGATTTGCTGACCCCCATGGCCGAATCCAAAGGCTGCACACTGGCTCAATTGGCTCTGGCCTGGGTGGCTCAACGCCCCGGAGTCACCAGCCCCATCATTGGCCCCAGGACCATGGAACAACTCGAAGACAACCTGGGTGCCGCCGAAATTACCTTCACAGATGAAGAACTGACCCAAATCGACGCTGTGATCCCTCCAGGCAGCATGTTTTCGCCCTTTTACGAAGCCGATTTCGGCCCGCATGAATATCGCTGGTAGTAAATATAAAATAGGTGACTGTCACTTCATAAGTGACAGTCACCGGCAGTGTTTTACATGCAGCTCAAATATAGCCCTATCCAAGGTTGGCTTGGCCTCGGCCTGATCGCCATCTTCTGGCCCCTCAACTGGTTCTTGCCCGGACCGCGTTCTCAATGGGCCTTCTTCCCCCTATGGCTGGGATATTGCTTGTCCATTGATGGACTGGTATTCCTACGGACCGGAACCTCGTTATTCACCCGCAGTTGGCGCAAATATGTTGGGTTATTTCTCATCTCGGCACCCGCCTGGTGGCTGTTCGAAGTGCTCAATTGGCGCGTTCAGAACTGGTTTTACGATGGCAAAGAACTTTTTGGGGATTTTGAATACGGCCTGATGGCCACGGTCGCTTTCTCAACCGTTATCCCGGCGGTGTTTGGCACTGCAGAATTGATGGCGAGTTTCAGATTTTTCCAAAAGCCGCGCCGGGGCCCGATCATTCGGCCAGCCGGGAAAGCACCCCTCGGATTTTTCATTGCTGGTTGGATCATGTTGGGTTTGCTATTAACCTGGCCGCGTTTTTTCTTTCCCTTCCTGTGGATTTCAGTGTACTGCATTTTGGAGCCCCTTAACATCTGGCTGGGCAATCGCAACCTGGCTGAATGGACACAGCACGGTAATTGGCGTCCGGTTTTGACTTTGTGGGCCGGGGTCCTACTAACCGGCTTCTTTTGGGAGTTCTGGAATTTTTGGTCCTATCCCAAGTGGATTTACACCGTCCCCTTCGTGGATTTCTGGCACATCTTCGAGATGCCGCTCTTGGGTTATGGGGGCTATTTACCGTTCGCACTAGAATTGTACGCACTCTATCATTTAATTATGGGGATGTGGGGGGATAAACAAACCACATATGTGAAATTGACCGGGGGAGCTGATCATTAACGGGACCGAATTTCCCAAAAAAATTTCATATGGAATCCAGGAAACCAAGAAAAATCTCCTACATTCCCGAATTCCCAATTAAGCGTTTCACAAAAAAATCAGAAGATAGTCATTGCACCCCAGACCAGCGGATTAGTTTTATTCTCAATTCTTAATCTCCCAATCCAATCTCGCGCGATATAATCACGAGTCGGCTTTGGCTGCCAAACAACCTTAAAAATTACTTCTAGATCGCCTCAAAAATCAAATTCTTAGTACGAATGTGCTATAATAACAGGTCGGTAAATACTCATTCAGTTTTCCGTTCTTGCCTTGAGTTCTCCATTTTTCTGCTGCCATTAATCATTAATCATTCCTAATTCACCATTCACAATTAATATGTCATCTTCTCCCGTAATCCGTGTTGTCGGTGCCCGAGTGCACAACCTGAAAGATATCACCGTCGAAATCCCGCGCGACAAACTGGTCGTGATCACCGGCCTCTCGGGATCGGGGAAATCGTCCCTGGCCTTTGACACCATTTTTGCCGAAGGCCAGCGCCGCTACGTAGAGTCGCTTTCGGCTTATGCCCGGCAATTTCTCGGGCAGATGGACAAACCCGATGTCGATTACATCGAAGGCCTCTCCCCCGCCGTTTCCATCGATCAAAAAGGGGCTTCGCACAACCCACGCTCGACCGTCGGCACCGTCACCGAGATTTACGATTACCTGCGGCTGCTCTTCGCCCGCGCCGGGATTCCCCATTGCCCTGAATGCGGTCGGGAAGTCACTCGCCAATCGGCCCAAGAAATTGTGGAAGCGATTGAGAAATTCCCTGAAAAATCCCGCCTGCTGCTGCTAGCCCCCATGGTCCGCGGTCGCAAAGGGACCCACCAAGGGGTCCTCGATGAAATCGAAAAGTCCGGTTTCACCCGCGCCCGCGTCGACGGCACCGTCTACAACCTCAGCGAAGACGAAGTTGAGATGGACCGTTACAAAATCCATCATATTGAAGCCGTCGTCGACCGCCTCGTCATCCGCACTTACGAAGACCCCGATGAAGCCCAAAACGCCCGCACCCGTCTGACCGATTCGGTTGAAACCGCGCTCAAATTCGGGGAAGGATACCTTATTACTCACGATGTAACCGCTTCGTCAGCGGATGAAGGCCGAGACATCTTTTTCTCCGAACATCTCTCTTGCCCTTCCTGCCATCTCAGTTTCCCTGAAATCGAGCCCCGAACTTTCTCATTCAACACCCCGCATGGGGCCTGTCCAGACTGTCAGGGTTTGGGTGGCAAGCTGGAGATCGACATTGACATGCTGATCCCCAACAAAGATTTGTCGCTCAACGGCGGGGCGATTGCAGTGACTTCTTGGGATGGCCCCCGCGATGAGGGCGGTTGGTATTGGCAGAGCCTGGCGGCCGCGGCCAAGCATTACGAAGTCGATTTAGATACCCCAATCAAAGATTTACCTCCCGAAAAATTAGAAGTCATCCTCCATGGCACGAACGGCCAAGAAATCCCGATGACTTACACCAACGCGCGCGGCAACGAGTACACCTTCCGGCGGGTCTTTGAGGGCGTCATCGGCAACCTGGAGCGGCGATATAACGAGACCAACTCCGATTACCAGCGTGAGCGCATCGAAAGCCTGATGAATATGAGTGTTTGCCCCACTTGTGATGGCCGCCGTCTACGTCGTGAGGCTCTGGCCGTCACTCTGGCCGACACCAACATCATCACCGTCACTGGTTGGCCAGTCCGTTTGACACGCGAGTGGGTTGAAAAACTCACGGCTAACGACGCTATTTTGAACGAGCGGCAAAAAATTATTGCTTCGCGGATTTTAAGGGAATTACAAGAACGGCTGGGATTTCTCGTCAACGTGGGGTTAGATTATCTGACTCTTGACCGCAGCGCAGTCACGCTTTCAGGGGGGGAGGCCCAACGGATTCGCCTCGCCACCCAGATTGGATCGCGGTTAATGGGCGTCCTTTATGTGCTCGACGAACCCTCCATTGGTCTCCATCCCAGAGATAATGCCCGGCTTTTACGGACCCTCGAAGGTCTGCGGGATATCGGCAACACCGTTCTGGTGGTCGAACATGACAACGAGACCATCGAAACTGCCGACTGGATTCTCGACCTGGGTCCTGGAGCGGGAGAGCATGGCGGCGAAGTCGTTGCTGAGGGAACCGTTTCCGACATCCTGGCCCATCCCGCCTCCCTGACCGGCGCTTATCTTTCCGGGCGCGCGCAGGTGCCCATCCCCGCTCAGCGTCGCAATGGCAACGGCGAAGCCTTAACCGTGATCGGTGCGCGTCAACATAACCTAAAAAATATCGACGTCAAAATCCCCTTGGGGAAATTAGTATGTATCACCGGCGTGTCCGGATCGGGTAAATCGACTTTGATGGTCGATATCCTCTACCAGTCCCTGGCAAAAGCCCTCCACCGGGCCAAAGCCAATCCCGGCGATCATGATCATATCGACAATCTGGAGTTAATCGACAAAGTCATCAACATCGACCAATCCCCCATCGGCCGCACCCCCCGCTCCAACCCGGCGACCTACACCAAGATGTGGGATTACATGCGCAAGCTGTTCGCCGAACTACCTGAAAGCAAAATCCGGGGGTATAAACCCGGCCGCTTCAGCTTCAACGTCCACGGTGGGCGCTGTGAGGCCTGTCAGGGCCAGGGTCAGTTGCGGATCGAGATGCAATTCCTCCCCGATGTCTATGTCCCCTGCGAAGTCTGCCACGGCACCCGCTTCAACCGCGAGACTCTCCAGGTTCGCTTCAAAGAATTTAACATCGCCGATGTCCTGGATATGACCATCGAACGCGCCCTCGAAGTTTTCGAGGCTTTTCCCCCAATGATGAATCGTTTGCAAACTTTATACGATGTCGGCCTCGGGTATATCCGGGTTGGTCAACCCGCCCCAACCCTCTCCGGTGGTGAAGCCCAAAGGGTCAAGCTGGCCCGCGAACTCTCAAAACGCTCCACCGGCCGGACGATGTACGTCCTCGACGAACCCTCGGTGGGTTTGCATGCCGCCGATGTCCATAAATTGATCGAGGTCCTCCAACGCCTGGTCGATGGCGGCAACACCGTCCTGATCATCGAACACAACCTCGATATCATCAAAGTCGCCGACTGGATCGTTGACCTCGGCCCCGAAGGCGGGGACGCGGGGGGCGAGATCATCGCCCAGGGCACCCCCGAAGAAATCTGTGGCACGCCAGGGTCATATACGGGACAGTTTTTGCAAAAATACGTCCAGACCACCCACGAGCGAGATTGCGTGTGAGGGTGTTTTTTGTACCAGTTGCCAAGTTTCAGGTTTGAAGTCCCATTTCTAGGGGGAAATTTTTTTTTTAAAGATTTTGATTTCACAAACCTATTAGACGCGGACGAGCGGGGAATACGCGGATAACCTTAGAAATCCGCATTCATCTGCGTTTAACCGCGTCTATTTATTTTTTTGAAAGATTCTTTCGACATTCATAAATTATCCATAACCCTTTCATACTATCTAAACAACTTCTGAACATCTGCTTGCTATCCTTTAGCCAGTTCAACCGAGATCGCTGATCTCAGAAAATTCAAATCCCAGCAAATTTTGGAGTGAGTTTCTACCTAATGACAAGTGACTCTACTGCAAAAAGGGTGCTAGACCCTCCTCAAAACAGCAAAAGT
>CAYVQU010000081.1:0-22513 GCA_964453155.1 uncultured Anaerolineales bacterium | reverse complement strand
TTCACAGACCCAACGATGGCGAACTGCCGCTGCTAATTCTGCATAAACTCTCATAATCTAGCCAGATAATTGTATCGGCCCGTCCCCATACGATATCGTAGGTTTTGGTGTAATTCCCATCGACAACCCATTCATCACCGGCCAGGGCAACTGCCACCTTCTCCCGAAAAATATCTTGGGGGGTTTCGGTCCAATTTGGCCCCCAATAGAGCGCATCTAGTTCAATATGTGGAATCTGCAATTGTTCTGAGATTCGGAGCGCCAGCGTTGTTTTCCCCGAACCAGTACTCCCAATGACGACGATTTTGCGCGGTAAAGGAACCATAGTAACCGTCTAAAAATAACTTTCCGACCAGACCTCAGGGGTATGCCGTGATTGCAAAAAAATTGCGGTAAATTAGAGTTGCGGCAAAACCCCGTGGGCCAGGTATTCTAATCCGTCGAGATCATCCAAATCGAGCCACTGTAACATGACGCGTTGAACGCCAAGCTCAGCCCAGCCCCCGAGTTGCTCAACAAGTTGATTAGCCGTACCGACAAACAAGTCTTTTTTCTGCAAATCTTGGGGGTTTCGTTTACCATCAGTACGCACATTAACTTTATGGCTCAAATCTTTCTCGTTTAACCCGAAAATGCAACTGCTCATTAGGGATCGCCGGACATCGTTGGGTTTGCGGTTATTGTTGGTCAATAATTGATCTAAGCGGTGGTTGCGGGCCCTGAAATCTGCTTTACTGACAAACAGGGCATTCCATTCCGTAGCATATCGGGCCACCAGGGGCAGTGTTCTGCGGGGCCCATTGCCACCAATCAAGATCGGTGGCCCTCCCGGGCGTTGGGGCCGGGGCAAAAGAATCCCTTCCCGAAGATTAAAGTAGTGCCCGTTGATTGTTGAGGGGGTTTCGGATCGCAGCAATTGGGTAATAATTTCCAGACCTTCTTCAAACCGATCGAAACGGGATGAAATGTCAAGGAGATCCCAGCCATAGTTCTGGTGTTCGCGTTCCTGCCACCCGGCTCCCAAGCCTAAAGTCAACCGGCCGCCCGATAAATCGTCTACGGCCGCGGCAAATCGGGCTGTCATTGTTGGCTGTCGAAAGGATACCGGTGAAACCAAGGGACCAAATTCAATCCGGTCTGTATGGCTGGCCAACCAGGTGAGGGACGTCCATAACTCCAGTGAATCTTTATCTGGGGGCCGGGCATTGGTGTAATGATCTGACCGGTATAAGCCTACAAACCCGAGATCTTCTACCAGTTGGGCAATTCGTTGCCACCGATTCCAAGTCAGGCCATTTTGGCCTTCGATCATTATCGCTACTTCGATCATGGTTCACTCCATTCGCGGGTTGCAGAATCATCCATATTGGTAAGTGGCCAATTTTCTATTCGAAGACAGTTTCGACCACAAGTTTTTGCTTCATACAACGCAGCATCAGCACTGAGTAACAAGTGATTTAGTTCGGTCACATTTTCATTGGTACCTGAGATTCCAATGCTGATGGTGGTTTTGATTTCTTCATCATTATAACGAAAGGTAGTTTTTTCAGTCGCTAATCGTAAGCGTTCGGCGAGTTCAGTGGCATGCTTGAGATCGGTTTCAGGGAGCAAGATGCTAAATTCATCGCCGCCATAGCGGCCCAATGTATCACTTTGCCGAATATTCTCCTGAATAAACTGTGCAATTTGGATCAAAATTTGGTCGCCAGCCACATGTCCGAGCGAGTCATTGATTGCTTTGTAGTTATCAAGGTCTAACATCAAAATTGTTAAGGGATGTTGATATCGCTGGGAACGGACGAATTCATGCCGGGCGGTATCAAAAAAATAGCGCCGATTGTATACTTTGGTAAGACTATCTGTAATCGCCAGTTTTTGGACCTGGGCAAATAATTTGGCATTATCAATCGCGATAGCCGCATGAGCAGCCAACATTTCAAGAAACCGCTGGTCTTCGGCAGAATACTTATGCGGTAAATAACTTTGGGCTGCGAGCATGCCGATCACTTTGTTTCCTAATTTCATAGGTACGGCTAGAAAGGCGCGAATATGATCGGCGCTTCCAAAATGTTTGACTGGAATATTTTCCATTTTCGTGGAGGATTGGAGATCGTGGACGATGAGTGAATCCCCGGTGCTGATGATGTGACTGCTCAAACCTTGCCCATTTGGGAAGCGGGCTGGCGGAGTCCGTTCTTCGCGATCGATCATATAGACAGCTTCAATTTCATCTTCTTTTTCATCCAAGATGGTAATACTAAATGCCTCGCAAGGCATCAGGCCGGCGGCCGCCTCATGAATTGTTTGGTAGGTTCGTTCAGGGTCAAAGCTGGCGCTAATAATGGCCTGGCTGGCCTCATAGAGAATGATCAGTTTTTCTGCGGCAATTTTTTCAGATTGGAAAAGACGGGCGTTTTGGATCGCGATCGCGGCTTGATTTGCAAAAATCAAGGCAAGTTCGGCCTTTTCAGCATCATAGGCGTCTAGTTGACTTTTCTCTAAGGTTAGAAACCCACTAATTTCACTCCCTACTGTGAGCGGTACCCCCATCCAACTGTTCATTTTGTGAGTCCCCCCCCAACCTTGGAAACGAGAATCATTTTTGATATTTCCTAAGATTAAGGGTTGCCTAGTTTGAAGAATGGTTTGGAAGAGGGAGTTATCAGCCGGAAAATGATGTCCGATAACTTCTTCTGGGCTGGACAATCCCCGCTCAGCTTTGGCTTGGACGGAATTTTTTTCCCTTAGAAAGATACAGGTGCTATCGTACGGAATTACATCCCTGAGTTGATGCAAAATTCGATCGAGGACCTGGTCTAAGTCCAAATAGGAGCTGACTGTAATCGTTGCATTCCGTAAAATCTCGGCTTGCTGGCGACGTTTTTGTTCAGCGGAGAGTAAGCGGCTGTTTAAAATTGCAATTGCAGCCTGATCGGCAACGGTAGTTAGAATCGTAAAGTCATCAGGACTGAAGGCATTTACCTTGGGATTTTCAATGATCAAAACACCAAATTTTTCGTCATCAAATTGAATTGGAACGTCTAATTCAGATCCCTGGCCTAAACCAGGGAAATAATCTGGTGATTTTTGAACATCTGGCGTATACAGCAATTGCCCGGTTTTTAACGGGATTTCACTCAGACCTACTCCTGGAGGCAGCGATACAGCTTGCGGTAAGGCTTCTCCACTTGCGAATCCCCGCAGCACTCTATCCTCGGTTAATGGACTGGTCAACAAAACCGCTACAAAACGATATTCTGGAATTTCTGCCAGGCGGCTAACCAATTCGTCGCAAATTTCATCTTCGGTGAGGTTGGCTGCAAATCCGCCGCTAAGGCTGGCCAGCAAAGTCTGTCGTTGAGAATATTTTTGGGTCCGGGTTAGTTGATCATCGAGTTTTGTCTGAATTTTTTCAATCTGGTAGAAAGCATATCCGATCAGACTAAACGCCCCTGAACAAGAAATAAGCCACCAGAGAAATGTTTCTCCCCATGTAAGCCGATTAAAATGTTGTGAAATGAGCATTACCAAGCTGATAAACGCGGCTGTAAAGACCGCGGTTTGTAACTTGAATTTCTGCAGGTTTTTACCCGATTCACTCATTTCAATCCAACATAACTGATAGTAATTTTGATTTTACCGTATCACCGCAACATTTTTTCCTTACAGGAGTATTACGATTATTGCAATTATGTTACCAGTTTGGGGAGCGCAAACCACTCACCGGCATGCTGATCGTTTTCTAAATTGGAGATAATTTTGTCAGCAGCGACAAGATTTTGGAGGACACGCGTGGCTTCCGGTTTTTGCCATTGAAATAGTCGGGTTATGTCTCTTAATTGGGCTGCGCCAATCGAGAGGAAATATAACTCGGTTAATTTTTCGCGCGCGGCTCGTTCGCTGATTTTTCGAGCGGCAGCCGGTATTTCGGGGAAATAACGATGGACCAAGTCATAAATAAAGGCATAGCGCCACGCCCCCGCATCACTAATGCCCACTGGTAATATCTTGAAATTAGACTGGAGAAGAGCTATTGCCCGGTCAAAACGCGAGTTGCTTTCTTTACTCGTCATCCGGGTGATCCGACGGATCGCAATTGTATCGAGGGGGCCATTGTCAAGGATGGCCTCAAAGATCGATTTTGCTTCTTGAGTCAAATGCCCCTCATGATATTGAATCAAGACATCTTCCTCCGGATCACCATAATTTTCAGAAAGCGCGTAGAAATATGGGGCCACTGCTAAATCGATCATGGTTGCTTTTTTTCGCAAAATCTTGCCGTAATACCAGCATCTTTTCCCTAAACTTTCATCTTTCCACCCCCAGGTGATATGGCCCGGATCATCATGCGAGTTCGCAACCGGACGATTTCCGGCAACTGCAGCCCACAATGAAGGCATTTCAATCCCCTTGATCGGCCAAAAATAAGTGAATCCCAAACTTTTAACAAAATCAACGGCCGCGGGCAAACTGGTCAATTGTTGCCCAGGGTTTAATCGATAAGTTCGCTGGCGGTATTTTTTTAGGGCGCGAAGATTGAGGTGACTCATGGGGCAAAATCGTAGACCGGGGGATAATCCAATGGGCCCGCAATAACCAGGCTGGCTCCCCCCGGTGCACCTAAATGCAGATAGAAGCCACCATCTTCGGATGGTTTATCAGAAAATAGGATCCGATCTGCGGATACCCACTGGAGATCGAATGACAAGCTACCATCGGTCGCTACTGTGGGTAAGTTACCAATACTTCCCAGGTTTAGGTTTTGGGTGGTCGCATCCATAAAGACGAATCTGGAAGAATCAGGACTCCAGGTTTCTAGAAAAAACGCCATTGTCGTGTAGATAGTGTCTTCACCACTGGTCAGATCGCGGTGCCGGAGCTCAAATTGATCAAATGTTTCCCCAATCGGTTTGGCATAAATTGCTTTTAATGTATCTGGTGAAATGAGGGCGTGACCTCGAAATACGGGCGCACTGATAAACTCCCCGGCCATATGGGGTAAACTCCCATCAGCAGGAATATGCCAGATAAACGTGAAAGCCTCAGGATTTCCAAGCGGGTCCTGGGGCGGAATGGCCACCCGTAAATAGGTCGAATCGGGTGCCCAGATCGGTGTAGGATAAAACGTCCACTCACTGTAGGTATAAATGAGGGGGAAAGTTAGAATGTCACGGCGGTTGCTGCCATCTGCATGGATGAGGCTTAAACTTTCTGGGGTAACTAAGGCGATTTGTTCGCCGTTGGGCGAGAAAAAGAACATACCCCCAAAACCGGTGTCGAGTAAATGGGTTCGGATTCCGGTTTCGGTATCAAGCAGATGAAGATCGTCATTCGAAAATAACCCCGGACCTTCAAAAGTTGGGTTGGTGTTGAATGCCAAAACGTGGGAATTTGGAACCCAATCTAATTGAAAAGGTTGTTGGGTGAGGTAGTAATCAGCGGCCCGCGGCATGGCTTCAAAATCTGCCCGGTTGACTAATACGCGTTCATTCGTGCCGTCGGCATTGATTACCCAAATTTCCTGATAGAAGAAATCAAATTCACGGATGAACGCGATCAATTCGCCATCAGGTGAAAGGTTTACATCCACCACATTACCAGCCGAAGTGAGTTGGGTAGCCCCCTGGCCTTCGACCCACAACCAAATGTTGCCATTTACAATATAGGCAACATGCAATGCCGGTGGTGGCGGAATTTCGGTCGGTTCAGGGGTTTGCGTTGGGGGAAGGGTAGTCGGTTCTGGTTCAGCTGTGTGGGTCGGTTCTTCGTTAATTAGCGTCGGAGCCGGTTCGGCATCTGCCGCGGCCAGGGTAGCAGCCACGATTGTCGCGACCGAATCATCTTGATTTTCGGGTTCTGAGGTATTTTGAATGGGACCACAGGCCAAAATCACGAGGGTTAGAATCAGTATGGGGTAGCTCAATTTTTTCAACGTCACAATGCTACTCTCCGCAGGATTTAATTTGAAGTATATTACCATACTCAAGAAATGCTGAAGGGAAATTGTTGCTGGAATAAGGTCTCATGTTGTCCTGACTATCGTGGAATCAAAAAGACGGCATGGTTTAGCGCCATGCCGCCTGTCGCGTTTTGGTTTTGGCTATGCTAACGCGGTTGCCATGGCTGCAATATGAGTAGGATTGTTTCCACAGCACCCACCGATGAGATTCGCCCCACAATCCTTCACCCGTTGGGCGTATTCGGCCATAATCTCAGGGGTGCCATCAAATACAACTTCCCCATCTTGAATTTTGGGCATCCCGGCGTTCGCTTTGGCGATCAGGGGCACATCAGGTGCGGCGGCGCGCATTTTGGTAATGACTTCTTCAATTTCGTCTGGCCCATTACCGCAGTTGGCCCCGATGGCCGCTAAACCATAATCGGCAAATTCAGCAATCATTTGCTCGGGTTTGACGCCCATCATTGTTCGGCCGCGGGTGTCAAAAGTCATTGTGGCTGCCACGGGTAAATCAGTTACTTCTTGAGCGACTTCAATTGCAGCTTTGACTTCGTTCAAATCGCTCATGGTTTCAACCCAAATTATATCGACGCCGCCATCTGCCAGGGCTTGCGCCTGAACCCTGAATGCTTCCTTGGCATCCTCAAAAGTCAAGGTTCCCATGGGTTTCATCATCTCACCCGTTGGACCAATAGATCCCGCCGCAACAACTGGATGAGGCGCAGCATCGACAACCGCTCGTAGAAGTTCGCCCGCAGCTTTGTTGAGTTCGTAAACCCGGCCCTCTAATCCATGTCTTTCAAATCGAAACCGGGTGCCGCCAAACGTATTTGTTAGTACCAGTTGGGATCCCGCCGCAATGTATGCTTTATGAACTGCTTGAACTTTTACAGGCTCAGTCTCATTCCATAATTCGGGGCAGGTCCCATCGGCCAGGCCAGCCTGCATCAGCATCGTCCCCATCGCGCCATCCAAGATTAGTGTGGCATCATTTTTAAAAAATTCGTCAATTTTTGTCATTTTCTTCCTTTTTATCCAAAATCTCCGGCCGCAAATGCAGCAATCAAAAATAGCATCAGGGCCCAACCTAATCCTAAGATCAACGTGACTGCGCCAGTCAGTAGATATTTTTCAAAATTCCCAATATCTGCTGAACGAAAGATGCGGGTGTTGATCCAGAAGGCGGTCGCGCCTAAAAATCCACCGATTGCACCACCAATAAACATCAGCAGTATTGGAAGCCCACTCCAAATCCACTGAATGGCCGTCAGTTTTTCTTCCAGAAAGATTTCTTCACCATCAATGACGACCTTGGGGACGGGATCGAGAAATATCGGGCGGACTTCAATAAAATATTTATGACCCTGATTGTCTCGCAGGACGTACTCAAATCGTTTTCGGGTCCGTTGGGCTTCTTTACCATTGACCAATAATTTTGGTCTACTCAAAAAACCTGGCCCAACTGCAATTACTTGCTGACTTTCAAATCCGGTAAGATGAAGTAGAAATTCCATTCTTCTTGTTCTGGGTAAATTTTTTTTTCGAAAGTTTACCATATCTTGCGAAGGATACTCGTCATCTCCGAGGATCGACGGTAAAATACTATTATGAATTTCACAACACTCATCTCTGTCGAAGGATTAGAAAAATTTTTATCTAATCCTAATTGGGTAGTAATCGATTGTCGGTTTTGGTTGGATGATACCGAGAAAGGCCGCAGTGACTACCTTGCAGGTCATATTCCCGGCGCGAATTATGTTCATTTAGATGATGATATTACCGGCCCCATTGTGACTGCTGAAACTGGACGCCATCCACTACCGGCCATTGCTGATCTAGCAAATCTGTTCGGGTCGTGGGGGATTGATCAAGATACTCAAGTCGTGGTGTATGATGATCGCGGGGGGATGATTGCAGCCCGAGTATGGTGGATATTGCGTTGGCTCGGGCATGAAACTGTTGCTGTGTTGGATGGTGGCATCCCGGCTTGGGAGGCCGCGGGGCACCCGGTTACAACCGAAGTCAAAACGCCGCCGACAGTGGCGTTTACCCCTGTACCGCAAATGGAAATGCTGGCCGATGCCAATGATGTACTGGCATATTTTGGAGACCCAGGCCGAATATTGATTGATTCCCGCGCCCCTGAACGTTACCGGGGTGAGATTGAACCAATTGATCCTGTTGCCGGCCGAATCCCCGGTGCGATAAATTATTTCTGGATGCGTAATCTAACTTCCCGGGGAACATTCGAGATCAAAGATGCCTTACGGGGAAGATTTTCTGATCTGTTAGGTGATATTCCTGCCACCCGAGCGATATTTTATTGTGGTTCTGGTGTAACCGCGGCCCACAATGTTCTAGCAGTTGTCCATGCCGGGTTAGGAACCCCAAAACTTTATAACGGTTCCTGGTCAGAATGGATCACCGATCCTGAACGACCGACGGTTACTGGGGAATGAAATTAAATATTTCTCTCGCTCAAATGGCCTTTGAATTTGGGCAGGTTGAAGATAATTTTGCACGCGTAGCTGAGTGGATAGCCGAAGCCGCAGGCCGTGGCAGCGATTTAGTTTTATTGCCCGAATTGTGGGCCAGTGGATATGATCTCCCCAATTGGGACCAGTATGCTACTCCTTTGGGGGAAGGAATCTTTGCCCGTTTAGCTGATCTGGCGCGCCAACATCAAATTGCCATTGGAAGTTCCTTGCTCGAACTGAGAGCTGGCCGGGCCTATAATACTTTTGTACTTTACGGTAAAAATGGTGGGACCTGGGGAGTGTATCGCAAAATCCATCGCTTTCGGTTACTGAATGAACAGCAATGGCTTGGGGCCGGCGATCGCCTGGTACTGGCAGATACCCCGTGGGGTCCGGTGGGATTGTCGATTTGTTATGATCTGCGGTTTCCGGAAGCTTTTCGACCCTATGCGGCGGCAGGGGCTCAATTAGTGCTAATCGTGGCCGAATGGCCCGAACGGCGGGTGGCCCATTGGTCAAAACTACTTGCAGCCCGGGCGATCGAAAACCAGACTTTTGTGGCCGGAGTCAATAAAGTGGGGGAGAGTCAGGGCGTCAAGTTAGGCGGCGGTTCGACGGTGATTGATCCGTGGGGCGTCCCACTGGTATCTGGGGATGATTGTGAAACGCTCCTGACTGCGGAATTCGACTTGTCCGTGGCAGAGAAAGCCCGCCGGCACATCCCCGTATTTTTGGATCGCCGGCCAGAAACCTATCAGCTAATCGATGATTGAGGTCGACGGTTCCCTCGGCGAAGGTGGTGGTCAGATACTGCGAACTGCATTATTTCTTGCTACCGCAACTCGCCAGAAATTGCGCATAGTTAATATTCGTTCTGGCCGCAAACGACCGGGCTTGCGCCCTCAACATCTCCAATGTGTCACCGCCGCCGCGGAGATTTGTGGCGGTCAGGTTGAAGGGGCCAAACTCGATTCCCAGGAGCTTATTTTTTATCCGGGAGAAATTCGGCCTGGAATATATCGCTTTGATATCGGCACCGCCGGGTCAGCGGCCTTGGTCGTCCAAACCATTTTTCTACCCTTGAGTACAGCCCTTGGCTCCTCAAAAGTAACTGTTATCGGGGGAACCCACGTTCCTTGGAGCCCGTGCTTTCAATATCTCGATTGGCACTGGCTGCATTTCATGAGGAAAATAGGTTTTCAAGCCGACCTATCGATGAAGCAGGCTGGTTTTTACCCTCAGGGCGGGGGACAGATTCAGGCCGAGATCAAGACGGCCCAAACTTTACAACCGCTTAGATTGCAGGAACGCGGGCGGTTGTTGCAAGTACGGGGAATTTCGGGAGTGGCCAACCTGCCGCGCAAAATTGCCGAACGGCAGCGCAACCGAGTAGTTAACCGGATAGGACCTAAATATCCCCTAAATGATTTACGAGTTGTCAATCTACCCTCAAAATTCAAAGGAACTGCCCTGGTTCTCTTGGCCGAGTTTGAGCATACCCAGGTGTGTTTCTTCGGCTTAGGGGCCCTCGGAAAACCAGCCGAGCGAGTCGCCGACGAGGCCATCACCGGGCTGGTTGAATTTATGGAAACGGAGGCCGCCGTTGACCCGTTTTTGGCAGATCAACTATTATTACCCCTGACATTTACCCCTGGTAAATCTGTATTTTCAACTTCGAAAATCACCCAACATTTGGTGACCAATGCTGAAGTCATTCAAAAATTCATCCCAATTGAAATCAATATCGAGGGGAAAATTGGAAAACCGGGAGTCGTCGAGGTATTTTCTGAAGGGTAGGATTATCTGCCCTAATCCTACGAACCTGGTTGAATTTCACGTTTCAAAGCCGTCAATTGCGCTTCAATCGTCTTGTCGTTATCCACCTGATCTATTGTGGTTATGGTGGGATCACTTTCATGAAGTTGGGGGATTTCTAAGACGCCAATCGTGAGTAGGTCATTCATCGCCGTGGCCCGGGCTTGCATATAATCAGCCTGCTGTTGTATATCGTCGAGCGATAGATCGAATTCGGAAAATGTTTCTGAGATTCCACTCAATGACTCTTTCAACCGAACCTGAGCAGCCGCAGCACTGTATTGTGCATTGAGCACCTGTTGACGAGCCTGGAAAGCTTCTATTTGGGCCGCGAGTTGTTGTTTTACCTGTTGTAATCGTTCGATTTCCCGTTCGGTAGCCGCAGATTGCTCGATCAGAATTTTGATCTCGTGCTGGGTCTGCTGATGACGCTGCAATGCTAATCGCGCCAAATCATCACGCTGATTTTGGACAGCCTGATGAGCGGACTCCATTATTTTTGGGAGCTGATTGGTGAGCAAATCTTTCCGGTCTAGGAGTTGCTTGTGAGCCGTTTGAATCTCTAAAATGGTGGCATCAACCTGGGTCAGCATATCTCCGGGGGGCTTTTGATTTTCACTGGCTGCTGCCCGCGGATCCGCCGCGGGTTGAACTAATGCGTCCCAACTGGTTTGCACCAATCGTTTACAACGTTTGAAGATAGCCATCATTTTTCTCCTGAAAAACAAACCATAAATTCTTCAAAAATAGTTCCCCTCTCCCTTTGGGAGAGGGGTTAGTGGTGAGTACGAAAGCTCTCTATTTCGATTGTGGAACCATCTGGCCTAACGGTGCTGTCACTCGTTGCTCATGATCCCGTTTTTCGCGAGCGATTTGCCGCTGTTTGCGTTGGACCCGATAATAATAGGTCCCCAGCGCACTCATGGCGGCCATCGTGATTACCCGCATGACAAAGAACTCGAGCATAACTGAATCGCCCAAGATGCGGGGTTCAGCCAGGATTACCGCGGCCGCATAGCCACCCAAAGCGACCACTGTGTAGGCCCCTGTTACCCGAGGAGAAAAGACCAGGGCGAAGGCAAAGAAGAGTGGGTAGTAAAAAATGAAGAAATGATTGTCCAAGCCGCGATTTCCCCAAAACAACACCACAGCTGTGATCAACCCGAGGTCAACCAAGGTAGTGAGCAAGATCAGAAACTGGTTGGCTGGTTTCTCCATTTGATAGCGGCCGTGGACGAAGAAGTTGACGCCCATGAGCACAACGATCAGGAGGACGCCCATCGTCAATTCTTCGGTGGTCTTTGCCGTCCACAAGATCAAAATGGCAGCTGCACCGATGAAAAACCACCGGGCCCAGATAATGGCGACTTGCCCGAAGAAAATATCGACTGCGCTTTCTTGTGAGGCGCTGATGTTTTGTTGCCGTTTGCGTTCCATCTGGCGGTACATATTTCCGATCACTGCAACTGCGATAATCATCGCAATCCTAATGGCCAGGACCTGAAAACTTTCATCGTTGAATGGCATACTGACCAGCGCAATGATGAAATACGTCGTTGCCGCGCCGCCAGCAAATAATGCGGAACCAAAACTGGTGAAGGCCACCGAAATCGCTAGAATGGCCGGGTAGTAGAAGATAAAGGTGGACGAAGCGTAACCGCCTTCCGAGGCGATGATCAGGCTGATCACGACCAGGTCGGACAGGCTGGCACCATAGACGATCCACTTTGATATGACTTGGCGGCGTAGAACTTGGGTCCCCAGGTAAAAATTGCCACCGGCTAGCATGAGCAGGAACAATATTTTGAAGCGCAACTCATTGAGCGGTTCAGGGTTCCATAAGATCAGTGCCAGACCGGCGAGAACCAGCAGCCAGCGGGTGATGACCAGGATCATCTGCCCGTGAAGGGCTGAGTTAGATAAACGTTTGGGGGTGGTGGTGGACATGATTTTGACTCCTTTATTGGAATTTGCGAATAGAGATTGGAATAGGGATAGGGCTGATTTCCTTAGCGAGATGTCCCGATTTTGGCGGGCTGCTGGCAAAGGATTGATTAAGGTCTAATTGGCTGCCTGGACTTCAACGTCCGGCGATGGCGTTTCCATTTTTTCTTTGAGTGCGGCCAATTCATCATCGACGGCTTGGGTGGCGGTCAGCGTTGCTAGTTCGCGTTCAACGGGGTCGATTCCGCCGACAGATGTCAGAGTGCCGTTTTCGATGAGATCATCGAGGGCGGTAGCCCGGGCTTGCATCCGGTCAATCTTTTCTTCAGCACGCTCCAAGGCGACGCCGATTTCCGCCGACTGGTTGGAAACATTCCCCAGCGATTCGTTGATCTGAACCTGGGCTTGAGCGGCCGCATATTGGGCCGACAACGCATTCCGCCGGGTCTGGAAGGCAGATAGGCGTTGGGAATACTGCTGTTCGGCCAATGTGAGTTTGCGTTCTTCTTCAGCGACCTCAGTTAATTGGGTTTCGAGCCGTTCTAATTCGGTCAGACTGGTTTGTTTGCGTTGCAAAACCATTCGAGCCAAATCTTCTCGACCAACGGCCAAGGCTTTTTCGGCCTGGGCCTCCAATTTGGGTACTTGGGATCGCAAATTTTCGACCTGGTTTTCCAATTGCCGCCGCGCCGTAGCGACCTCCACCAGACCTCGCTTGACTTTTTGAAGCATTTCCCGCTGGCGTTCGTAGCTATACGCCAAAGTCTCACGGGGATCTTCGATCCGGTCTAAAGCGGCGTTGGTTTTGGCA
Source organism: uncultured Anaerolineales bacterium (assembly GCA_964453155.1). Lineage (GTDB taxonomy): Bacteria > Chloroflexota > Anaerolineae > Anaerolineales > UBA11858 > CAYVQU01. Next base: position 9,507 of record CAYVQU010000081.1, on the reverse strand, counting down.
CTGAAGAAAATACGGATACGGGTGAATAAGTTCATAGGATACCTCCTGAAAAAAGTGGGTTGATTTGATGACTACATCTTAAAAGAAAAAAGCCTTGCAGCAAACAAGGCTATTACCTCAATTGGATTGAGGGTTTTCCCCTCAATATTTTGAGGGGGAATCCTTACAAGTATTTATCGGAAAGTGTCTGAAATTAACGTCACTGCGAGCGGAGCGAAGCAGTCTGAATGTCGGTCTAGTAGATTGCTTCGTCGGCTCTGCCTCCTCGCAATGACGTAATTAAAATACTTTCGGGAGTCCACTCAAAAGGTGACAGTCACTTTGATTTCAAGATTACAGGGTGTTTGGAAAGGGTGATCGATGAAAAAAACTCAAGGGACTGTCACCTGATTCGTTGGCAGCCACCCCACAATTTCGGTACCCACTCCTGGTTCCGACTGGATTGTGAAACGTCCTCCCCGGGCCGTGATCCGGGCTTCCATTGACTTCAATCCAAAGCTCCCCCGGTCTGCTGCCGCCAGCCGTTCTTCTGGCGAGAATCCCAGGCCGTTGTCTTGGATACAGAAATTCAGCCGATCAGGGGCTAAATTGACTACTATTTTGACCTCCGTTGCAGCTGAGTGGCTGGCACAATTGTCCAATGCTTGTTGTACAACTCGATAGAGTGCATGCCGCGCCCCGAGTGGTAAGACCGTATCGATCTCTGGATCCATCTTCAGAGAAATATTCACCCCGGTGCGAACCCGAAATTGTTTTCCCAGTGCTTCTAGTGGCTGGACCAATCCGCGTTCCAATTGTAAGGGGGCCAGGTTATTACGGATTTGCCGCACGGTTTGGGCTGCGGTTTTGACCTCGATCTGGCATTGGGCTAAAACCGCGTTGGCTTCTTCAGGATTGGACGAAATCGCATCTCGGCTGACTTGTAGATAAAATGGCAGACTCCCCAGAAATTGTTGGACGGTGTCATGGAGTTCTTGGGCAATTTTGAAGCGCTCACGCTCCTGGGCCTCTGCGATTTGATGGGGGACCTGCCGTAATTGCTCAATCTGGTGGGCAGTCAGAATGAATAACGCCGCTTGCTGGGCAATCAGGTCGACAATGGCTAAATCGCGCTCATCGAAGATTTCATCATCCCAGCGTTTCCCTAACGCCAACAACCCCACTGGTTCAAGCTGCGAATGCAAGGGGGAAATGATTTCAAAGAACTCAGATTCTTGAAATAGTGCTAACCATTCGGCGGAAACTTTCTTCTGGGATGATAACCGGATCGAAACTGGCGGTATATCCTGCGGTTCAAGTACAATTTTTTCCAGTGCGGCTAATTTGTCGGCAGAAGAACCAAAATTCCCAGCTGATCCTTCGAGGGAATAAGCAGAGTTATTCGCGTTCCAAACCCAAACTGCGGCTCGTTCCAATTCCATATTTTTGACCAAGGCCGTCGCGATGGTTTGGGGTAGTTCGATGAGTCTCAATTCTCCCACCGTCTGCGCTGCAAATTGTTGCACCGCCTCAAAACTACGCTGCTCCCAATTGAAGAACCGGCTAAAGGCCCGGAACCAGGAACTCTGTGAACTCCAAAATAAACCTGAGATCAAGGACGCGGCGAAGATGGATACAAAGGGGGTCCAGTTGGCTGCATTAACCCAGCCCGGTTCGATCATTCGAACGATCCAAGCCCCCAAACTACCAAAAAATGCGCTGCTGGCTAACAAGAAGACCCCCACTAAACTAGGATGGGGACTTTGGAAGGTTTGATACCGCAAAATGACGAAGGCAAACGACAGCGGCACAGCCAAAACAAGATAGCGTAAATCCAGCCCTTGCGCGAAATAGCTGGTGGTAGTCTGGGTGACCACCCGTAAAACCACCACCAGGATATACGGTACCGCCAGAATTACCCCCCAAAGCAGAAAAACAACCTGATGCCGTTCTCGGCGAGATAGTTTCCGCCGGCCAAGCAGCCAAATCAAGCGTACCAGGAAAACCAAAACCCCTAATCCCAAAGAACCTGTTGCCAGAATGTTGCCAATGGTACTCAAAATTCGCATTAATTCTGGCGCTAACTCGTTCCAGCGTAGGACCATCGAGATCGCGAAAATAGCAGCCACGAAAGACATGCAGAGATACAACCCCCGCACCCAGCCTGAGCCAAACCGGCGGACTCTAATAGGAAAAATGAAAGTCAAGTGTACAAAACAGGCGCCAACGAACGCGGTGGTTACCGCCCATCCAGCGGCATTGAGTTTAGCCGGGATATCGGATTCGGGAAAAATAGAGGGAACAGATAACCAGATTGAAGCCGCGGCCAGGCTGGTAGCGACTGAAAATAAGCGATTGACTTGCTCTTCGGGACGAGTTCGATAAACAATGAAAGCCAACCATAAGAAGCCCACCCCACTGATGATATCGGGCAGGTTTATGTCTAGAAATGTGCTCAGCTTGATGTTTTGCAGTGGTGTTTCGATGGCGATAATTATGCCATTGCGTTCAACTTCTAACTGTACAGAATCTCGGCTTTCATCTTGGGCCAATACATAATGCCACCGGGCATTTCGATCGTAAGGCTGACCCTCGATGGATACCAAGATATCGGCATATTGCAATGTGGTTTGTTGCACCCACCAGGGCGGCGTTGAAGCCCCAATCTTCCAATTATTCCAGGCATGGTTACGGTAGGCATAGAAGCCCCCAAACGGTTCCCCGATATCTGTGAGGGCATCTACGGTGGCCGTAACCCCCAAAACCAGGACCACCGCCATCAGCCCCACAATCCAGTCTTTCCGCCAGTTGATTGCCATAATTTTCTTGAGTTATTTTTTAGACCTTAGATGTGCTCGAAATCGCAAATTTGCGTCATCCGTGTTCTATTCCTCTAGCTCATTGATCATACAAACCTTCGCCAACAGCACGACTTTGCGCAACCCTGATGTTTCAGTAGAAATTTCCGAGAAACCAAGTTTATCGTAGATGCGACCGATGTAATTTTCGACAGTTTTAGGGGTGATCGCCAGGGCCTGGGCGATGTTATGCGTATTGTGGGCCGCGGCTACTCGTTGCGCGATCTCTTTTTCGCGCGGGGTGAGATCATCGTGAGCCGTCAGGGCAAATTCAATCCAGTTTTTTTCTTCGGAGTCTAGCCGGTTTACGATCTCATCCCTGATCGCTGACCGGTTCGTGTGGACCTCTGGATCGATTACTACCCGCCCGGCGATCACATCTTCAACGGCTTGCAGGAGAGAATCGGGTGGCGATCCTTTTAGTTTGTAAGCCAATCCCCGCACTCCGGTGCGGATCATATCAAAGACATCGGCCCCGCGGTCTTCATAGGCGGAGAAGAGCACCACCCCCAAAGCCGGTTGTGATTTTTTGATGCGGTGAGTCAGGCTGATACCAATACTATGTTCTGACTGGACCAGGGTATCCGGATCAGGGGGGATCGATATGTCAATGACCGCGGCCTGGAAGACGGTTTTCTGGACCAGATCCCAGGCGGTGGCTTCATCTCCCGCCACAGTGACTGAAAATCCTTTGGTCGACAAATAGAGTCGCACACCATCTCGGTTGAAAATATTATCGTCGACCACCAGAATTTTTTGTTCCATTATTTTCCTCGAATTCGGATTGTGCTCTCCATTATAACTGGTTTGCAAGCCCTGGTTCGATTTTGTGAAACATAGAATCGGTGATAAGATTTTACGTGAAACCTTCCTTGTTCCTTTGTGCCATTTATGAAACTCCCAACCCTCATCCCCGCTGAATTTGTCTGGCGTAATACTCGCTTTACCGCCGCGGTGCGCGTAGACGGCAAACCCGCTGAGGTCCATGTTGCGAACACTGGTCGCTTGCCGGGATTATTGAACCCTGGAGTCCGAGTCTGGCTGGCAGCCGCCGGGAATCCCAAACGGAAGACACCCTACGATCTTAAACTCGTTGAACATAATGGGGTTTTGGTCTCTCTCGATACCCGGCTGCCGAATTATCTGTTTAAAGAAGCGGTCCAGGCTGGATTGCTGCCCGAATTTAATTACCCGGAAATCAAGCTCGAACAAAAATTGGGGAACAGCCGCATTGACGCCTATCTCTCCAGTCCAGAGGGGGTGTGCTGGGTCGAGACTAAATCCGTCACCCTGGTGGAGAATGCCATCGGGATGTTTCCGGATGCGCCGACCAGCCGTGGGCGGAAGCATCTGCTCGAATTAGCGCAATCCCTCTCAAACGGAGTCCGGGCCGCCGTGGTCTTTATCGTCCAGCGGTCCGATGTGGAGGTCTTCAAACCCCACCGCGCCATTGATCCTGCGTTTTCAGACTCATTAGCTATTGTCGCTCAGCAGGGCGTAGCGGTCCGGGCCTACCGTTGCGCAGTGAGTACTTCCGAAATTCGAATAGTGAATGATATTCCTGTGACCTTTAATTGATTCAGATAAGCTATATTGCCAATAAAAACTGGATAGGGATATAATGTGCCAAAATTCACAAAGAAAGATGGTGGTACAAAAATGAAAATTCTAGTTATTAATTCTGGAAGTTCTTCAATAAAATACGAATGTTTCGATTTGCAGCTGGGTATTTCTCTGGCTGAGGGGCTAGTTGAGCGAATCGGGGAGCAAACCAGCCGGATCAAACACTTGGTTACCAAAGGTAGCCAGAAAAATGAATTTGTAGATGATACAGTGATTCGCGATCACCGCCAGGGATTGGAGCAAGTTGCTAAATTGCTAATGGATGCCAAATTAGGTGTGATCACCAAATCTCAGGAGATTAACGCCATCGGGCATCGGGTAGTACATGGTGGCGAGCGGTTCAGCCAACCAACAGTGATCAATGATGAAGTAAGAGCAGCCATCCAAGACCTGATTCCGCTAGCTCCGTTACACAATCCTGCTAATCTAACCGGTATTGAGGTCGCAACCGAAATATTCCCGCAGGCTGTACAAGTCGCGGTTTTCGATACCGCTTTTCATCAGACCATGCCTCCTGAAGCATATCGCTATGCGATTCCTGACGAACTCTATCAAGAGCACAGCATTCGTTCGTTTGGCTTTCATGGCACTTCTCATTTTTATGTCTGTAAAGCAGCAATCAAACATCTTGGAACGCCGGTGGATCAAACCAATCTTATTACTGCCCACCTCGGAAACGGTGCTAGCATCGCTGCAGTTCGGGGAGGAAAATCGATCGACACCTCAATGGGCTTCAGCCCGCTGCCCGGCCTCATGATGGGGTCTCGCTGCGGAGATATTGATCCAACCATCGTTTTCTTCCTTGGTACAAAGCTGGGGATGTCGTTTGATGAAATTGATAATGTGCTGAACAAGAAAAGTGGTTTGATCGGAATCAGCGGGGACAACGACCTCCGGGATATCGAACGTCGCCAGGCAGAGGGCGATCCTCAGGCCCAACTGGCCCTTGATATGTATACCTACCGGATTAAGCGATATTTTGGTGCTTATCTGGCAGCATTGGGGCGCATCGATGCGCTTGTTTTCACGGCCGGTGTAGGTGAAAAAAGCCCTTATGTTCGGTGGCATGCCTGCCAGGGGCTGGCTGCATTAGGAATACAGCTTGACCCTGAGAAAAATGAGCGCGGCGCGACTGGTGCGGTCACAGAAATTCAGCATGCGAATAGCGCTGTAAAAGTATTAGTGATCCCCACCAACGAAGAGTTAGAGATCGCCCAGCAAACAGCCGCGCTGTTAGAAAGCGCCTGATGTTTTTGTATGGAGTGTACCTGAGTAGTTACTGTTGATCAACAAAGTATAACCAATTCAAGTTGCTACCTTTTGAATGCTACAGAAGAATGTCCGGTGGTAATTTGGGTCAAATTGAGAGGTTAATAGAGTAGAGAAATGTACAAATCGATATATATTACCGCGACCGAACCGCGTACTGGTAAATCCCTGATTTCATTAGGTATTATGGAATGGCTGCTGCGCCTAACACCCCGAGTGGCCGTCTTTCGGCCGATTATCACTGATGCTCCGGAAGGCGGGAGAGATCCAAATATTGACCTGCTACTCAAACATTTCAATCTCAATATTCCTTATGAGGACACCTATGCCTTTAAGGCTTACGAAGCCATCGATCTATTGGCACATCGAGAAGTTGACGAGTTGATCAATCGGGTGATCAAAAAATACAAAAAATTGGAAGATCAGTACGATTATGTGGTTTGTATTGGGAAGGATATGAGTGATGAGGGCTTGGCTTTTGAGTTTGATGCCGATGTAGCTATCGCCCATGCAATTGGTAGCCCGGTGATTATTCTAACCGGCGCAGCCGGATGTGATCTTGATGAAGTGCTCAGTACCCTCCACCGGGCAGTCGATGCCTTCACCGATCGAGGTTGCCCGGTATTAGGGGTGGGTGTCAACCGGGTAGATCCTGAAGAAGTAATCCATACGCGCGAGGCGCTAGAGGAAGCGTTACCTGATGAAATCTGTGTCTCGGCCATACCTGAGAATGATTTATTGGGTAGTCCAACCCTCAAAGAAATTGCCAACCATTTAGGCGCAGACACGTTATTTGGCGAAGATCGGATGGATCATCTGGTGACCCGTTATATGGTTGTTGCCATGCATATGCAAAACTATCTACCCCGTCTGAAGGAAAATGCTTTACTGATCACCCCAGGTGATCGCGGCGAGGTGATATTGAGCGCGATAGCCGCCAATCGTTCGAGTAATTACCCGCCGCTGGCAGGCTTGCTGCTTACAACTGGAGAGCGTCCAGCGCCTTCCGTTGAAAAAGTACTAGATGGCTTGCCAATCAATCGGCTGCCGATCTTGGCTGTGGAGAGTGAAACTTACGAGACGGTTTCAAAAATTTCATCGGTTCGCACCTATATCACCGCCGAAAGCCCCGCGAAGATCGCAGTGTGCCAGAAACTTTTCAACGAATTTGTTGACGCCGAATGTTTGCAGAACCGCTTTGGACGGATCGAACCCCGGGGGGTATCTCCTCGAATGTTCCTCTATAGCCTGATTCAACGGGCCCAAGCGGATAAAAAGCACATTGTGCTGCCGGAAGGAGAGGATGAGCGCATCCTGCAAGCAGCTGCCCATCTGGTCGATTTGGATGTGGTTGACATTACCTTAATTGGTCGGGAAGATCTAATTCATCGAAAACTCGCTCGGAGGAGAATAGACCTTGATCTAGATAAAGTGTCCATCATTCAGCCTGAGAACCATCCAAAATTTGAAGCGTACGCCCAAAAATATACCGAGTTGCGCCAGCATCGGGGGATCACCATGGACTTTTCCAGAGATGCAATGCGGGGTGTTTCGTATTTTGGAACGATGATGGTGTATATGGGCGATGCCGATGGGATGGTTTCCGGTGCAGTGCACAGTACCGCCCACACTATTCGCCCGGCTTTCCAATTTGTAAAAACAAAACCTGGTGTTTCGGTTGTATCATCCGTCTTTTTTATGTTATTAGAAGACCGGGTTCTGGTGTATGGTGATTGTGCAGTCGTACCACGACCAGATGCTGAACAGCTGGCCGATATTGCCATTGCCTCAGCTGAAACTGGTAAGGCTTTTGGGATTGAACCTAAAGTTGCGATGCTTTCCTATTCATCTGGGGAATCGGGAACTGGCGAGGAGGTCGATCGGGTGCGCACAGCTACCCAGCTTGCTCGAGAGCGTCGCCCAGACCTGCCGATCGAAGGGCCGATTCAGTACGATGCCGCGGTCGATATGAGCGTTGGCGCCAGCAAGATGCCCGGATCAAAAGTGGCCGGAAGGGCCAGTGTCTTGATTTTCCCAGACCTGAACACCGGCAACAACACTTATAAAGCCGTTCAGCGAGAAACTGGGGCAATTGCCGTGGGCCCGGTGCTGCAAGGATTAAATAAGCCGGTTAATGATCTCAGTCGGGGCTGCACGGTGGATGATATTATCAACACAATTGCAATTACTGCTATTCAGGCCCAAAACAAGTGACGATTGGAAATGTCCCAGGAACTCCTGACCGACAATGTCGGTTGGGACCGATTGTATGTTGAAATCGGGTTGTAAATTTTCCGGTTTGTGTTAACATCAAAGGCGACCTCGATCCTGAGGTCGCCTTTTTGTTTGATATTAACGTCATTGCGAGGCAGCATTATCGCCGAAGCAATCTGAGATTTTGCTAGATTAGGTTAAGATTGCTTCACTACGTTTGCAATGACGTTAACAAATTTATTCAATTGTTCACGTTATTCGCGCTAATTAGCGGTTCAAAAAATTGGGAAGGGAACCATGTCTGACAAAATCAAAACTTTTCTAGCAATTATCTTCTTTATATCGGCGTTAGTGTTTCCGTTGATCGGGTTGGCGGTTGGCTGGTGGAAGTGGGATATCATGACCGGGTTTTTAATCATGGCCGTGGTATTTGTCGCCTTTTGTCTCCTAGGGGTGCTTATGCTGATGTGGGTCAAAGATTTATCCTGGTTCTCGGTCAGCTTGCCGTATATTTTTAGCGCCTTGTATGGGTTTTTACCAGATGCGGTGCCGCTCTCCGTGGATGATGCCGCGGTAACTTCCATCGGAGCCTTGTTCACCTTTGGGTTATCACTGCGTAAAAATCCCGACACGCCCAAATGGATATTTATCCCCCTCATCGGAGCCGGGTTGTATGCGCTCTTCGGCGGCACCATTCCCGGTGGATTCGACGAAGCCCTGATCGACAGCATCGCCTTGATCATTGCTTGGGTTGGGATGCGCCAGGGAGCAAAAGCTGAAATTGAGAGGGGGGAGGTGGTGATTGAGACTGGAGAATAGGGATTGGAGAAAGCCAATGAAGTGATGACCCCTCAACGTAACAACCAAACCACCAAATATGCTTTAGGAGGCAACCATGTATATCAGGAAAAGTGTAATTTTCATCATTGTCGGCGTCATTGCCTCGTTGGTGGTGACGATTGGGGTCCTGGCCGCCACTGGAACCACAGATTCCAGCGCGGTGCCCGGGTCCACGAATTCGTACACGCTGGCAGACATCTATGACCGCCTGGATTCCGGGACCGCGGGTTCGCAGAGTTCATTCACTGAGCCTGGGGTTGCGCCCGGAACAGGCACGATGCACACCCTGGACGATATTATGGGGAAAGCCCCGGCCGCAGATGATACAAATGGTGCTGCTGCGGTTGATGTGATGAGTGGGAAAACATTCTGGGGTCTGACGAGTGGCGAATGGGGCCTGAAAACGGGGACCAGGAGTGGCGCGCCTGTCCCCAAAACTGGAGACACCTACACGGATGGCAGTGTAACCGGTGAAGACGGCGAGTTACAAAAAGGGGTAGCCTGGCCCAGCCCGCGTTTCACGGTCAAAAACGACGGTACAGTGACCGACAACCTGACGGGGTTGATCTGGTTAAAGAACGCAAACTGCGCGAATACAACGCGGACATGGTCAACTGCGCTCTCCGATCTGACGCAGCTCAATACCGTTGGGACAATGAACAGCAATAACTGTGGCGATACCAGTAACGGTGGCAGCCACCAAACCGATTGGCGTTTACCAAAT
>CAYVQU010000080.1:0-22684 GCA_964453155.1 uncultured Anaerolineales bacterium | reverse complement strand
CGTCTCTTGGTCACCTTATTTTCTCACACCTTTCCCCCAAACTGAAATACACCCAACAGAAATGACATGTCTGCAAAATAAAAATCTCATAAGTTTTTCGATTTGCGACTTGACGGAACATTCTACGAATGATAAACTCTCGCCCAATGTTTACCCAAGTACTCCAAAACGCCCCGCGCGCTCGTCGTAAGCCTACCGCTCTCCCATTGGGAAGGTCGGGCGTTTTCGTTTAGGTAAACGCAATTTGTAAACCTGGATTTTTTCACACAGGCCCTCCTTCCCAAAAGGAGGGCTTTTTTGTTTTCGCCCTCCAATGGGTGAAAGTGTTGGGCGGTTGATCTTAAAAAAACCGGCAAGATGATCCGCACAGCGTAAGGAGATTATTGATATGAACCCTGCCCCTGTAAAAAAAGCTGTTCTAGCCTACTCCGGAGGTCTCGACACCTCTGTCATTGTCCCCTGGCTCAAGGAAAACTACGGCTGTGAGGTCGTCTGCTTCACCGCCGATGTTGGTCAAGCCGAGGAACTCGATGGTCTGGAAGAAAAGGCTCTGGCCAGTGGTGCCAGCCAACTCATCATCCACGACATGAAAGAAGAGTTTGCGGCCGACTACCTGTTCCCGCTGATGCGGTCGGGCGCGATCTATGAGCGCAAATATTTGCTCGGGACCTCGGTCGCCCGGCCATTAATCGCCAAGCACCTGGTCGATGTAGCCCACGAAGTCGGGGCCGATGCCCTGGCCCACGGCGCGACCGGCAAAGGCAATGACCAAGTCCGCTTTGAACTGACTGCCATGGCCCTTGATCCTCGCCTAAGAGTCATCGCTCCCTGGCGGGAGTGGGAAATCCGTTCGCGGGAAGATGCCCTCGAATATGCTGCGGGCCGCAATATTCCGGTGCCGAACACGCTCAAATCGATCTACAGCCGCGACCGCAACCTGTGGCATATCTCTCACGAAGGTGGGCCTCTCGAAGAGACCTGGGTAGAACCCGAAGAGGATATGTTCCAAATATCGGCTTCCCCTGAGAGTGCGCCTGATGAACCTGAATATGTTGAAATTGAGTTTGAAACCGGTACGCCAGTGAAACTCAATGGGCAGGTAGTATCACCCTATCAATTAATCCACCAACTCAATATCATCGGCGGCGTCCATGGCATTGGCCGGGCGGATATGGTTGAAGGCCGCCTGGTGGGGATGAAATCCCATGGGGTATATGAAACCCCCGGTGGAACTATCCTGATGGCGGCTCATAAAAATCTCGAATCCCTGGTCCTTGACCGCGCCACCCTCCAATATAAGGATGTGATCGCCCTCAAATATGCCGAGATCGTTTACGACGGCCTGTGGTTCACTCCCCTGCGAGAAGCCATCGACGCCTTTGTCAACAGCACCCAGGGTCCCGTTACCGGCACCGTCCGGCTTAAACTGTATAAGGGCAATGTGATCCCCGCAGGCAGCAAAAGCCCCTTCAGCCTGTACCGCGAAGATTTTGCTACTTTCGGCCAGGAAGATGTCTACGATCAATCCGACGCCGTCGGCTTCATCAAACTTTATGGCCTGCCCCTCAAAGTACGCGCCCTCAACAACCTGCCGGTCTCTGGGCTGGACATGCCCAAGCCGGATTACAGCCGGTTCAAACGCGACTAAGTGTTTTGCGGTTTGGGTTTCAAATATGATGAACTTGTTTTTCCGCAAAACCTTAGAAAATTTCGGCTCCGACTTGGAACTCAATTCAAAACTCTAACCGAAATTTTCTACCAACTGATTGACAATAGATTTATGGAGATAAAAATGCCCCTCTGGCACGGAAGATTTAAAAACCAGCCCGATGCGCTCATGTGGGAACTAAATGCCTCAATTGATTTTGATCAAAGGTTGGCGGAACAGGATGTGCGCGGCTCAATCGCCTGGGCCGCGGCTCTGGAATCGGCTGGGGTACTAACCGCGGTAGAACAATCTGAAATTTCAGAGGGGTTGCAGGCCATTTTGGTGGAATTCCAGACTGGAGAGTTTGCCTTCGAACCTGGAGACGAGGATATCCACACCGCCGTGGAGCGCCGTCTCGGCGAGATGATCGGTCCGCTGGCGGGAAAACTCCATACCGGGCGTTCCCGCAACGACCAGGTCGCCACCGATTTTCGGCTGTGGCTGTTGGATCACATTCCGCAGTTGGATGCCGTGCTAAAAGGGCTACAAACGGTTTTGATCGAACGGGCTGAGGCAGACTTCGAAGTCATCATGCCCGGTTACACGCATCTCCAACGCGCTCAGCCAATCTTGCTCAGTCACTGGTGGCTGTCTCATTTTTGGCCCTTGCAGCGAGATCGCGAACGGTTGGCCGAATTGAAATCTCGGGTTGCCATCCTTCCTCTGGGTTGTGGTGCGCTGACTGGTGTTCCCTTCGAAATTGATCGAACTGCCTTGACAGAATCTCTCGGATTTGATTCTCCCGCCCCTAACAGCCTCGACGCGGTCTCCGACCGCGATTTCGCGGCCGAGTTCCTGTTTGTCGCTGCAATGATCGGCACCCATCTCAGCAAACTGGCCGAAAACATTGTGCTCTTCACCAGTGCTGAGTTCGGCTTCTTCGAGTTGGACGACGCCTACAGCACCGGCTCATCCCTGATGCCTCAGAAGAAAAATCCCGATCCGTTTGAACTGGCCCGCGGTAAAGCCGGAACCCTACTCGGGTATCTCACCGGGCTGCTGACCACCCTCAAGGGATTGCCTTCAACCTACGATAAAGACTTACAAGAAGATAAAGTGCCAGTGTTTGCCGCCTTCGATTCCCTGATGGCGTTGTTGACCGTATCGGCTGGCGCGCTGATGAGTCTCACTGTCCACGCGGAGAAAATGGTAAATGCCATCGACGACAACATGCTGGCAACCGATTTAGCCGATTATCTCGTCGGGTTGGGCATCCCCTTCCGGGAGGCCCACGCCCTCACGGGTCAGGCTGTCCAGGTTGCACTGGAAACCAATCAATCCTTGAGCAAGTTGCCCGTGACCGCATACCAACAAATTCATCCAAAAATTAATGAAAATGTTTATCAAGTCTTTGATCCCCACGCGAGTGTTGCCCGTCGAAAAGCTATTGGCGGCACCGCCCCCGAGGCCGTCAAAGAACAAATACTAAAGGCAAAGAAAACACTGTAAGGGCACGATATATCGTGCCCCAACCCAAAGGAGTAACCCATGTCCACCACCACTTGTCCCGAATGCGCCGCTGAGATCGAACTCGAAACCGGCACCGAAGAAAATGAAATTATCGTTTGCCCCGATTGCGGCGTAGACCTAGAAGTCATCTCGCTCGATCCGCCTACCGTTGAGTTAGCTCCAATGGAAGCCGAGGATTGGGGCGAGTAGGGGTGCAATATATTGCACCCCTACCAGAATTATGAAAACCCACCCCCGTATCGGCGTCCTCTACTCCCGGCTGCGCGTCGAAGAAAAATGGATCTTCGCGGCCCTCCAGCAGCGCAATGTCGATTTTGAGCGCCTGGATGACCGCAAACTTCACTTTGACGTGGACAACCCCGAGCCCTGGCAGCGCTTTGACGCGGTTTTAGAACGCAGCCTCAGTTATGCCCGCGGTTTATACGCCCTCAAAACCCTCAATTCTTGGGGGATCCCAACCGTTAATTCCGCGGCGGTAGCCGAAGCCTGCGGTGACAAAATAGCGACTGCAAATGCCCTCGCGGCCGCGGATGTACCGCAACCGGCGACCACAATGGCATTCACACCTGAATCAGCGCTGGAAGCGATCGAAACTTTGGGCTACCCGGTGGTGCTCAAACCCGTGGTCGGTTCGTGGGGGCGTCTGCTGGCCAAAATCAATGATCGCGACGCGGCTGAGGCCATTCTCGAACATAAAGCGGTGTTGGGGTCATACCAGCACTCGATTTTCTATTTTCAGGAATTCATCGAGAAGCCCGGGCGTGATATTCGGGTCCTGATGGTCGGTGATAAAGCGCTGGCCGCGATCTACCGCAAATCTCCACACTGGATTACGAATACGGCCCGCGGCGGCGAAGGTGAGATCTGTCCCCTGACACCGGATTTAGAGGAAATCTGCGTCAATGCCACTCATGCCGTCGGTGGTGGAATCCTGGCCGTCGACATCATCGAACACCCTGAAAAGGGGTTCCTGATCAACGAGATCAACCACACCCTCGAATTTCACACTGCCCAACCTACGTCAGGTGTAGATATCGCCGGGGTGATTGTGGATTATGTTATCGCTGTCGCCCAGGGTAGAGTGAGAGACCGAAATCATTTGCATTGAGATCGAGGGGCGGAGATAGGGATGAGACTGTATCAAATCCCTATCTCCACTCTCTATCGCTATCTTTAAGGAATCTTTATGATACGAGCATCAATCATTGGCGGATCGGGCTATACGGGCGGCGAGTTGGCCCGGTTATTGATCGCCCATCCAAAAGTAGAAGTTGTTCAGGTGACCTCCCGTTCTCATTTAGGTGAGTACGTTTACCAAGTCCACCCGAATTTGCGCAAACAGACCAAGTTGAAATTCACCGATCCTGGTGATTTTCAGGAGACGGATATCCTGTTTCTGGCCCTACCGCATGGACAAGCCCAACACAATATCGCTAAGTGGGCGAGTGTGGCGGAGTACATTATCGATCTATCGGCCGATTTCCGATTGAACGATCCCATTGAATATCAAAATTGGTATGGTGAACCCCATGCCGCCTCTGATTGGCTGAACAAATTCGTCTACGGGCTGCCCGAACGCCATCGGGAAGCGCTAAAAAAGGCCAAATATGTCAGCGGCGTAGGGTGCAACGCGACCGCCAGTAATTTGGCTCTATTACCGTTGGTTCAGTCCGAATTGTTGGCTACTGAAAAACCCATCATTATCGAAATTAAAGTTGGATCATCCGAAGGCGGGGCCTCCGTCAACCCCGGTTCGCATCATGCCGAACGCAGCAACGTCATCCGGACTTATTCAGCATATGGCCACCGCCACACCGCCGAAGTCATTCAAGAATCGGGTGTCAGCGATGTCACCATGACGATGACTTCCGTCGATCTGGTGCGCGGGGCATTGGCAACCGTACACGGGACGGTTAAAGATGGCGTAGCGCTTAAAGATTTGTGGAAGGCCTATCGGCCAGTAGCGGCCGAGAATCCATTTATTCGCATTGTAAAAGAACGTCGCGGCGTATACCGGGTCCCCGAACCCAAAATCCTGGCCGGAACTAATTATGCGGACCTGGGTTTTGATCTCAACCCTGAAACCGGTCACATCATCTCGATCTGCGCCATCGACAATTTGATGAAAGGGGCCTCTGGGTCCGCCGTCCAATCCATGAATTTGATGCTGGGGTTTGAGGAAACCTTGGGTCTTGAATTTATGGGGTTACACCCAATTTAATGGTCTTAAACGTCTGATTAGTCTAATTGGTCTTAAAGGTCGGACCACTCAGGCCAGTTAGACATCTTAGACTAATCAGACAATTTTGAGGAAACAGCGATGCAAAACACCCACACTACCACCGAATGTCACACTTGTACGAATGGCTGCGAATCTGAAACGCAATCGATTGTTGTCAAACTGGGGGGAACGGAGGGAGTCGATTTCAGTGCGATTTGTGGCGATATTGTGAACTTGGTTGAGCCGGGACATGAAGTCGTTCTGGTACATGGGGGCTCGGCAGAGGCCAACGCGCTGGGTGAGGCCGTTGGATATCCGCCCCGTTTTGTGACTTCCCCCTCAGGGTATACGTCCCGTTATACTGATCGAAAAACACTCGAGATTTTCTCGATGGCTGTCAACGGGAAAATTAATACCCTGTTGGTTGAACAGTTACAGATGTTGGGTGTCAATGCGTTCGGCTTGAGTGGCATCGATGGGCGGATTATTCAGGCCAAACGAAAATCTACCATTCGAATTGTAGAAAATGGTACACGCAAAATTTTGCGGGATGATTACACCGGGAAAATTGAGCAAGTTAATACCGGGCTGCTGTGTCTGTTATTAGCCAGTCGCAACATCCCGGTGATCGCCCCGATTGCCGTCAGTGAGAAGGGCGAGGCCCTCAATGTCGACGCTGACCGGGCGGCCGCAATGGTTGCCGCCGCGCTCAAAGCAGATGTGCTCTTGCTCCTGACCGCCGTCCCGGGGTTGATGAAAAACTTCCCCGATGAGAGCAGTTTGATCCAGAGCTTACCTGAGTCACAACTTGATTCCGCCATTGAATATGCTCAAGGTCGGATGAAGAAGAAAATTTTAGGTTCTCAAGAAGCCCTTCAGGGTGGCGTTTCACAAGTCATCATCGCGGATGGGCGCGTCGAAAATCCAATCTCAAATGCGCTGGCCGGAAATGGAACGATAATTCAGTGAATCCAATCCAGACCTTCCAGGTTTTCAAAAACCTGGAAGGTCCCATAACTAAATCTTGCGCACCTTTCAGCTATCCTATGGTGTTTAACATGCTCGTAAGAAAATTTTCAACATCATAGGAGCCTCTCATGCAAGCTGAACTTTACCGTAATAGAAATTCTGTCATCCTCCCGTCGATTTCACTACCGGTAGATTTGTTCTTTATCATTGTTGCTAGCATCATCATCGCTTTGAGCGCGCAACTCGCCATCCAACTGCCATTCTCGCCGGTACCAATCACCGGGCAGACATTCGCGATTTTGCTGGTCGGGGCCGCCCTGGGATCTCGCCGCGGGACTGCCGCCGTAGTTACATATATCGGCCAGGGTCTCATGGGACTACCCGTTTTCGCCAATGGTGGGGCCGGGATCGGTCACCTACTGGGTCCAACCGGTGGCTATTTACTCGGTTTTGTAGCCATGGCCTGGATCGTTGGGAAACTGGCAGAACGCGGGCAAGATCGTGAACACGCCAGGGCTTGGTTGGTCTTTCTAATTGGTGAAATTGTGCTCTACGTCTGTGGTTTGACCTGGTTGAGTACTTTTGTGGGCAATCAAAAAGCGATCACGCTAGGTTTGATCCCGTTTATCCCCGGTGACATTCTCAAAATAATTTTGGCCGGGCAAATTTTACCGACTGCCTGGCGCTTCACAAAGAAAAACTCATATGACCAATTCACAAATACTTGAAAATCAACACACTTCGGGGGTATATGCGAAACGCGAGATTACGATTACACACGGTGCCGGAGCGCTACTCTGGGACGACCAGGGTAATCAATACATCGATTGTGTTGGGGGCCAGGGCGCAGCGAATTTAGGTCACGCCCATCCCCAAATTTCGACCTCTATCGCAGAACAGGCAGCCAAATTGATCGCCTGCCCGGAGATGTTCTATAACCCCGAGAGAGCCGCACTCGCCCAACGCCTAACAGCTATCGCCCCAGGGCAGATGGAACGGGTTTTTCTCTGCAACTCGGGGACAGAGGTCATCGAGGCCGCGTTTAAATTTGCCCGGTACACAACCGGCCGGCGCAAAATCATCGCCACAATGCGCGGCTTCCATGGCCGGACCATGGGCGCCCTCTCTGCAACCTGGAACAAAAAATACCGCGAACCCTTCATGCCATTGGTCCCCGATTTCCAGCATGTACCCTATAACAAACTCGATCGACTGGCCGCCGCGCTGGATACCGAGACCGCAGCCGTAGTTTTAGAAATTGTCCAGGGTGAGGGCGGAGTGCATCCTGGAACGGCCGAATATTTACAAGGAGCCCAGCAACTTTGCCAGGAAAATGGAACGCTGTTAATTATCGACGAAGTTCAAACCGGATTTGGACGGACCGGCAAGCTGTTCGCCTGTGAGCATTATGGCATTGAGCCCGATTTGCTCTGTCTGGCTAAATCAATTGCTGGAGGGGTCCCAATGGGGGCGGTGTTGATCGGTGAACGAGTTGGAGCATTATCACCGGGCATCCATGGCACAACATTTGGCGGCAATCCCCTGGCCTGTGCCGCGGCGCTGTCTGCGCTGGATATCCTTGCAGATGAACAACTTCCAAACCGGGCCGCTGAACTGGGGGCATACTTCCTGGCACAACTTGAACAAATCGAGTCGCCCCTGATTAGAGGCGTTCGGGGAATGGGCTTAATGATCGGAATCGAACTGCGGCAGAAAGTGTCCCCCTATATCAAAGCTCTGATGGAACATGGAATTCTGGCTCTCCCCGCGGGGATGACGGTTTTGCGATTTTTACCGCCGTTAGTGATCACCCGCAAACAGATTGATGTGGTTGTAGCTGCAGTGCAGGATGTGCTAGCTGCGGATGGCTGAACGGATGTCAGATTTTGAGACTTTAGTCGGGTTGGTTGAGCATTACAGTCCTTCCGGTGAGGAAACTAGCGCGGTCGCCTGGTTGGTTGCGCGTTTCAATAAACTAGGCTACTCGCGGGCTTTTACCGATGAAGCTGGCAACGCCGTGGGGGTGATGGGAACCGGGGAAAAACAGATTGTGTTGTTGGGACATATTGATACAGTCCCAGGTGAAATCGAAATCAAAATTGTAGGGGCCCAGGATGCTGGGCCCCTACTGTATGGTCGCGGTGCAGTCGACGCCAAAGGCCCTCTATCCGCGTTTGTAGACACGGTCGCCGCGATCGGACCAAGCGATGGCTGGCAATTTGTGGTTATCGGAGCCATCGATGAGGAGCGCGAATCAATAGGGGCGCGGCATGTGGTTGATCAGTATCGACCCGATTTTGCCATCATCGGTGAGCCCTCCCAATGGGATCGAGTGACCTTAGGGTACAAAGGATCGGCCTGGGCAGACATAATCATCCGCCGGGCAATGTCACATTCCGCGGCTCAAGATCAAAGTGCACCCGAAGCTGCAGTCGACCTATGGAATCAAATCACCACCTGGACATCGGATTTCAATGCCGAACGGGAGCGGATCTTTGATCAAATTACACCCACATTGCGCGGATTCTCATCGGATCAGGGTGAATTTGAAACCACCGCGACCCTTCAAATTGGCGTCCGGCTGCCAGTTGGATTTGATCCTTCGGATTGGTTTGCAAAACTCCAGGGTTGGGCCGCCACGGCTAAGGCTGAATTATCACTCCAGGGTTTTCCCATCCCTGCTTACCGCGCAGAGCGAAAATCATCCCTGGTGCGGGCGTTTTTAGGCGGCATCCGAACCGCGGGGGGCAAACCTGGATTTGTCGTCAAAACCGGCACCGCGGATTTTAATATTGTGGCCCCGGTATGGGGCTGTCCAGCCGTAGTCTACGGCCCGGGGGATTCAAAACTGGATCACACGCCGAATGAGCATATTTCCTTGGATGAATATCGGCGGTCAGTGCAGGTACTACAATCTGTTTTAGCACGGATCACATCAAAATAGTCTTTTCAGGTTAGCTGAGTGAAGAGTGGTTTTTCACCAGGAATGGGATTGCTGGCAGCAACCGCACTCCTTTTTGGGGTTAAAATTTCACAAACAAACACATTCAAACAATATTAATTTGACAAACAGCTATTTAAATGCTAGTATCCCAACAAAACAACCACAAATAAACATATATGAACACAAACGAAACCTTACTTAAAACCGAACGCCTTGACCAAATCGAAACTCTATTGGGGTCGCAGGGGCGTGTTACGGTTCCGGAATTGAGTTCTCTCTTTGGAGTCAGCGAAGCCACCATCCGCCGTGATTTGGAAGAACTCGATAGCTTGGGTCGGGTCCGCCGGACGCATGGGGGCGCAGTGCGGGCAGAAAGAGTGACCCACGAACGTCCAATGATGCAGCGCGTAACCGATAACCCCACTGAAAAAGGCCAGATTGGAAAGGCTGCCACCCAAATGATCCAAAATGGGGAAACGATATTCCTGGGCAGTGGCACTACTGTTGTTGAAATCGCCCGCAACCTGCCGCCGGATATCCAGCTCACCGTGATCACCAACTCCCTGCCCGTGGTCAATGCATTAGCCCCCCATCCCGGCATTGGGTTAATCGTCATCGGGGGTTCTTTGCGTCCCAGTGAACTCTCGATGGTTGGACATGTCGCCGAACAGGCTATCCGCGAATTTCGGGCCGACCGGGTTTTTCTGGGGATGTACGCGATTAACATTGAGCAAGGTTTCACCAACGATTACCCCCCAGAAATTATGACCGACCGGGCGATTTTGGGGATCGCACCCCAGGTCGTCATTTTAGCCGATCACAGTAAATTCAATCGAGTTAGTTCAATGCTGGTGGCCCCGGTCACCGCCGCCCAGATCATCATTACTGATCAGACCACCCCCGAAGGCACCGCAACCCAACTCGAAGAACTTGGCATCGAAGTCATTCGGGCTAAAACATAACCAGATACCTATGATATCTAAAATATCCGGTCCATTCTGTCCAAAAAATGCTACTTAGAGACTACAAACCGCACGCTAAATTGGTTGTCAAAACCACCCACATCGAGAAACCGCGTTTCCCGGTTATTGACGCCCACAATCATATTGGCGATTCGTTTGGCAGCGGCAAAAAACGATCCGCGCGTGAAATTCTATATCTTTTGGATGCCGCTGGGGTGCAAACATATGTCGATCTGGATGGGGGTTGGGGCGAAGATATTTTGCAGCGCAATTTGGACCAATTCAAAACCAGGGCCCCGGAGCGTTTCGTCCATTTTGGCGGGGTCGATTGGTCCCAATGGGAGGATAAAGGCGCCAATTTTGGGGATTGGGCCGCCCAACGTTTGCGAGAACAGGTGCAATGGGGTGCCCAAGGTTTGAAAATTTGGAAGGGATTTGGGTTGAACGTCCGCGATCCCCTAGGAAATTTGGCCCCCGTAGATGATCCTCGCATTGACCCCGTTTGGGTGGCGGCTGCCGAGTTAGGAATTCCCATCGTTATCCACGTCGCCGATCCTGTCGCCTTCTTTGATCCCCGCGACGAAAAAAACGAGCGCTGGGAAGAACTCAAAGCCCACCCCGACTGGCATTTTCCCAGCCCGCCCTATCCCGCCTTCATGACCATCATGGCGCAATTAGCCCGCCTCGTCACCCGTCACCCTGAGACGACCTTCATCGGTGCCCATGTCGGCTGTTATGCCGAAAATTTGGCCTGGGTCGCCGATCTACTCGACCAGGCGCCCAATTTCTACGTCGATATCTCAGCCCGCATCTCAGAGTTGGGCCGTCAGCCCTACACCGCCCGCAAACTCTTCATCGACTACGCCGACCGCATTCTCTTCGGTACCGACATGGGGCCGAACCCAGACGTTTACCGCACTTATTATCGGTTCCTGGAAACCAATGATGAATATTTCAATTACGGGCTGGGTGAAATCCCCGGCCAGGGGCGTTGGCAGATTTATGGGTTGCATCTACCAGATGAGGTATTAGAGAAAGTCTATTGGAAAAACGCCAGCAAGATATTAGGGGTGTCAATGTAATTATCACGCCAAGACGCACAGCCGCAAAGTTTTTAGACTCTTCTACGCGTCTTAGCGTCTTTATGTGATATTGTTCGCATTTTTTAGGAGAAAGCAGTGACACACAACTACCATACCTACAACGAAATTATCAGCCAACCGGCGGCCTGGGCGCAGGCAATAGAAGTCACTCGGTCCTTAGGAACTGAGATTACCCAACTATGGAATGACCACTCGCAAAGTCAGGTTATTTTCACCGGCTGCGGATCAACGTATTATCTCTCCAGCGCGGCGGCAGCCCTGTTCATCGAGCTTACCAGTCAAACCGCCAAAGCGGTCCCCGCCGGTGAGTTATATCTCTATCCCCAAAATAACTATGCTGGACAGAAAGACACCATTTTAGTCGCCATCAGCCGTTCCGGCACCACCAGCGAGACCATCGCTGCTGCCAAAAAATTCAAGGCTGAGATACGCGGCCCGGTCGTAGTAATTACGAATTATGGCACCTCACCCCTGGCTAAACTTGGAGACGTTACGATCGCCATCCCGGACGGACAGGAAGAGAGCGTGGCCCAAACCCGGTCCTTCGCTTCGATGTATGTGGCCGTGACGGCCCTTGCGGCCCAAGTAGCCGGACGTGATGATTTATTAGCAGCGATGAAGGGACTGCCCGCTTGTGGTGAAAAACTAATCGCTGACAGCGAACCATTGGCCAAATCCATCGGCGAGAACTTTGATTTTGACCGCTTTTACTTCCTCGGCAGCGGCCCTCGTTATGGGCTGGCCTGCGAGACCAACTTAAAAATGAAAGAAATGACCCTGACCCACAGTGAGCCCTTCTATTTCATGGAATTTCGCCACGGGCCGATGTCGATGGTGGCTGAATCCGCGGTGATTCTTGGGCTGCATTCAACTGCCAACAAAACTCATGAGCAAGCCGTATTAGATGAAATGAAAGAGCTCGGTGGAAATGTTTATTCGCTATCTGAATCGGATGCCGATTTCAGCTTTTTCAGTGAACTCCCTGAAGAAATCCGCAATGTATTGTACCTGCCGCCGTTACAACTGATGGCCTATTATCGTTCGGTTGCCAAAGGCCTGAATCCCGATAATCCTCAAAATTTAACGGCAGTTGTTGAACTCGAACTAGGTTAGTTTGCATTGTAAATCAAAATGAATCGCACACAAAGCCACTTGCGGATTAACCCCGATTTCGAACCAGGCAAAATTCCTAGTGAGTGGGATACACCTTGATTTAGGAGGTTGCAAAATGTCAAAAAATACGCCAAGAACCATATCGATTATCCCCAAACCGATACAGATTGTTGAGTCAGATGGATATTTTTGTTTCAACTTAAAATCTGCAATTTTGGTTTCAAATGAATGGTTAGAAATTGGAAAATTTCTACAAACTTACATACTTATCGAAACTGGTTTGTTACTAGATATCAGAGATATTAATGGTTCGCACCCCAGAGAAAACTGCATAATTTTATCAATCAATGCTGAGCTTACACCCCAAGGTGATGAAGGTTATTCCCTTAGCGCTGCCGCGAATAAAATTCATATCAAAGCCCTACAACCGGCGGGGATTTTCTATGGTCTCCAAACCCTCCGGCAATTGATCCAAACCAATAACGATGGCACCAAAATTATCCCTGCAGTTAAAATTCAAGACTCCCCGCGGTTCGCATGGCGCGGGCTGATGCTCGATGTGGGACGGCATTTCTACTCGGTGGAATTCGTCAAGCGTTTTATCGATTTGCTGGCGCTCCACAAAATGAACACTTTTCATTGGCATCTGACTGAGGATCAGGGTTGGCGGATTGAGATCAAAAAATACCCCCGGCTGACCGAGATCGGCTCCCAACGTGCCGAGAGCGAACAACCCGGCGGTGATCGCAATCATTTTGATGGCCAGCCCCACGATGGGTTCTACACGCAAACAGAAATTAAGGAAGTGGTGGCATATGCCGCCAGCCGATTTATCACCGTCATCCCCGAAATCGAATTGCCCGGACATTCTCTCGGCGCGCTCGCCAGCTACCCCGAATTGGGCTGTACGGGCGGTCCCTATGAAGTCCAAACCTCCTGGGGCATCAAAAAAGATGTCTACTGCGCCGGAAACGAGCAAGTTTACCAATTTCTGGAAGATGTTCTCAGTGAAGTTCTCAAACTCTTCCCCAGCCAGGTGATTCATATTGGCGGCGACGAAGTGCCCAAAGATCGCTGGCGAGACTGTCCAAAATGTCAGGCCACGATTCGGAAAGAGGGACTGAAAGATGAAGATGAGCTCCAAAGTTACTTCATCAAACGGATCGAGAAATTCTTGAACGCTCAAGGACGCCAACTCATCGGCTGGGATGAAATTCTAGAAGGTGGATTGGCCCCCAATGCGATGGTCATGAGCTGGCGCGGCATTGAAGGGGGCATTCAGGCTGCCGCCGCCGGGCACGATGTGGTCATGTCTCCGACCAGTCATTGCTATTTTGACTACTATCAATCCAAGAACGCAGATGAACCCGGTGGACCCTTTTGGGAGGGGGCCTATCTCCCATTGGAAACCGTCTATGCTTATGAACCCATTCCGGCAGATTTAGCATCTGAAAAAGCCAAACACATTTTGGGCGCCCAGGGGAATATCTGGACCGAATTTATCGCCACCGAAGACCATCTCGAATATATGGCCTTGCCGCGCGGCACCGCTCTGGCAGAAGTCGTTTGGTCGCAGCCAGAACAGCGCGATTATCAAGATTTTCTGCAAAGATTGGAGAAATTCTTACCACAACTTCAAAAACTCGATGTAAAATATCGTGATCCTTATCAGGATTAGTGTAACTTTTTTAGTCAATTTTTGCATATAGGACGCAGATTACTCAGATATTCGCAGATTTTAAAATCACCCTAAAAATAATCTGCGTAAATCCGCGATTATCTACGTCCCAAAATAGAGGAGAAAAAATGACCAAAATAACCTTTATCGGCGCGGGTAGCCTCGGTTTTACCGCCGGATTGGTCCGCGACATTCTAACCTTTCCCCTGTTGGAAGATGCGCACATCGCTTTGATGGACATTGATCCCGAACGTTTGGATTTTGCCCATCAAGCCGTGACCAAACTGATCGCGGCCGGAAATTACCCGGCTACAGTATCGGCCACGTTGGATCGGGCCGAAGCGCTCAAAGATGCGAACGCCGTTTTAACCACGATTCTCTCTGGGTCCACCGAGGTATGGCGGCATGATATCGAAATCCCCAAGAAATATGGGGTCGATATCAATGTGGGCGACACCCGCGGTCCGGCCGGCATTTTCCGGTTCTTGCGGACCCTGCCCGATATGATGGAAATCGTCAAAGATATGGAGAAATACTGCCCCGACGCAGTCCTGCTCAACTACACCAACCCGATGGCGATGTTATGTGCGGCCCTGCAACGCAAGTCTTTCATTCCAATCACGGGGTTATGCCATTCGGTTCAAGGCACCGCCATGATGCTGGCCGATTGGATCGGCGCTCCCCACGATGAAGTTTCCTACACTTGTGCTGGGATCAACCATATGGCCTGGTATCTGGATTACAAGTGGAATGGGAAGGACGCCTATCCCTTGATCCACCAGGCGATTACCGAGCGTGAAGAAATTTACAATGAAGAACAGGTCCGCAACGAGGTGTACCTGGCCCTGGGCTATTACATCACTGAATCGAGCGGACATAACTCGGAATACAATTGGTGGTTCCGTAAACGCCCCGATCTGATCGAAAAATATTGCACGGATGGCACTGGTTGGAATCCGGGCGAATATGCTTATATCCTAAAAGAATATCTCAAGCGCGAAGATACTTGGGAGGACGAATTCAAACGGCGTCTGGACACCATGCTCGAACCGGATGAATTGAAGCGCGGCCATGAGTATGCAGCATACATCATCAATGCCCTGATGGGTGGCGAACCCTTCGAATTCAACGGCAATGTCCCCAATACCAGTCTGGTCACCAACCTCCCCGAAGGGGCCTGTGTAGAGGTTCCCATTTGGGTCGATAAAGCCGGTTTCAAACCCGTCCATGTCGGTGCCCTGCCACCCGAGCTAGCCTTAATGACCAATCTCAGCGCCAGCATTGAAGAAATCGCGATTGAAGCAGCCTTCGCTGGTGATCCGGTCGCCATTTACCGCGCGATCTGTCACGATCCGCTGACCGCCTCTGTCCTCTCCCTGGCCGAAATCAAAGATATGGTCAATGAGATGTTCGCGCAGAATGCAGATTATTTGACAAATTTCAAAAGCATCAAAGTCTAAAGGGTCCTAAAGGTCTAATTGGTCTAACTTGTCAAACGCGTTGAGGGTTATGGGTTGGGGGAAGTCCGCTCAATTCACAACCCGCCACCCTCAACCTTGTGGCCATATCAGACCCTCCGACCTCCCCGACCAATCAGACATCTCAGACAATTATGACAACTATCGGAAAATTCCGCGGCCTGCAGCAGTGCTCGTCGGCCCGCGGGACCTTTACCTGTTTAGCCCTGGATCATCGCCAAAATTTGCGACGGTCGCTCAACCCAGATGACCCGAATTCGGTACCCGATTCGGCGTTGACGGATTTCAAATTGGAAGTTGTGGCCGCGCTGGCTAACGAGGCCACAGCCGTTCTCCTTGACCCCGAGTACGCCGCGGCCCAGGCTGTCGCTGCGGGCGCGGTCCCCAAAGATGCCGGGCTCGTCGTCGCCGTCGAAGCGACTGGCTACACCGGCGACCCCGCCGCTCGCCAGAGTCGGATTCTACCCGGCTGGAGTGTGGAGAAAGCCAAACGGATGGGGGCTAGCATGATCAAGCTGCTGGTCTATTACCATCCCGATGCCCCCACCGCGGCCGAAATCGAAGACTTCACTCAAAAGGTGAGTGAAGAATGCGCCAAGCACGATCTGGGCGTGATGCTGGAGCCGCTCTCTTACTCACTCGACCCCAATATTGCTAAACTGACATCGGATGAAAAACGCTACGTGGTCGTTGAGACCGCCCGGAAATTGACCCCATTAGGGGCCGATCTGCTCAAAACCGAATTCCCTCTCGATACGGCCAATGCTGACGAAAATGAATGGGCCGCGGCCTACGCTGAACTCAACGCGGCCTCCGTCGTCCCCTGGATTTTGCTCTCCGCGGCGGTCGATTTTGACACCTTTTTGCGTCAGGTAACCGCGGCCTGTAATGCGGGCGCCAGCGGCATCGCGGTTGGCCGCGCCGTTTGGAAAGAAGCTGTCCAGATGACGCCGGAAGATCGGGCCATGTTCCTGAAAACGACGGCGAGAGAACGCCTGGCGCGTTTGACAGCTTTGTGTACGTCCCTGGGCAAGCCCTGGCAAGATTTTTATCCAGGTTTGGCCGAATCTGTGCCCGAAGGTTGGTATTCGCAATATTAGATCGTGATTAAGTGAAAAAATATTTCACCGCAGAGCCGCAGAGTTCGCAGAGTTTCTCTCAAAAATACGTTGATTACTCAACGTTCTCCGCGGCTCTGCGGTAAGCAATCAGATTTTTCGATCAGTCATTCGACAATTCAGTAAATAAAGTATGCCGAAGTCAAACATCAGTAAGCAAACAACCGCTAAAGCCAAAGAATTTGGAGCTGATCTGGCTGGGATTGCGAGTATCGCCGATCTAAAACGATCACCGTCTCATACGATCAGTGAAAAATTGGCTGATTTTGATGGCATCGGCACCAAAGATACAACCGGTAAAAAACGTGGAGTGGTGCAATGGCCTCCAGGAGCCAAATCCGTGGTTGTCATTGCGGTGGCACATCCTAGAAATCAGCCCGAGTTGGATTGGTGGGTCGATGGAAATGCGGGCGGAACCAGCGGCAATTATCAATTGATCCAGGTTGTATCCAAACTCACAAGCTGGCTAGAAAACGAGGGGGTTGCGTATCTCAAAATCCCATACCATATCGAACGCGGCGGCGTGTACTTGAAAGACGCCGCGGTCCTGGCCGGGTTGGGGTGCATTGGCAAAAACAATATCCTGATTACACCCGAATATGGACCGCGGGTACGATTGCGGGCAATATTGTTAGATACAGATCTGCCATCATTAGGGCCAATCGACTTTGATCCATGTGAAAATTGCCCGGAACCCTGTCAGTCAGCCTGTCCGCAGAATGCATTTGCAAAACAAATCTATCTCAGCTCAGAATATGGTCAGGCTGAACTACCCGGCAGAAACGGGGTCTACAGTCGGTTGGCTTGTAATCACCAGATGGTTGCGGATGAGTCGAATTTTGAAGCAATAAAGTTGGACCAACAGGAAAAACTCGGTAAACGAGTTAAGTACTGCCGGGAATGTGAATTTTCCTGTCCAATTGGGGCAGAAGTCTAAATGTCAGACTCAAATAATTACACCCTCAAACTCGAAACCAAAGCCAATAAAGCTGATAAACAGGCCGTTGAAGATGGCTTGTTGGCCTATAACCTACGCTTTGTTCCCGACCCTGACTTCAAAGAATTGAACATTTTCATCCGGGATAAAGCTGGAAATATTGCTGGGGGGTTGTTGGGTGCCACCTATTGGGGTTGGTTGTATGTCAGCATTTTATGGGTGGGTGATCACGTCCAAGGCCGCGGGTTTGGCAGTCAACTCATGACAATGGCCGAAACCGAGGCTCGCAAGCGCGGTTGTCGGCATGTCCATCTCGATACGCTGGATTTTCAAGCCCTTCCGTTTTACGAAAAATTAGGCTACACGATATTTGGAGAACTGGACGACCTTCCCCCCGGACATAAACGCTACTTTCTACAGAAATCGCTAGGAGTAACCGATGCCTGAAATCATCACGCTGGGCGAAGTTTTAGTAGAAATTATGCGACCGACCATCGGACAGCCATTGGACGGCCCCGGTGAGTTCCGGGGCCCGTTTCCGAGTGGGGCCCCCGCGATCTTTGCTGTGGCCGCGGCCCGTTTGGGTCTGGATACCGGGTTTATCGGCGCAGTTGGCGAGGATGCATTTGGCCGCTTGATGCACAACTGTTTTGAATCAGAAAACGTAGACGCCACCCAACTTCAAATCCCACCCAGTTACGCCACTGGCGCCGCGTTTGTGGCTTACGCCGCGGACGGCAGCCGCGAATTTGTTTTTCATATCCGGCATGCCGCGGCGGGTCAACTCGCAGCCGACCTAATTCAGCCCGAGTATTTCCAGGGTGTCAAATGGCTACATATTTCGGGTTCGACACTCTTTGTGAATGAGAACAGTCGGGCCGCCTGTCTCCGGGCTTTGGAACTCACTCTGGAAAATGGCGGCAAAATCAGTCTGGATCCCAATTTGCGCCTGGAACTGATGCCCCTTAACGCGGCCCGCGCAACTCTGACTCCTTTCCTGGCAGCCGCTGATTTACTCCTACCGACGGCCAGCGAAGCTCAGATTTTAACTGGTGATAAAGACCTCGCAACGGCAGCGACCGCGCTCACACCTAAAGAGACCGCCATCACCGTTCTCAAACGCGGACCGGAGGGATGTACCATTTTCCAGGGTGATAAAAAGCTGGACATCCCCGGCTTCGAAGTCACCGAAATTGACCCAACCGGGGCGGGCGATTGTTTCTCAGCCGGGTTCATCGCTGGGCTAGAAGCGGGTTGGCCGCTAGTGGAAGTTGGCCGATTCGCCAATGCCACCGGCGCCCTGGCTGTCACCCAAATGGGGCCGATGGCGGGTGCGCCGACCAGAAAGCAAGTTGAAATACTGATGAGGAATTAACCGCTAATTACGCGAATTTTCGCTAATGGGTAGTAATATTCGCGCAATTAGCGAGATTAGCGGTTTGAAATCCCAAAAATTCCAGATTTATTATGAAAAAATATGATCTTATTGTTCCAGGGGAACTCAATCCCGATTTAATTCTTACCGATACCAATCTCGATCCGCGGTTTGGGCAGGCCGAAATGCTGGTTGAGCATGCCGCGCTGACTCCCGGATCGTCATCGGTGATTTTTGCCTGCGGCGCGGCCCGTTTGGGTCTCAAAGTGGCCTTCATTGGCGTGGTGGGTGACGACATGTTTGGCCGCTTTATGCTGGAGGCGCTTGAAAGCCGCGGCGTAGATGTTTCGCACGTCATCGTCGACCCCAAACAGCAAACGGGTCTGACCGTCATTCTCAACCGGGTTGACGACCGGGCCATGCTGACCCATCTCGGGGCGATTAATGCGCTTCGGGCCGACCAAATCCCGGATGAATTACTCTCCCAAGCCCGGCATCTGCATCTGGCCAGCTATTTCTTACAAACCAACTTGCAACCCGATGTCCCCGCGCTCTTTAAACGCGCCCGCGCACTAGGAATAACGACGTCTATCGACACCAATTGGGACCCCGATGAAAACTGGACCGGGGTTCAAGACACTTTGAAACTAACCAATGTCTTTCTCCCCAATGAGAATGAAGTGCTGGCCCTGGCCGGATTAACCACAGTAAACGCGGCGGCCCAAAAGTTGGCTGGCAGTGCTGAAATTGTGGCTGTCAAAATGGGTGGCGATGGCGGCCGGGTAATTCAGGGGGATACCGTTGTTCAGGCGCCAGCCATCTCCGTTGATGTCCAGGATACCGTTGGGGCCGGGGACACTTTTGATGCCGGATTTGTGTACGGTTATCTCCAAGGCTGGGACCTGGAAAAATCCCTAAAGCTGGGAATCGCCTGTGGATCGTTGTCCACCCAGAAATCCGGGGGGTTAGCTGGACAGCCGACTCTGGAGGAAGCGTTAGAACATGTAAACGCTTGAATGTTCTAACGTTAATTCCCATGAATTATCTCGACGCAGTCATTAAGGATCAAAAACGCGGCAAACCACGGGGTATTCCGGCTTTCTCTACGGCGAATACCACCGTTTTGGAAACCATCCTGGAAAATGGCCACAAAACCGATACCCCGGTATTGATCGAAGCCACCTGTAATCAGGTCAACCAATATGGGGGTTACACCGGCATGACTCCGGCTAAATTTGTCGAATTCATGCAGGATTTAGCGGAAAGAGTCGATTTTCCCGCGGAACGCGTGCTGTTAGGAGGTGACCACCTCGGTCCGGAAGTCTGGCAAAATGAACCGGCCGCCAGTGCAATGGAGAAGGCCAAAGTTTTAGTACACGATTACGTCCGGGCCGGGTTCACCAAAATTCACCTGGATGCCAGCATGAAATTGGCCGACGATCCGCCAGGGCCGCTATCCCCCGCCGTTTCAGCAGAGAGAGCGGCTGTTTTAGCCGCGGTTGCGGAAGATGTGGCCCACACTACCGGTTCAAAATCCACTCTGAAATATGTGATTGGCAGCGAAGTCCCCATTCCTGGTGGGCTGCAGGACAACGAAGAAGAACTGCAGGTGACCACGGTGCCTGACCTAACAGAGACCATCGCACAGACCCGGACTGCATTTCAAAAACAGCGACTTGAGGCAGCTTGGGAGCGGGTTATTGCGGGGGTAGTCCAACCGGGGGTTGAATTTGGGAGTGATTTCGTTATTGATTATGATCCTGCTGCGGCCGCAGCGTTACCAAAGTTCATCGCTGACCAAAAACTGGTCTTCGAAGCTCACTCCACCGATTATCAAACGCAGGAAGCCTTGCGTCAAATGGTCGCCGATCAATTTGCAATTCTCAAAGTGGGTCCGGGGCTGACATTTGCCTATCGGGAAGCCATTTTTGCCCTGGCTATGATGGAAAATGAGCTGCTTCCCTCTGATGAGCGGTCCAACCTGATCGAAGTTTTGGACACTGTTATGGTAGCCAACCCCCAACACTGGGAGAACCATTATTCGGGGACTGAACACGCCCAACAATTCGCTCGGAAATACAGTTTGAGTGATCGGGTCCGATATTACTGGCCGAATGAACAGGTACAGACTGCCCTCAAAAAATTAATCGCCAATCTTCAATCCATTCAACTACCCCCCACCCTGATCAGCCAATTTTTACCCCAACTATACGATCAAATTCGGGCCGGGACCATCAACCCGGAACCCGTATCCCTAGTCAAAGCTAAAGTTCAGGCCGTAATTGACGATTACCACTATGCGACTCTGCCCTAAAGATAGGATCTGCGAAAAAACAAATAAAAAAACAGAACGCAGATTTTCATGATGAACGCAGATTTTTTGTGTTTGATATTGATATCAGCGTAAATCTGCGTCATCTGCGTCCAATTTTGGCTTTGGTTCCTTTATCCTAATTTCAAGTACTTTAGTCAGGGAGAAGAATCAAACCAGGCTGCGACGGCTCCTAACTTCTGCACAATCCGGGCTCCGGCTTGATTACCACCTTCACACGCGGCGCGGACATCTTCTCCACGGGTTAGCGCGGCGACGAATCCAGACACAAAGGCGTCGCCCGCGCCGGTGGTATCGACGACCTCGACATCCAAACTTTTCACTACCCCCGTAAATCCTTCACTCAGGGCATAACACCCATCTTTCCCCAATTTGATAATCACATTCTTAGCACCTCGGGCCACCAATTTGACCGCAGCTTTTTCGTAATCTTTTTCACCAGTTAAGCGGTAGGCTTCGTGGTCGTTGGCGATGAAATAATCGAGGTGCGGTAACGCAGCCCACAGTGCGGCCCGTAGTTCGGGATTATCCATCCGGACGTTAAAGACCACATCCAGGGTCGTCGTGATCCCTAGAGATTGGAGTTCGGCGAGTTTAGCGCCCACATCGGCGAACAAATTTGGCAACACAAAAAAACCGGCGATATGGAAGAATTTCACGCCTTCTGCCGCGAGGGCTTGGGGATCGATCAAGTCGGCCTGAATCATATGATTGGTGCCAGGGGTATGGACAAAGCGCGGTTGGAAATTATCATCTACGAGTCCAACACTGGTTCCGGTCTTTTTTCCCGGTGTTCGGGTCACAAATTTTGGATCGACACCCACCCGTTCCCAGTAGCGGAAGAGCATATCGGCGGTTTCATCGTCGCCAGTGCGGGCTACAATACCGGTGGGGACTCCCAACGCAGCTAGACCAATAGCCGTATTGGAGGCACAGCCGCCGGGAGAGAGGGTCACATCGTCAAATGCGATCGATTCGTGCCGGGGAACTTCATTGACCGGAAAACAGATGATATCGAGAGTTACGTTGCCGAATACGATTGATTTCATATTGAATTCATCCTGAGAAAATTTTTCAATACTATACCAAACTCTAGGGATATGTGGATATAAACTTCACCGCAGAGATAAAAAGTTGGGCAAAGACCACCCATTCGCAGAGTTTTTTTGATTGTGTCTCTGGGTTCATGGCGTCTCCGCGGTTGATAGGAAAATATACCAAACAATACATTCGCCAAAAAGTAAGTAAGTAGGGCTTCTTGTAGTAAAGTTGAAGT
>CAYVQU010000079.1:0-23049 GCA_964453155.1 uncultured Anaerolineales bacterium | reverse complement strand
TTTTTTTCGTCGATTTGAGCGCTTATCGCTCCATTTGCACAAAACTTACGTTAAGGATTTCAAAATCATTGAAATCTGCTATTCCTTTGCGATGTTAATCGCGTTATTCGTAAGCTAATACTTCTTGGATTGTCAGTCGGGCCGCATTCCGGGCCGGCAAAATACTTGCCAAAAACGAAATTGCTATGACAACCCCCAGCCAGATAAAGATACCGTCCCAAGTGAAACTCAAAGCCATACTGGTCCCCATCATGGCTTCACTGATGATATTGAGCAAGGTATTACTAATGGGAAACGAAACGCCAATGGCTAAAACCCAGGTGATCAAACCAATAAAAACACCTTCGATAACTACCGATTTCATCACTTCGAAATCCACGGCCCCAATCGCCCGCATCACCCCAATTTCGCGAGTTCGTTCTAGGACATTCATCCCCATCGTTCCAGTTAAACCGATACTACCAACAAAGGCCGTTAGGGATGCCATGATGAGTAAGAAAACGACCAAAATATTTATTCCTTCGGCACTATCCTCCTGAAGTAATAACCCAGCCTCAACCGAATGCACCTCAAATTCACGATCTTGCAAATATTGGTTTATAAACGCGGCCAGTTTCTCCTGATAATCTAAGGTATGTTGGGTGGCAATAATTTTAAATGAGATCGCAGTGCCGGTAATTTTGGTTATTTCGCTAATATAATCAAAATCGGCGTATGCTAAGGTATCACCGAGCATATCAATAAACCGAAACACGCCTACAACGGTCCAGCTTTCTTCCCGTCGGCCGGGGACTTTGATCAGCAGGGAGTCACCAGGTTGCAATTCAGGATACAGGTTATAAATCGTGTCCGATACAACCAGGGCTTCCCGTTCACCTGGTTCTAACCAGCGACCGGCCACAATATCGACAGCTAATAATTTCGTATCGGCGGGTGGGGCAATTACCTGAATATTATCGATCACTTCCTCATCCCGATCCCAAATTTCCCCTTGAGCAAAGTTCCAGCCCTCGATGTGAACCACGCCAGGAATTGGTAAGATTACTTGCTCTACGCGGGATATCGGGTAAGGTTGGTCAAATTGGATGGTCACATCACCCATAAAGTGCCGCGTTAAATCATCCATAAATTGAGCCATTGAAGCCCGCACATTAAACACGGCGATAAAAATGGCACCAGCGACCGTCAGGGTGAAAATAGTTAATATCAGGCGCCCTTTTTGACGAAATGTATTCCGCAAAGACAGCAAAATTGGGCGGGAAAACCACCGCAATGAATTCAACAATCGGTCAAATATCGTTTTCGTCTGGATCAAATTGCTGCGTTGATCATTAGAGATTGCCCGACGGACATTCGTTTGGGCGCCCCGACGGACCGGAAAAAACCCGGCGCTAAGGGGGATCAGAAACGCAATGAGTATTTGAACACCAATTGCAAACGGGACAATCCGAAAATCCTGCAAGATGGCATTCATTCGGATGGCATTATATTCAGCCAGGGCATAGCCGGCAATCGCTCCGGACGGAATAGCCACAAATAAAGCGATCAAGCCATATATAAAAATCAAAACCAAATACATCCCCAAAATCTGACGGCTGCGGCCTCCAATGAGTTTCATAACCCCAATTTGCCGGAGTTGTTGGAACAGCAGTGCATTCAGCGTATTGATAATAAGGGAACCGCTTAAGAAAGTGATCAAAACACCCAGGGCACCCAATACGCCCAAAAGCGCTAACAACATCGATTCAAGGGGATGCTTATTGGTAACTTTCTCTTCAATTCGATAAACCGGATAGCGGTGCTGGTCAAGTTTGTCTTCCACGACCTCAGAAATTTGAGCAATTTCAGCAATATTTGTTCCTGAGCCATGAATTGTCACATATAACCGATTGAAATGGTCGCCCTGCTGCAGCGTCGCGAGAGTTTCCATGGTGACATAAATCTTGGGGTCAGCCGTAAAATCTCCAGCCGCGGTCACTTGATCACCAACCAACCCAACCACGGGAAATTCATAAGAGGAACCATCGGGCATTTCAATCTCAATAATTTCCCCAAGCTGGTAGCCACTACTGTTCATAAAATCTTCACTGATGACCATTTGGCGGCGATCAGGAGCCATCTCACCCGATATTGGCGTTAGCAGATTGATTTGAAGCGCGTGGAAATCAGATATACCGATCAAGGTTAAATTTTGCCAGGAGATTCCATCTCGGCTTCCACGTACCCCTATCATCCGGCGGCCCTCCGCGTATTCGACTCCCTGAATCCGAGAAATGATGCGGGGCAATTCTTCGTGAAAAGGTTTGGTCCAAACTTCAATATTTACCGGATTGGCCTGGGCATAACTGTAATTGATATCTTGACGCAAGATCACAGATGAACTGATGATCATCCCTAGTGAAAAAACACCCACCGCAATCGATGCTACGACCAAAAAGGTTCGCAACTTGTTTTCCCAAAGATCAGCAAGAACTTTGCTCCAGCGTGGTTTGAATAGGTTGGGTTTAACTTCCTGAGGCATAATCGATTTACTTGACCTATCTGTAAGTAAGGGTGATGTACGAACTTTAAAAAAATTAACTTTTCAACACCAAAATTTGTCTTGCGCTAGTATCTGCGATTTACTCTGAGGTGTCAATGAGATTTGGACATTTTGTTATTGAAGATATTCAAAAGACGCGGTATATTATGACGAATTAGATAATTATCTAATTCGCTATTATTTTAACGAGGAAGTTCGATTGAAAAGAGAAAATATGACCACTAATTCCAACAATACGCAAACATCTCCCGAAAATTTTCAGACCGGGCAGGTCCTCACAATCGTCGGCGGGCACTTTGTGCACGATACTTATACGGCCTTTGTGGCCCCGCTGCTGCCACTGATCATCGAGAAACTATCATTGACCCTGACGATGGCCGGATCACTGACCGCGTTTTTGCAAATTCCGTCCATTCTTAATCTTTTCATCGGATATTTAGCAGATCGAATTAGTGTGCGCTATTTCGTAATCCTGGCACCTGCGACCACTGCAACCTTAATTTCTCTCTTAGGAATTGCACCAAATTTTTGGTCGGTCGCCCTTATTTTATTTTTGACCGGGATCAGTGTTTCCGCCTTCCATGCCCCCGCGCCAGCGATGATCGGGCGGATGGCAGGCTACCGGATTGGCAAAGGGATGAGTTGGTTTATGGCTGGCGGTGAACTTGGGCGAACTGCGGGGCCAATTTTGGCAGTTTGGGCCGTATCGATGTGGGGCCTGGATGGGATGTTCAGGGTGTTGGTATTGGGTTGGGCCGCGACTCTCATTCTATTTTGGCGGCTAAAAGAAATTCCGGGGCGAACAACCAAAGCCACTGGATTTCAAGCCATTATCCCCAAATTAAAACCGCTGTTTCTACCCTTGCTGGTCGTCGCCTTCCTGCGGAATTTCCTGGCGGTGAGCATCACCACTTACTTACCCACCTTCCTAACTTCTGAAGGAAACAGTTTGGCCCTGGCTGGAGCCTCACTCTCCATCCTGGAGTTTGCGGGAGTTGGAGGCGCGTTGTTAAGCGGCACTATCTCCGATCGGTTAGGCCGCCGACCGGTATTGATGTTTGGGATGGGAATCTCATCCTTGTTAACAATCGTTTTTTTGAATGTACAACCCGGTTGGCTGATTATCCCGTTGCTGCTGGCAATTGGTTTCTCCGCACTCTCTACCGGCCCCATCTTTCTGGCAATTATTCAGGATCATTTTCCCGACAATCGGGCCATCGGCAATGGTACGTACCTGACCATTTCATTTTTACTCCGTTCACTCGTCTTAGTATTGATGGGAATGACGGGAGATGCCTTCGGCCTTCGGATGGCTTATTACCTCGGGGTAACCCTCTCTATCGTTGCGATCCCTTTTATCTTCTTTATTCCCCAAGCTGAAGAAACTATATGAGCACGGCCCACCCTCAAAACGGGAATTTGAGTCTTAGCCAAATCTTTAAAACCTGGTGGCCGCTGGCAGCCAGCTGGATGTTGATGGGGCTCGAACTTCCCGCCCTAAGTGCCATTGTCAACCGGCTGGCCGATCCCAAAATTCATATGGCGGCCTACGGTGGGGTTGTTTTTCCGCTCGCCCTGATCATCGAGTCCCCCATAATCATGTTATTGGCCGCTTCAACAGCCCTCAGCAAAGACTACACTTCATATCGAAAGTTGTGGCGCTTCATGATGTGGACCAGTGGGATTTTAACCCTCAGCCACATTTTGATCGCTTTCACGCCCCTCTACTACCCCCTTGTTTCGGGGGTAATTGGTGCCGAACCCGAAATTGTGGAGCCAGCCCGGGTCGGTTTGATGATCATGCTACCCTGGACCTGGGCGATCGCCTATCGCCGCTTCAACCAGGGTATGTTGATCCGATTTGGACACGCCCGGGCCGTCAGTGTAGGAACATTTATCCGATTAGCTGGCAACGTCACCATTCTGTTTATCGGTTATTGGATGGGGACGATTCAGGGGATTATTGTGGCCACAACCGCGGTCGCAGTGGGAGTTACGCTGGAGGCCATTTACGTGGGTTTCCGGATCCGCCCCGTCGTCCGCACCGAATTGAAATTTGCGCCCCCAGTAGACCCGCCTCTGACCTGGCGGGAATTCTACAAATTCTACATCCCGCTGGCACTGACATCCTTGTTGACCTTAATCGTCCAGCCGGTAGGGAGTGCGGCCATGTGGCGGATGCCCCAAAACCTGGACTCCCAGGCGGTTTGGCCCGTCGTCAGCGGCTTTATTTTTCTACTGCGCGGGATGGGGATCGCTTTCAACGAGGTCGTTGTCAGCCTGATAGATAAACCAAATTCATACCTGAACCTGCGGAAATTCACAATGATCCTGGTGCTGGTTTCAACCGGCATCATCTTAATCGTCAGCGGAACCCCGATATCCATTTTGTGGTTTCAAAAGATTTCTGCTTTACCGCCCAGCTTAGTACCATTAGCCAAAACGGGCCTATGGTTGGCAATCTTAATGCCCGCCCTTAACACCCTCCAGAGTTGGTATCAGGGTACGATTTTACACAGCAAGAAAACGGGCGGCATTACTGAATCGGTGATCGTTTTTATTGTGGCAATCTCCATTATCTTAGTCCTAGGCGTCTGGTGGAACCAGATAATCGGCTTGTATGTCGGTATTGTGGCATTTGCCACCGGAATGATCATTCAAACCATCTGGTTATGGGTCCGCAGCCGCGCTGCTTTTGCAGCTATCCGGTCAAGAGACCGGATTCAGCACTAGCTCTCAGTTGAGAGGAAAAAATGACATCGATCAACTGCTCACAGATTAAATGACTCGAATCGCAACGCACTACCCTTCACCCTTCTCCAAAGTCAGGTAAAATATCGGGGTGGCAAACCAGACCCCATCCGCAGATATTATGACGTCAAATCCAGCCGATCAAGCCTCATCTGAGGTTTTAAATCAACGTCTTGAGACGATTGCTGAACTTAACACCCAATTTTTATCCGCTCAAACTGAAGCGGCTGTGATTTCAGCATTTATGCAGGCGGCATTGAAGCTTACTCGGGCCTTGGGTGCTTCGTTCATCCCAATGGACGATGATGGCAGACCGCTGACTTTGATCAGCAAGGGAATTGTAGCGCAGGAACCTGATATCGCGGCTTGGGAGAAAGTGCTCGATGCCCCTCCCATTCGGACCCAATGCCGGGTGTGTTTGAAGCAACAATTAATATCAGATACTTGTCCCCTCTTTAGCAACCCTATCTCCAACACCCACAAAATTTATTGCGTGCGGCTCACCCAGAATGGCACCAAGTTAGGGATTCTCAACCTCTATCTTCCTACGGATTCGCTGATTGATTCCTGTACCAAAACCTTTCTCCAAACCCTGGCAGATAATACCACCCTGGCTTTAGGGAATCTCCGCTTACAACGCAAATATCGCCAAGGTCAAGATCAGTCCACCAATCATGCGCTCAACACCGAGATCAAAACGGAAATTGAACAAGCTGCCATTACGGCCGAACGAATGCGATTGGGGCGTGAAATTCATGATGGGCTGGCCCAAATCTTAGGGTATGTCAAGTTGGAACTCTCCCAAATGGAGGGCATGCTGCAGGCTGGAGATGAAGACAAATTAGTGCGCGCCATTCAAATCAGTCATCAGGCGATTGCTGAAGCTTTTGTCGAAGCCCGTGAGGCCATCGATGATCTTCGAAACACGTCGTTATCGGATACTTTCACCCCCTGGCTGCTGGAGACGACCAACAATTTCCAGGAAAGTTTCGATATTACAACCGAGATTGGTGATTTCCCTGCGGATTTAGATTTTCACCTTGAGACCAAAAATCAACTCACCCGCATCGTTCAAGAAGCCCTTTCTAATATCCGTAAACATGCCCAGGGTAAAAATGTATTGATCGCCTATTACCAATCCCCAACCCACGCGATCATCACTCTCCAAGATGATGGGGTGGGTTTCGAAGTTGAAGCTGCCGCGCAAAATTCACGGCATGGGCTACAGGGTATGCGTGAACGGGCTGAATTAATCCATTCCAACCTCGAAATTACCAGTAAACCAGGAGAAGGAACCCGGGTTCAAATTGAAATTCCTCGGGAAGCTGTTTTATGAATTTGAAATCAATCCGTATTGTTGTCGTAGATGATCATGCCCTATTTCGGGCCGGATTAATTAGTTTGTTAAATCAAAATCCCGAATTAGAAGTTGTTGGCGAAGCTGGGAACGGCCGGGAGGGGTTACAGGTGATTGCTGAGACCAATCCTGAAGTTATCCTGCTGGATGTAAATATGCCCATTATGGATGGGGTCACAACCGTCACTGAAATCCGGAAAATTTCCACCGCACGAATTTTAATGCTCACGATTTCAAAACGCCAAGAAGATTTAATTGGGGCCATCAAAGCCGGTGCGGATGGTTATCTCTTAAAAAATTCAGAGCCTGAGGAACTGCACAAAAACATCAAAATGGCACTGACGGGGAAATCCATTTTGGCGCCAGAGGTCACCGCCCAGGTAATGAAAGTCGTGCGGGAAGGGCCAAAAGAGACAGCCAACGATTTTTCCCTCACAAATCGTGAAATGGAAGTTTTGCAAGAGTTGGCTCAGGGGAAAACGAACCCGCAGATTGCAACCGATTTACATATTTCCGAAAACACTGTAAAGACTCATGTCCGCAAGGTGATGGAAAAAGTGGGGGTATCTACCCGGGCAGAGGCCGTTCGGGTGGCGATTAAAGCCAAGCTTATTTGAGGCCGAATTGTCACACCCGAAATCACCCATTTGGGTGATCAATAAATCACCCGCTACTTCTCCAAAGGAATGATGATAATTTTGGTCTAATTTGATATAAATTGGGGGATGTCTGCCGATACCACGATTCACCAGGTTTTAATTGCTTCCAGCCACCCCTTATTTGGGGAAGGACTTAAGAGTCTCTTGGAGCACCATTGGGGGAAGAAGCTAAAAATCGTGGGTATTGTTTCCAACGTAACAGAAACCATCACAGCACTCACCAGCCACCAACCCGATCTGGTCATCGTGGATTACGATGATGTGCATCTTAATCGCGATGAAGTGCTGCAACAATTCATCAAAAGCACGCGCGAAATCCGCCTGGTTTTATTATCACTGAAGGAAGGTTCGGCCGGGTCTGAGGCCATTGTTTATGATCGCCGGACCCTGGCAGCCTCCAAAATTGAAGATTGGTTACCAATTGACTCGACTGCAGTCCAAACTGAGCGAGGAGAAAAAACATGAAGCATTTTATTCGCGTGGCCATCCTGGTCGCAGCATTGACTTTGATCGTTGGGTTCAGCCTGCAAGCGCTGGGATTGATGCCCGACTTAGCTAGTCTGCAAGGCGAACCCATCGACCGGTTATTCAACCTGGAAATCTGGGTAATCTCATTTTTATTCGCCCTAATCGTTGGTTTTATGCTTTACAGCATCATTGTCTTCCGTCGCAAACCGGGCGAAGAAGGGGATGGGGATCATTTTGAAGGTCACACTGGTTTAGAAGTTGTTTGGACTCTGGTCCCGTTGGCCATTGTGCTGTACTTTGCCTTCATCGGTTCCACCGCCTTGGCGGAAACCCGTCGGGCTGACCCGCAGGCCATCGAAATCGATGTCATTGGCCAACAATGGTCCTGGCGATTTGATTACGAAGAGGGTTTTTCTTCGACCGAGTTGGTTTTGCCGGTCGACAAACAGGCTTTATTAAACTTGTCATCCAATGATGTCATCCACTCGTTTTGGGTGCCAGAATTCCGGGTCAAACAGGATGCCCTGCCCGGCAAAGGGATGGAACGCGAACTACGGGTCACTCCGACCGAATTGGGCAGCTATACTGTCCGCTGTGCCGAACTCTGCGGCCTGGAACACGCCTACATGAATGCGCCGGTCAAAGTTGTCTCGCAAGATGGCTACGAAGCCTGGGTCGAGCAGCAACTCGCCAGTATCTCTGCAGATCCGGTCGAACGCGGCGAAATCTGGTACACCCAATTTGGCTGCCTGGCCTGTCACTCGATCGACGGCGAGAAAAAAGCGGGGCCAACCTGGTTCGGCTTATATGGATCAGAAGAAACCTTGTCCGATGGCACCACGGTCACGGTGGATGATGAATTCCTGATCCGCTCTATTCTGGAGCCGCAGGCTCAGATTACTGCCGGTTACGAAAGTATCGTGATGCCGCCGACTGGCCAGAACATGAGCGAAGCCCAAATTAAGGATTTGATCGAATTTATCAAGAGTTTGAAATAGAAAAAGGTGTCAAGTTTATCGTAATAAACTGCCAGTTGAGATGATCCGCTGGCAACTTTGAACCAACAACTTCAACTTGTAACCTGCTAGCGAGGTATCCAATGTTTGATTGGTCTGAATTACTCAATTGGACAGAATATTCAAAATTGCTGTTCGGTTTGCTGGCGATCACCGCCCCCTTAGGCGCTACGCCCGTCTTTGTCAGCTATGTCGATCATCTTGATGTCAAAAAAAAGAACCAAGTGGCCCTCGTTACGGTTATCACTTATTTTTTGATCCTGACAGTTTTCAATTTTACCGGCGATGCCTTATTAGGTTTTTTCGGGATCACGTTAGCCGCCTTTCAGGTGGCGGGGGGGCTGCTGCTCCTGCTATCGGCCCTCGAAATGCTGCGATCAGATTCGGGAACAGATGGAGCTGATTCAGCTAAAAAAGAAGACCTAAACCCCATCTCGATTGCCATCGCTCCCCTGGCCATCCCGCTCTTAGCCGGGCCGGGAGCGATCAGTACAGTGCTCATCTATGCCGGTTTGCATCCCTCAAGCGCCCATTTAATCTTGGTCGCCCTGGCAATCCTGACGGTAGCTGTGATTATATACCTCGCCTTTCGCGGCGCCACAACAATGGGGAGATTTTTCAACCCCACGACCACCCTCATCATCAACAAGGTCATGGGGATGATCATTGCTTCGATCGCCATCGAATTTATCATGGATGGGATTGCCGGACATTTTCCTCAGTTATTAACGATTCACTAACGCCAAAATACCTCTTCGGAGCAGAATAATGACAGAAACGCAAAAAGCAAGCTTTTTATCCACC
Source organism: uncultured Anaerolineales bacterium (assembly GCA_964453155.1). GTDB lineage: Bacteria > Chloroflexota > Anaerolineae > Anaerolineales > UBA11858 > CAYVQU01. Next base: position 13,452 of record CAYVQU010000079.1, on the reverse strand, counting down.
GATTTTGTACGCGGGATTATCTATCAAATTATCGGCTTACTCATTGGGATGGGGATCGTTACCTTGATCCGCCTGATTATGGGTCTGCCGGCTTGGGCGGCTGAACCGGCCTGGGTGTTTGGCGGTTTTCTGGGCGTGATGGGTTTCATGACCGGGGTGGGGGCTTTCACCGATTGGTTTAAATGGTCACAGGGGGAAGCGACCTCCGATGATCATGACTGGCCCGCTGAAAAACCGCGTTGGCTGCGGTTTTTCAGCTTCAATCTGGACCACAAGGTTATCGGAATTCAATATTTCGTGACCGCGGTTGCCCTCCTGGGGTTGGGCGGCATCTTCGCCCTGATCTTCCGTACCGAACTGGCGGCCGCAGGTTTACAGGTCGTCGAGCTGAATATGTTCAACACCCTAATCGGGCTGCATGGGATGATCATGATCGCGGCGATTTTATTAGGGGTGGCCGCCATGTCGAACTATCTCGTCCCCTTGTTGATCGGGGCCAGCGATATGGCTTTCCCGCGGCTGAACGCCTTCGCCTTTTGGATCAATGTCCCGAGTGCAATTTGGGTCGTGAGCAGCCTATTTCTGGGTGGCTTTGACACGGGTTGGACCGCCTATCCCCCGCTGAGTGCCCGTGCCCCCATCGGGATGCAGATGTTCTTCCTGGGCGTATATTTCATCGGTTTCTCATCAATTTTAGGGTCTCTCAACATTATCGTAACCACCATTCGGATGCGCGCCCCAGGAATGAACTATTTCCGGATGCCCATTTTCGTCTTCTCGGCAGTGGCTACCGCCATCATCGGGCTGACGGCCACTCAGTTGATCGGGTTATCCTTCCAAATGGTCATGTTCCAGCGGCTGTTTGGAATGGGCTTCTTTGATCCAGATAAAGGCGGAAATGTCATCTTATTCCAGCACTTATTCTGGTTTTACTCCCATCCCGCCGTTTATGTCTTTATTCTGCCGGGCCTGGGGATCATCTCCGAGCTTTTACCACCTTTCGTGCGCAAACCCCTATTCGGTTACAAGTGGATCGCGATGTCGTCCTTAGGGATCGCCCTGGTGGGTTTCTTTGTGTGGGCCCACCACATGTTCACTTCGGGAATGGAAGAATATTTACGAGTGCCATTTATGTATTCCACCATGCTGGTCGCAGTGCCTACCGGCGTAAAATTCTTTAGCTGGGTGGGCACCCTCTGGCGCGGCAAGATCGAGTTCCCCACGCCGATGTTGTTCACGCTGGGAGCCATTACGATCTTCCTCCTGGGCGGATTGACTGGGCCGCCTAACGCCACCGTTGCCACCGACCTCCATCTCCATGATACGTACTGGATTGTCGGTCACTTCCATGCCACCATGTTCGGTGGTTATGTCTTCCCCTTCTTTGCAGCTGTGTACTACTGGTTCCCCAAAGTTACGGGGAAAATGTACAGTGAAAAACTGGGGAAATGGCATTTCTGGTTGATGTTCCCAGCCTTCTATATCATGTCCTTGGGTCAAATGCGGGTGGGACTGTTGGGGATGCGTCGCCGCATCGCGGATTATGATCCGGCTTTGAACTTCGATTTCACCCACCTGATCATCACGATTTCGGGATTTGTCATCTTCATAGCGGTGCTAGTCGGCCTCTACAATATGTGGAAATCCATCAAACACGGTGAAGCGGCAGATCCCAATCCCTGGCGATCGCGGTCACCCGAATGGACCCTACCAACCCCCATTCCCGATCATAATTACGCCCATCATCCCTTTGAAGTGGTTGGCGAACCCTATGATTACGGGTTGAAAGATGCTCCGTATGTCAAGGCGATAGAGAGTGGAAATTAGAGACAAGATAACTCACAGTATCCTGAGTAACCCGTAGCATAGCGCAGGGTATATCGAAGGGTGCTATTAAACCGGGACGCGGATTTCTACATAATAACGATCCGAATCCAAGTCAAAATTAGGACATAAACATGGACGACAAGAAAAAACAAGCTTTCAAACTTGGTGTGACGGTGCTCATCATTCTAGCAGTGCTGACGGTGATTGAGTTCGTGGTCGCGGCCGTAGATTTCAACTGGGCCTGGCTGATGTTCGGGATCGCGCTCCTGAAAGCCTGGTTTGTACTTACCAATTACATGCATATTGGCCGCGTTTTCAGCAATGAGGAGGGCCATAAAAATGGCACACACTAAAATGACATCTTTAGAAGATATCCGTTCAACGTATAAATATAAAACCGACACTAACCGGTTAGGGTTGTGGCTGTTCATCTTGTCAGATAGTTTTGTCTTTGCCGGGCTGCTGGTTTCTCGTTTTTATCTCCTGGGGAACACCCGGCCCCACCTGGAACAATGGCTCGGATTGATCGTCACTGCCGTGCTGTTGATCAGCTCCTTCTTCATGAATCGGGCTGAGACTGCCATCGCTCACGGGGACACGAAAACCTTCTTACGGGGCACCCTCATAACCCTGATTTTGGGGGTAGGCTTTCTCATTGGCGTCGTCGGCGTTGAGTGGCAACTCGCCCCCTTCGGACCAGAAGCCGGCGTTCACGGAGCCATCTTTTACATGCTAACCGGCATGCACGCCTTCCACGTTCTGACCGGCGTCATTTTCCTGTTCATCATTTATCGGAACGGGAAAAAAGGCGTTTACAGCGCGGAAGAACATTGGGGCGTCGAAGCCGCCGCGGTTTATTGGCATTTCATCGATGTGGTCTGGATTTTCTTCTACCCCGCGTTATATCTGATTGGTACTGTAGCTGGTTAAATTTTTGATCTGCTTTGGAATGTGGTTCCGTCTCGGCTCTTACACCGGAACTGCATTCCATTCTATGAAATTTTGAATCCCACCCCTGGGGGTCATCCTTAAACCGGTTATAATTCACCGCCATGAACAATACAAGCAAACTACGATCATTTTGGCTCTTTAGCAGCGTTCTTTTTGGTCTAATACTATCGGCTTGCAATGCTCAAGCGACTCCCATATCGGCAGCCGCAACACCCGAAATTCAAGTTGAGCCTAGTGCCACACCTACACCGAGTCTCCCCAGCCCGACCCCCACTGTAACGTCTACCTCAGTTCCTGAACTCCCCCCCACCGCGACGGCCACTTCTGGGCCGACCGCTACCCAAACCTGGGCATTTAATCCCCCTGGTGAAGTTACGGTCCCCATTTTGCTTTATCATCATGTGCGGGGCGAAGATTTCGAAAATCGTTATCAGGTCTCAGTTCCCGATTTTGAGGCGCAAATGTATGCGCTCAAAAATTGGGGCTACACCCCCATCACCATGGAATTGCTGCTCGAGGCCCTCCTTAAAGGCGCAGACCTCCCCCCCAAACCCATTGTCCTGACTTTTGATGATGGGCATATTAACGTTTACGAGAATGCCTTCCCCATCATGCAGAAGTTTGATTTCCCCGGGGTGATTTATATTCTCCCTAAGCGGATTGGGGCCGACGATTTCGTAGACGAAGTACAAATCAAAGAAATGCTGGCTGCGGGTTGGGATATTGGCAATCATAGTAACAATCATGTTGATTTAACCTCAGACCATGAAATTGTCCGGGCTGAAGTCTACGAATCAAAACTATCGTTGGAAGGAAAATTGGACCTGGGTGAAGTACAAACCTTCGCCTATCCCTTTGGGGCGATTGATCCCTATGTAGGTCGAAAAGTAAGTGAATATGGCTATGTCGCCGCCGTCGGTTTAGGCAAAGAGTGGACCCATAACCTCAATGACTTGTATTACTTACACCGGATTGAGATTTATGGTGATTTGTCACTCTTGGAATTTGCTACTCGCCTACCCTGGATAGGGGAGGAAAACTAACTCTGTTAAGGATGTGCGCTTGAACCGTAAGTTATTATTCCAATTGGGAATCGGACTTTTCGCCTTAGCCGTATTGCTCTTCGTGACAATGGTTATCCTTCAGCCCCAATATGTTTACCAAGGTTCGGTGATCGATTTTCCCAGCCCGGCCCCGGATTTTGAGTTGACCGCCGCCGATGGTAAAGTTTTCCGGCTTTCTAATCATCGCGGCCGAATTGTGCTGCTCTATTTTGGTTACACTTTCTGCCCGGATGTTTGCCCCACTACCCTGTATGATCTCACCCAAGTCAAAGAAAAACTGGGGGACCAGGCTACTGACCTCGACGTCGTCATGATCACCGTCGATCCTGAGCGTGACGAACTCGCAAAACTCGGAGAATACATTACCACCTTCAACCCGGCCTTCTACGGGCTGAGCGGCACCCGTCCTGCCCTGGAAGCGGTCTGGGCCGACTATGGCGTTTATGTCGGCGTCAACGAAGTTGAGGGGGCCTCTGGCTATCTGATCGACCACACCGCCCGCCTCTTCGTCATTGACCGGGCCGGAAACCTGCGCCTGACATTCCCTTTTGGTATGGCCTGGGAAGCGATGGCCGCGGATCTAACGGTGTTGCTCAGTGAAACAGTGAACGGTAAGCAGTGATCAGTAATCAGTGGACAATTTGTCAGTCACTGTTTACTGATCACATGCAATAAAATGCAGACTTCTAAATATACCCCCTACCTCATCCGCTTCTTGCTGTGTGCCCTGATTGCGCTCAGCTTCGTAGGATTGATCAACGAAACGGCCCACCGGCTGCAGAAATCGAAAACAGACCGTCCGCCGGAAACCATCGAGCTTACCATTCCGTACGGCACTGCTGAACAAGTTGCCGCGGGCGAAAACCCACCTGAAATCCCGGCTGAACTAACCTTTGTCATTGGCGATACCTTGCAGGTGACCAATCACGACGACGTCCCCCATGAACTGGGGCCGCTCTACATCCCCGCCGGGACCAGCGCCAGCCTGAACATGGATGACGCCAACAAATATACCCTGGGCTGCACCTTCACCCCCTCCCAATACCTCGATTTCAACGTCAGCCCGCGGACCACAGCCCGTTCGCGCCTGCAGGCCTTCGCCTTAGCCGGACCCCCGACGGCGATGTTCTTTTTTGTCTACAGTTTGTTGGTATTTCCGGTAAAAAAACATAGAGGTTAGGCATGATGCGCCAGCTTTTCTCCCCAAAATGGCTATTTACCTCTCTACTTGTCATCGCAGCAATTGGCGTCATGATCCGCCTGGGTTTTTGGCAGCTAGACCGGCTGGCCCAGCGCAAGACATTTAACGCCCATTACCAGGAGCAGATCGAGGCCCCGGCGATAATGTTAGGACCGGAGGTCTTTGATCTTGATCTGGCAAATATGGAATACCAAGAAGTGGACGTTTTTGGCGAATATGATCACACTCAAGAAGTGGCTATACGCAATCAATCCTGGCAGGATCACCCCGGCGTACGACTGTTGACTCCCCTGGTGATTGCCGGAACCGATACGGCCGTGCTGGTAGACCGCGGCTGGATTCCACTGGAGGCCTATCAATCGGATGATTGGGCTGAATTTGAAGAACCGGGCACCGTCGACATTCATGGGATCATTCGTCTTTCGCAGGAGCCCTCTTTCGGGGGCCGCCCTGACCCGACCCTCCAGCCTGGTGAAAGCTCTCGGGCCTGGAACTTCATCAATATTGAGAAACTCTCCCCGCAACTCCCTTACCCCCTGCTACCAATCTACATTCAACAATCTCCCGGCGCGGGTGATGACATTCTCCCCTACGCCAGTCTACCCAGCATCGAAATCACTGCTGGGCCGCATCTGAGTTACGCGCTTCAATGGTTTGTCTTCGCGACAATTTTAGGGGTTGGTTATCCGGTTTTTGTTTGGCGGGAAATTAAACCGCAGATAAACACAGCTGAACGCGGATAAATTTATATCTGGGTTTATCCGCGTTCAGTGGCGGTTACAAAAATGATTTCACTTTTGCAATAATCTCATCTTCCCAGGCAAGATCATCTGAGTTGGGGATGCGGCCTTCTCGGTCCATCACTTCGAAGACCTGCGCCATCCCAGCCTCCAATGAAATTTCAGGCTGGAATTCGGGCACATCACGGAAAAGTTTTTCGGCCCCGTAATAAACGTGGTGGGCAAAAATTTCGTCACAGATACCAAATTCAGGGACGTTCATTTGGCGGAGCATCTCCAGGGGGACACCGACCAATTCCACTTCCCGGCCCAAAACTTTCATGGCAACTCGGTGGTAATCGGACCAGGTAGTGAAGCCGCGTTTGACCATATTGTACGTCTGGCCGATCGTATGTTCTTTACCTAACACCCCAACAAACGCTTTGGCGGCATCCTCCACATGCAAATATTGGTGGATAGCATTCCCATCGCCACAAATTAATATCGGTTTTCCCTTACGGACGCGATCAATCCAGGAGAAATCCCAGGCCACTTGCCGCACAATCCCTTGTTGAGGCCCATAGGTCGTGGAGGGTTTGATGATCGTCACGGGGAAGCCATCCCGGTAATAGGCCGCCATAAACGCGGCATCGGCTGCCATTTTCCCTCGACCATAAGCAGTCGTCGGCCGCAGGGGATGATCCTCGGTCACTGGCAGCCAATCGTAGTCGATCCCGTAAGTGCAAACCGTGGATGTCATCACAAACTGGCCTACATCGCGGAAGGCCCGGATACTGCTCTGGGCATCTTCAGCGGTAAAACAGATCATATCGATGGCTGCATCAAACTTTTCGGCTTGCATTTTGGCTTCGAATTCTGCGCGATCGCCGCGATCACCTTGGATCATGCGGACCCCCTCCGGGGTCGGTCGACGTTGGCCACGATTGAAAACCGTTACTTCATAGTTTTGCTCCAGCAATAAATTTACGATACTTTCACTGATATTTCCGGTGCCACCCACAATACAAACTTTCATCTTACACTCCTTTTAATTCCGCTAAGGGCCTCTCTCGCTGGGATTGCAGCCCAGAAAAAATACCGAGGAAAATAAAAACTACTGCGCATCCCTGATAAATCCAGTTTAATGAAACCGCCCCAGTATTCAATAATCCTAAAGCAATCGGTGGTCCCAATGTGCTACCAAAATCCCCGATCGTATATATAAGACCCAAAGCGCGGCCATGTTGGGATTTTTCTACCTGATCACCAGAAATTGCCGGCACCAATGAACCAATACTACCCCCACTAATTTGGGAAAGAAAACCACCCATCAAACCCAAACCCAACAGATTTAGACTCATCAACCACAATCCGATTCCGCCCAAAAACGAAGTTACCCCCAAAACAGGCCAGCGTTTACGAATCTTATCAGACCAGAATCCGGCTACGGGGGCGCCAACGATGCTGATAAGGGTCACCACAGCCCGAAACAAACCACTGGCAGTCGCCAAAGGGATGAGCAAACCAAAAATGGCGAATTGGGTGCCAAACAAGTTTTCCAACCACAGGACCGTGGTGGAGGCAATCACCCCGGCGATGACAAACCGATATACGAACATTGGAAAGGCCGCTTTCACAACGGACCACCATTCAAAATCGTTGGCACTTGATTTTCTAACAGATTCTGGTTTCTCTGGTTGTGACGGTCGCGTTTCAGGCAAAAACAGCAGCCACAAAACCGCGCCACCCCCGATCAAAAGCGCGCTGAGCCATAAGCCGCCGCGAAATCCCATCAGATCAGTAAATAATCCCCCAAAAAACGAAGCTCCGGCCACCCCGATAAAAAACCACATCTGATATTGACCGCTGTTACGACCCCGATTCTCATCCGTGGAAACGTCTAATACAACCGCATTCCCACCGACCCACAACAAAGCCCAGGCGACACCCCACAAGATCCGACCCCAAAACAGTGGCCAGAACCCGTGCCCCAGGGCGTACACCACGCTCGCCCCCGCCCCCAAAGCTAGCGATAAAACCAATAGACCCCGCCGCGGCATGCGATCATACAGCAACCCTACCGGACCATTGAGCACCACCCGGATGGCCCGATTGACACCCAATAAAATCCCCACCATCGCCAACGTCACCCCGGCTTCAGCCGCGATCGTCGGACTAGGCAATACCGTATACAGAGTCGCGTCACCCAAGAGCGAAATCGCGGTCCCAAACCCTAAAAGGGTCAATATTTTTGATGGTGAGGAAGTTTTTCTAAGCATGAAGGTTAAATGGAACCCGGATGACGCGAATTTTGCGGATTTACGCGGATTTTTTTTGTTCAATCTCAAAATTCCAGAGGAAACGATAAGCATCCTGAGTAACAGGGTGTATCGAAGGGTGCGGGTCGAGTTGATCCCATAAATTTTGAGGAGATACAGTTTTATCTGCAAATATCCGCGCGGATTCGTCAAGCCATACTTGGCCATTCGCGTCATCCACGTTCAAACCCTAATTCACCTACTCTTGCTCGACTTTCCACTGTTCCGCGGCAGCCTTCAATTCAGCCGCGTTAGCTTGAACTTTCTGGAGCGCGGCGATGGCGTCATCGACGCCCTGGTGCCCAGCCCGGAAAACATTCTCGGCCAAGACGACGGCTTCATGTTCGGCGGCGCGGGTGGCTTCGGGAAATTCCATCTTCTCAAACTCGAAATACTCGGGGAAAGCACTCGGGACGGCTAGTTTTGACAACCCGGGCTGGAAGAGGGTGTAATTGTGCATGGCTTCGTAGCCGGTATCGCACGGAATCCCTTCTTTCCACAAGGCATAACAAACTTCTTCGTGCTCGGCCCCAAATTCTTCTGGTATCAGGGCAAAGATGAACTGGTAGAAGGACCGAGTCGTGTGCCGGGGGTCACGGCGCAGCAAGCGGATTCCGGGGATTTCGCTCAAACTTTCTTCCATGTAACCGATCATCTCTTCGCGCTGTTTGGCCTGTTCAGGGAAACGCTCGACGCCAACGGCAGCCAGAGATGAGGCTAATTCGCTCATGCGGTAATTGGCCCCGAAGACGTAATCATTGCCAGTTTCTTTCATCGTCTCAGGATCATGGGAGCGGCCACAGTTAATGATCCCGGCGGCTTTGGCGGCTAACTCTGGGGTTTTGCACAGCAGCACGCCACCCTCACCCGATGTCAGGATTTTGGACGATTGCAGGCTGAAGGACCCGAAATGACCGATAGTCCCCGCGCCTTCTCCATTCCACTTCGCCCCATGCGCGTGGGCACAGTCCTCGATTACGATGAGATCATGTTCTTCAGCGATCGCCATGATGGCGTCCATATCGGCCATTTGAGCCGCGAGGTGAACGGGGATAATGGCCCGGGTCTTCTCGGTGACCGCAGCCTTAATCGCCTCCGGATCAATGCAGTAATTCTCGGGGTCCACGTCGACGATCACAGGGATCGCCCCCGCGGCCATCGGCGCTGCGGCAGTCGCCTGGAAAGTCACTGCCGGAACGATGACTTCATCGCCCCAACCGATTCCGGCCGCGCGCAGAGCCACTTCCATCGTGACAGTACCGTTAGCAACCGCCACGGGATAGCCGCCACCCTGCATTTCAGCGAACATCTTCAAGAAGCGCTGCGTTTCCGGCCCCGGGTAGGGGTAACCGCCCCAATTGCCAGATTTCACCACGCGGGTGACGGCCTCGACATCCCGCTCATCATGGACGGGCCATTCGGGATAAGGTTCTTTTCGGGTGGGTTCACCACCAAAAATTGCGAGTTTAGACATTTCTAGCTCCTGTTAATTGTGAATGATGACTGGTGAACGGTTAATTGTGAAGAGGGTTTGCCAACATTCACAATTGACAATTCATTATTCACCATTAAATATTAGACTGCGATTACCGGAAACCAGTAATCGAAAAACCAACCAACTGATAATACTGCCGCCGAGGGCCACGGCATAAAGCCAGTACGCCCCAACGGCATCGAAAATGGCACCTGCCAGCGGTCCGGCCGCGATGACGATCAGGCCGCGCAGGGTACTGGTGTAGAGGGCTAAGGTGGTCGCGGTTTGGCCCAAGGGAGCCCGTTCGCCGATAAATACGACCAGCCCGACGTTATAAAAACTAAAGGCGATCCCCCCAACCGCGCTCATGGCGATGATGGTCGGGACGGCGGGGAATGCCAGCACACAGACGTTCATGAAGGCGTAGACCAGAAAAGTGAACCCGACCAGTTGATGGGAGCCCCGCTGCCGGATCAGGCGATCGGCCCACAACATCGCCGGAAGTTCGACCAAAGCCCCGAGGGTGGAACCCAGTCCAATCAGGGCTTCCCCGGCCCCAAGTTGATCCAGGTAAATGGCCTGAAATTGGTACAGACCGGAGCGGGTGAGCCACGAAATCCCAATGGCGATGGCCAAGCCAATCAGGGCCCGATCTTGGGTTACTAACTTCAACATTTCACCGGTAGCAACACTCTGAAGACGATCTTTCGTTTCTGGCTTCGTTTTATGGTAGTTCAGCCAGCCCAAAACGGCCGCGGTCAGCACAATCATCACGGCGTAACCGATGAATCCGGCCAGCACCCCGGTCTGTTCGATCAGCCAGCCCGCGGCCAGAACGACTACGGCCCAGCCCAACGAGCCCCACAACCGGATGCTGCCAAATCCGGTCTTGGGCACATCCTTAATCATCGCCAGCGTCATCGCATCCGAAAGCGGGTCCATCCCGGACCCTAGAAAACCGTTAAAACAGGCCAAAACCGCCAGCCACACAAAGGCATTCTGTTGGCTGATCAAGAGATACACTACCGCTGACCCAACAAAGGCCCCTTGGAGTAACCGCCGAGGGTCGGTGATGCGGTCGCTCCATCGGCCCCAAAATGGTGCAATGATCAAGGCGGTTATCGCCCCAATGGTTGCCAGCAATCCAATTTGAGTGCCGCTCAAACCCTGGCGCCGGTAAAACAAGTTCAAAAACGGGATAATAAACCCACCCGCGCCGGTAAATATGAAATAATACAGGCGGATTTTGCGGAGGTCGCTGGGCGATGGGTGGGATGTGAGGGTCATGTTAAGGTTCAGATTAATGGTGATTGTGAACGGTTAATGGTTAATTGTGAATGAAAAACCGTCCAACTTCACAATTAGCCCTCGGTCCAGAAATCTGGCGATTCCGGTTTTGTCATTCGAGCGTTGAATTCTTGCACCAGTCCAGGGGTCACTTCGTCGGATTTGACGGTTTTGATGAAATTCGCCAGGGCTTCAATTTCATGTTCGACCATGAACTTACCCTTCTCAGCCGTGGCTTTGGAAGAATCGCCGACATACATGTGGGGATACATGGCATACCAATCCACCTGAGTGTAGCCCCCGACGTTTTGTAATTCTTCATTGCGTTTCAGGCTGGTGAAGGGTTTGGGCGGCACCTGTTCCATTTTGACCAATTCGGGGGCGATGTGGAGCATCATGCTGGTTTCGGCTTCACAGGCATGGCCGTATTCGCCGCTTTCTAAAATCTCTTCGGCGCCAGGGAAATGGCCCAGATTGGCCTGATAAACGACATAAGGTTTATTTTTTCCCGGCAGCATTTGGGTGAACAATGGCAAGAAATAGCGATTCCCGCCATGCCCATTATGAAGAATGATCTTATTCAATCCATTGCGAGCCATTTCGTCGCAGACGTTTTCAAGCAGGGCAAAGATCAAATCCTGTTTGATGAACACTGATCCCGGCAGGTGGGCAGATTCGATATTGACGCCATAGGGATAGAATGGAAAAACAATAGCCGATTCGAGTTCGGCCGCTTGGGTGGCAACATGATGGCAGGCAAGCGTATCGGTCCCCAAAGGGAGATGCGAGGCATGCGCTTCGATCACACCAATCGAAATGATGCCAACCCCCTGGCATTCCACAACGTATTTTTCAAAATCTAAGGCAGTTAAGTTTTCCCATTGCATGGTTTAATCTCCAATGTTTAAATGGTCTGATTGGTCTCGTTCGTCATTCGCAATTCAAAGTTCACAATTCACTATTTCGGCTTCAAGGCTTCAATGACCTCGGCGTGTAGTGGTCCCGCGGTTGCAACCGCGCCCTCACCCGTCATCGGATCATTGCCAAAGTAGTCGGTGATCGTACCACCCGCGCCGCGGATGATGGGGACCAGGGCGGCGACATCCCAAAAATACATCGCCGGGTCGATCATAATGTCGGCGTAACCGGTGGCAACCAGATAATAGCCGTAGCAATCGCCCCAACTGCGGTAAAGTTTGGCCCGGCGGGAGAGGACATCGAAGGCATGACGATCGCGGTGATTTTCGACATTCCAGTGAGAAGTGACCAATAGGGTCGACTTCTCAATCGATTCACATTCTCGGACTTGGACAGGTTTCCCGTTTAACCAAGTCCGGTTGCTATCCCCAACGAGGAACTCGTTTAAAATAGGGTTGTTGATCGCCCCGATGAGGGGTTGCCCATTTTTTAGGAGGGCGATCAAGGTTCCAAACAAAGGCATCCCGGTGACAAAGTTTTTGGTACCGTCAATGGGGTCCAACACCCATTGAAACTCGGCCTCAGGATTGATCGTCTCAAACTCCTCACCCAGAATGCTGTGGTGGGGATAATGGACCCGGATCAAATCCCGCATGATCTGTTCAGATTCAAGGTCCGCCGCCGTCACCGGGGTCCGATTTGATTTCTCATCGACCGTGATTTCAGAACGATAATACTTGCGAATGATATCTCCGCTGGCTGTCGCTAATTTTTGGGCAAAATCAATAAATTCTTTCGTCATAAGGAGTACGGATTTCCAATTTGGGAATACGACTTCCGGTGCTCTGTAAAGTTATTCTTTATCAAATAACATCTTGAGTAGACCAATGCTTTCTTGGTCGTATCGAAGGGTGCGGTTTCTCAAGATTAAACCTAACAACGAACTATGGTCAGGTTATTTATTCTGAAATCGCGATTGTGGTTTCAATCAGCTTTTTGCGGTGAGCATAGCCATTGACACCGACCTGTTCCATTCCGAGTAATACGGCCCCGACCACGGGTGGTGCAGTGAGATGGACAATTCTGGCCTGGGGGGCAACCTTTTGAACGGTCTCCAGGATGGTCGCGGCTATCAAAGGATGCCCCTTAAAAACGCTGCCGATGAGAACGATATCGAAGGCTTCAGTTTGCAGATCTATTTGGCGAACTACACCCGCAGCCATTTTACCAAGTTCACACCCGGCCCACCGGATCACATCCAAAGCGGCACCATCGCCACTGGCCGCGATTTCGAACACTTTTAGCACTAAGTCGCGGCTAAATGGATAGTAACGCTCTACATAGAGACCTTCAATCAAGTCATCTAAATCATCAGCCCCGGCTGCTTCGATAAAAGCCGCACTCAGGTCCGTTTTCGGACCGCGGTGGACCCACTCAAAAGTAACCGCCTGCATGGCTTTGGCCAAAATGTCATAACCACCCGCAAATTCGCCTGACCATTCACTGGCCCCGCCGACCACTCGACCTTCACGGGTGTGGTCGTGATTCCAACCCCGGCAGTTACAGCCCGTTCCTGAAACGACCGACACACCCCACCCCTGATTCGTCCCTGCCAAAATCCCTAGAACCGCGTCATTTACAATAGAGTTTATGCAGAATTAGCAGCGGCAGTTCGCCATCGTTGGGTCTGTGA